>NZ_JBEYZF010000025.1:0-116393 GCF_040645915.1 Nonomuraea sp. NPDC046570 | reverse complement strand
CAACAAGCCCAAGAACGAGGACCTGAAGGAGACCACAGAGAAGCCGACACAGAATTAGCCCAGCTCAACTGCCTTGATCAAATTGACAGGTTCCGGGCCGGCACCATGGTGATCATCGATCGGCGGTTCATCGATCCCAACCCATTCGACGCCGAACAGAGTGACCCTGTGGCGCTGATCCCCGCTGACCTGACCTACCTGTCGGCGCGGACCGCTCGGTACCTCAGTCGGAGGGTTGCCGCGTCTGGAGCGGTGTCCGGCACGGTCCGCTGGCACACCTGGGGCCTTGACCTCGCAGCCAACGAGTGGCGTACTCGGCGGGCCGATGGCACCTGGTGGCAGCGGTGGCGTCCCGAGGACGATGTGTCACGGGCCGAGGTGGAGTCGCTGGGTGGGGTGCTCAGCTTGCGGGCTTCGTCGTCGTTGCTTCGCCGTTGGGCTGTCCACGTGGCCACGTTGGGTGACTACGTGTATGAGGGCATGTCCTACACCGAGTTGGAGGGTCCGAAGTGGGAACTCTGTCACAGCGCCGGTGAGGTGCAGACCTTCCTGGACTACCGCCAGCGGGCATCCGTCGCCAAGACCTCTCGTCGGGAGGTGCTGGCCACCGAGAACGTACTCGGAGGCCCGGCGGATCTTCAGCCCCTGGTGTGGAGCCGGAACGCCGCCGTCCGCAACCGTCGCCTCAGAGCTTCCGCGTGAAGCGCGGCAAACGTGCACACGAGTGAACTGCTCGTCACAGAGTGGGGCGTGCAGGGAGGCCAGGATGGGGTCTGCCCCGGTCATCGCTCGGTGATGGTCCGGTCCGATTCGCCCAGAATGTCGGTGCTGATTTGTGTAAACATGAAGGAAATACCTGCTCTCGGTAAAGCCTTGGTGCCAAGCGCGCCCTAATTAAGATGCCATCTCAGTCGAAGATGACAGCCGCCCACTGGAGAAGCAGTGTTTGGTAGGGCTTTCGCAGCCGTTCACAGCTTGGGCTGACCCTTGCGAGCCGGTGGCAGTTATGGCGCACTGTGTAATCGGTGATGAGTTTAGTTAGACATCTTTGTATCGGTTTGGGCTAACTTTTATGAAACCGAAACTGTGCATAAAAGCCGCTCGTTAGTGAAATGTGAAGAAGTTGCGCTGGCGCGGCGTCTTGATGTGGTGCTCTACCGGGGAAAACCAGACGAGGTTAAGGGAGTAGGGCCGACAGGAGGTGGAGTGCGCCCTGCTTGTCCAAGGGGTCGTTGCCGTTGCCGCATTTGGGGGATTGGATGCAGGAAGGGCAGCCGTGGTCGCATTCGCAGGAGGCGATGGCTTCGCGGGTGGCGGTGAGCCAGTCGGTCGCGCGGGCGTAGCCGCGTTCGGCGAAGCCCGCGCCGCCCTCGTGCCCGTCGTACACGAACACGGTGAGCAGGCCGGTGTCGGGGTGAAGTTCGGTGGAGACGCCGCCGATGTCCCAGCGGTCGCAGGTGGCGAACAGCGGCAGCAGGCCGATACTGGCGTGTTCGGCCGCGTGGGCCGCGCCGCCCAGGTCGAAGCCCGCCGCCGCGAGCCCGGCCACGGCGGAGGCGGGCAGCGTCCACCACACGGCGCGGGTGCGCAGGGTGCGCGGTGGCAGGTCGAGGGGCTCGTCGCCGAGGACCTCGCCGGTCTGTACGCGGCGCTTGAGGTACGACACGACCTGCCGCGTCACCTCCACCTCACCGAAGTGCAGGCCGGCCGCGCCGAGCCGCTGCGAGGTGGTGGTGGACAGCACGGAGATCTCGGTGACATCCCGGGCGAAGGTGGAGTAGTCGGGCTCCGAGCTGCCGACCAGGGCGACTCCGGCCTCCAGGTCGAGGAGTTCGACCAGGAACGTCTCGCCCTGGTGCAGGTACACGGCGCCGGTGTGGACGGTGGTATGCGCGGAGGACTCGTCCACGGTGCCGAGGAGGCGGCCCGTCGAGGACTCGACGACCTGGATGGGGGCGCCGCCGGAGCCGCGGATGTCGGCGAGGTCGGTGGCGCGGTCGCGGTTCGTCCAGAACCAGCCCGTCGCCCGCTGCCTGAGGAGGCCCTTCTCGACGAGGTCGTCGAGCACGCCGGGCGCGGTGTCGCCGAACACGGCCAGGTCGTCCTCGGTCAGCGGGATCTCGGCCGCGGCGGCGCACAGGTGGGGACCCACGACGTACGGGTTGTCGGGGTCGAGCACGATGGCCTCTATCGGCTGGCCGAAAAGGGCGTCGGGGTGGTGGACGAGGTAGGTGTCGAGAGGGTCGTCCTTCGCGATGAGTACGGCGAGCGCGTCCTGGCCCGCGCGCCCCGCCCGCCCGGCCTGCTGCCAGAGCGATGCCCGGGTGCCGGGCCAGCCCGCGATGAGCACCGCGTCGAGACCGGAGACGTCCACGCCCAGTTCCAGAGCGTTCGTGGTGGCCAGCCCGAGCAACTCCCCCGACCGCAGCGCCTTCTCCAGGATGCGCCGATCCTCCGCGAGGAACCCGGCCCGGTAGGCGGCGACCTTCCCGGGCAACTCGGCGGCCTCCGTGGCCGCATCGAGCGCTTCCGGGTGCTCTGGGCCGGAGGAGCCCGGCACGGCTGGCGCGACGAACCCCTGAGGGGAGGAGTCGACGTCTGACGCAGCGGTGTCTTCGGGGTGTGACGAAGGGGCGCGTCCGGTGGGTGTTGGTGTGATGTCCGAGGGGGAGGGCGAGAGCGTGTCCGGGGTGGGGAAGGGGCTGGTCGGGCCGAAGGAGGAGGCGAGGTCGGACAGTTTGGCGCGTGCCGACAGGGCGACCGTCTCGGCTCCGCGGCGTGAGCGGACGAACGCCAGCGTTCGTACGTCGGCCATCACCAGGTCCGCCAGCAGGTCCGCCGCCTCGGCCGTCGCCGTCCGCCGTACAGGAGCCCCTCCCTCGCCCCGGAGATCGGTCAGGGGCGGCTCCCACAGGGCGAAGGTGGTGGCACCCTTCGGTGACGCGTCAGTGGTCACCTCGGCCATCTCAAGCCCCGTCAGCCGCTTCCCGAACACCCCGGGCTCGCTGGCGGTGGCCGACGCGAGCACGAAGACCGGCTGGGAGCCGTACCGGGCGCAGATGCGGCGCAGGCGGCGCAGGATCTGGGCCACGTGCGACCCGAACACCCCGCGGTAGCCGTGGCACTCGTCCACGACCACCATGCTCAGCCGCCGGAAGTACGCCGACCACTGCGCGTGCCGCGGCAGCAGGGCCCGATGCACCATGTCCGGATTGGTGAGCACGTAGTTGGCGTGCCGCCGTACCCAGGCCCGCTCCTCGAAGGGGGTGTCGCCGTCGAAGCAGGCGGCCCTGAGCTGGCCGAGGCGCAGCTCCTTGAGGCCGCGGAGCTGGTCGGCGGCCAGCGCCTTGGTGGGCGTCAGGTAGAGGACGGTTCCTCCGGAGAAGACCGAGGTGATCGCGGGTGTGAGGTAGGCCAGGGACTTTCCGGACGCCGTACCTGTGGAAATGATCACGTTTAGGCCACGGTGCGCGAGCTCGGCCGCCTCGTACTGGTGAGGCCATAGTCCTGTTACGCCGTGGTTCGCCAAGCGCGTAACCAGCGAATCCGGCGTCCATGTGGGCCAGGCTGCTTGACCCGCCTGACGTGCTGGAACATGCTCCACATGGGTGACGCGCCCATGACGTGCGGGAACGCCGAGCAGGTGATGGAGGAGTGGACCGGCTCGTTGTGGGGAGGAAGCGGAGGAACTCACTGGTTTCCAGTCTGGCATCCCTGGGCAAAGTCGCCGGGAATCGTGATTTCGTATAGACACAAGCAAGACCCGTGGTTGAATGCCGCGCGTCGGGGTCGGACGGTCGGGAGCAACCTGCTCCAGACTGCCAGGCCCGCAAGGGTACTTTCGCAGGCGAGGCGCTGGAGGATCTGTGGATCTGAAGTTGGATCACCACCAGGACGATCGACTCACCATCGTTGAAGTCGAGGGTGAGATCGATGTCTACACCGCGCCCAGATTGCGTGAGCTCCTGATCGATCTGGTCAACAAGGGCAACTTCCACCTTCTCGTCAACATGGAGAAGGTCGACTTCCTGGACTCCACAGGTCTTGGTGTCCTGGTCGGTGGGCTCAAGCGGGTTCGCGCGCATGACGGGTCGCTGGAGCTGGTCTGCACTCAGGAGCGCATCCTGAAGATCTTCCGGATCACCGGACTCACCAAGGTCTTCGGGATCTACGCTTCGGTCGACGAGGCCAAGGAAGCTCACGGCCGAGACAAGTAGTCATGGCTACCGTTGAGCTGACGTTCAGCGCTCTGCCCGCGCACGTGCGCACCGCACGGCTGGTCGCCACGGCGATCGCCCGGCGCACGGGCGTGGAGGAGTCGTTGCTGGACGAGGTCAGGCTCGCAGTCGGTGAGGCCTGCTCCCGGGCGGTGGAGGCGCACCGCGCCCACTGCCCGGGGGAGCCCATCCGCATCGAGTTGCGAGACGACTCGGGCCGGTTCGAGGTCACGGTCAGCGACCTGGCCCCGAGCGATGAGATCAAACAGGAGCAGCCGCTCGACCTGGGCTCGCTCTCCGACTCCTTCATGTCCGGTTTCGGCATCGCGGTGATCGCGGGCCTGGCCGACGACGTCGAGGTCTTCCCCAGCCCCAAGGGCATGCGCATCCGGATGAGCTGGCCGGCGGCCACGAACGGACGCACGATCTAGTACGGCAAGCCGTGGCCGGGCCCACCCGGCCCACGGAGCCGCCCCCTGTCCAGGGAGACGCTCCTCAAGCGAGCGTGGCCGGCCGCCGCTACGCCATCCCTATTTTCGGGCCGACCTTTTCCCGTCCTTGTCACGGCCGTAAACAGCGGGAAATACTTCCTTGTCAGCGACAAATCAGCCCGTTGTCAGGGGATTACCAGACGCGGCCCTAAACGGGTACCCGCAGAGCCTTCATATCCGTGGAACCCGTGCGTAGACTCCCGGCACCGGCCAAGGTGATCCGGCAGAACGCCGACTCAACCGGAAGCGGCAGCCCATAACCCGGATGTCGCCGCACCGCCGCCGTACATCGCAGCGCCATCCGGGCAGGACGTACCCGTCTTGCCGAGGAGAACGGATGTCTACGCTTTTGCTGGCCGCTGAGCCAGCCTCAAATCTGGCGCTGAGCGGAAACAATCTCACCATCGTGGTCGTGGTCGCCGCCGTGGCGCTGATCGCACTGGCCGTCGCAGGCGGTCTGGTGCGCGAAGTGCTCGGAGCCGATCAGGGCACCGAACGCATGCAGAACATCGCGCGGGCCGTCCAGGAAGGAGCCGCCGCGTACCTTACGCGGCAGTTCAGGACGCTCGCCATCTTCGTCGTGCTCATCCCATTCCTCTTGCTGCTGCTACCGGGCGAGACCGATGTGCGTATCGGCCGCTCGGTCTTCTTCGTGGTCGGCGCGGGCTTCTCCGCCCTGACCGGATTCATGGGCATGTGGCTGGCGGTCCGCGGCAACGTCCGCGTCGCCGCCGCGGCCCGGGTGTCGGGCGAGAAGCGCGCCATGCGCATCGCGTTCCGCACCGGCGGTGTGGCCGGCATGTTCACCGTGGGCCTGGGCCTGCTCGGGGCTGCGGTCGTCGTGTTCATCTACCAGGGTGACGCGCCCGGCGTGCTGGAGGGCTTCGGCTTCGGCGCGGCGCTGCTGGCGATGTTCATGAGGGTCGGCGGCGGTATCTTCACCAAGGCCGCCGACGTCGGAGCCGACCTGGTCGGCAAGGTCGAGCAGGGCATCCCGGAGGACGACCCGCGCAACCCGGCGACGATCGCCGACAACGTGGGCGACAACGTCGGCGACTGCGCGGGCATGGCCGCCGACCTGTTCGAGTCCTACGCCGTCATGCTGGTGGCCAGCCTGATCCTGGGCAAGGTCGCCTTCGGCGAGCAGGGCCTGATCTTCCCGCTGATCGTGCCCATGATCGGCGTGATCACCGCGATCATCGGCATCTTCGTCACCCGTTCCCGCGACGGCGACCGCAACGCCATGAGCGCCATCAACCGGGGCTTCTTCATCTCGGCCGCCATCTCGGCGGTGCTGGTCGCGGCCGCCGCCTTCTGGTACCTGCCCAGTACCTTCAGCGGCCTGACCGGCGCGTCCGTGCAGTCCGACGCCGACCCGAGGCTCATCGCGATCGGCGCGGTCCTCATCGGCCTGGTGCTGGCCAGCGCCATCCAGGTGCTCACCGGCTACTTCACCGAGACCAACCGGCGCCCGGTCAAGGAGATCGGCGAGAGCTCGCTGACCGGCCCGGCGACCGTCATCCTGGCGGGTATCAGCGTCGGCCTGGAGTCGGCCGTCTACTCGGCGCTGATCATCGGCGGCGCGGTCTACGGCGCCTTCCTGCTCGGCTTCGGCAACGTGACGATTGCGCTGTTCGCCGTCGCGCTGGCCGGCACCGGCCTGCTGACCACGGTCGGCGTCATCGTCTCGATGGACACCTTCGGCCCGGTCTCCGACAACGCGCAGGGCATCGCGGAGATGTCCGGCGACGTCGAGGGCGAGGGCGCGCGGGTGCTGACCAGCCTGGACGCGGTCGGCAACACCACCAAGGCGATCACCAAGGGCATCGCGATCGCCACGGCGGTGCTCGCCGCGACGGCGCTGTTCGGCGCGTTCCGAACAGCGGTGGAGGCCGAGCTCACCGGGGCGAGTGCGGCGGTGAAGCAGGCGCTGGGCTCGTTCCAGAACTTCAGCCTCGGCATCGACGCGCCCAACGTGCTCGTCGGCCTGATCATCGGCGCCTCGGTGGTGTTCCTGTTCTCCGGTCTGGCGATCAGCGCGGTCGGCAGGGCGGCGATGCGGGTGGTCTTCGAGGTACGCGACCAGTTCCGCAACAACCCGGGCATCATGGACGGCACCCAGAAGCCCGAGTACGGCCGCGTCGTCGACATCTGCACCCGCGACTCGCTGCGCGAACTGGCCACGCCCGGCCTGCTCGCGGTCCTGACACCGATCGCGGTCGGTTTCGCGCTCGGCTACGCGCCGCTCGGCGCGTTCCTGGCCGGCGCGATCGCCTGCGGCACGCTGATGGCGGTGTTCCTGTCCAACTCCGGCGGCGCGTGGGACAACGCCAAGAAGCTGGTCGAGGACGGCCACCACGGCGGCAAGGGCTCGGCCGCGCACGAGGCCACCATCATCGGTGACACCGTGGGCGACCCGTTCAAGGACACCGCCGGCCCGGCCATCAACCCGCTGATCAAGGTGATGAACCTGGTCGCGCTGCTGGTCGCGCCCGCGGTCGTCACCTACGCGGCCGATCCCGCGGTGCGCATCGGCGTCACCGTGGTCGCGGTGGGCATCGTCGTCGCCGCGATCGTGGTCTCCAAGCGCCGGCACGTCAGCATCTCGCCGAGTGGCAACAACAACAACGAGAGGAAGCCGGAGCAGGTCGCGTCCTGACCCGGAACCCAGTGTGGGGCCCGCACACGGCGTGCGGGCCCCACGCCTGTTTCACCGACCTTGGGTGCCTGGTGGGACACTGAAGGGCATGGAAGAGCAACGGCCCACCGGCGGCAAGACGTTGGCGTTCATCCTGCTCGGGATGCTGGTGATCCTCGCGGTGATCGCCGGATTGTCCATCTGGGCCTCGAACGGGAGCTGACCGAGTGCGTACGCTGATCATCCTGCGGCACGCCAAGGCGGCCCAGATCCCCGGCCTCGACGACCGTGAGCGCCCGCTCACCCACCGCGGCGAACGCGACGCCGAGCGCGCGGGCGCCGAGATCAGGTCCCTCGGGCTGGAGCCCGGCCTGGTGCTCTGCTCGCCCGCCGTACGCACCAGGCGCACGGCCGAACTCGCCTTCCCCGCCGCCGACGTCTCCTTCGAGCGCGACATCTACGAGGCCTACCCGGAAGAGCTGTACAGCCTGGTCCGCCGTTCGGACCCGGAGGCGGCGACGATCGTCCTGTGCGGCCATAACCCCGGCGTGCACGAGATGGCCCTCAGCCTGGCGGGCGGCGAGTACACCTTCAGGCCGGGCTCGTTCGCGGTGATCGAGACCGCCGCCGCGTGGGTAGACCTGTGGCCAGGGGAGGGACGCCTGGTCACGCGCTGGGATCCCAAGGAGCACCAGGAGTAGCACCCGGCCGGGGGAGCCGATGCGAGGAGCGGCTGACGCGTTGCGCACCGGCTTCTCGCTGCCCGCCCGGCCGCCGTGGGGCTACGGCGTCCTCTGCGGTACGGCGGTCGCCGCCCCCCTGCTGGCCGGGGCCCTCGCCGGAGACCTGAGAACCGGCGGCCTGGTCGCCCTCGGCACCTACCTCACCGCCTTCGGCGACACCTACGGCCAGCCGTACGGCACGCGCGCCCGGAATCTGTTCGGCCAGGTCGTCCTCATCATGCTGGGGTTCTGGCTCGGGTCGCTGGTCGGGCCGTACCCGTGGGTGGCGGTGGTGTGCATCGGCCTGGTGGCCTGTGCGGCGGGGCACTGGGAGGCGGTCGGCATGTCGCCCGTGCTGGCCACCGTCATCGGGTTCTACGACCATCTGCCGCCCTCCTGGGGGCCGTCGGCGCTGCTGGGGCTGGGCGGGCTGCTGTTCTGCGCGTTCGCGCTGGCGCTGTGGCCGGTGCGCCGCCTCGACCCGCTCAGGCAGGCGCTGCGGGAGGCGGCGGAGGCGCTGGCGGACATGCTGGACGGCCTCGACCTGCCGGAGGAGGACTGGGTCGAGGCGCGGGAGCGCGCGTCGGAGGCGCTGGAGGAAGCGGGCACGGCGGCGGCTCCCTTCCACAACGCCGACGACGAGCGCTCGCCGGACCGCTACGTGGCCGCGCTCACCCGCGTCTTCCACGAGAGCGTCGCCCTGCGCACGCTGCGCGCCCAGGCGCTGGAGGCGAGGCCCACGGTGCCGCGCCTGGACGAGGCCGTGGCCGCGCTGTCCGAGGCGCTGCGCGAGGAGGATCCCGAGGCGCTGCGGGAGGCGATCGCGGCCGCGGGGGAGTTCGCCGAGTACGCCGCGAACGTGAGGGTGGGCGGGGAGACCGATCCCGAGGAGCTGCGGTACGCGGCGCTGCTCGGCCAGGTGCGCAGGTGCGTGGACCGGATCGCGGTCGCCGTGCGCGCCAGCGGGGTGGCCGAGCGGGTGCGGGCGGCGCCGAGGCTGCCGCGCCTGTCCTGGCAGATCCCGGTCATCACCCGGCCGCCGAGGCACGCGGGCCGACTGGGGCTGGCGACGGCACTGGCGATGGCGCTGGCGGTGACGATCCGCGAGCCGTACGCCATCTGGTTCGTGTTCACCGTGCTGGTGGGGCTGCAGTCGACGTACGGCGACACCGTGGACCGGGTGGTGCTGCGGGTGGCCGGGACGGTGGTCGGTACGGCCGTGGCGGCGCTGATCCTGGCCGTGGTGCCGGGGCCGCTCACCGTCGTGCTCATCGTGTGGACCTTCGCGACGATCGGGTTCGCGCTGCGGGAGGTCAGCTACGCCTACTGGTCGGTGGTGGCCACGCCGCTGGCGCTGATGCTCACCGACTTCTCCACCCGTATCGACTGGCATGCCGCCGGGGTCAGGCTGCTGCTGACGGCCGCGGGCGGAGTGGCGGCGCTGCTGGCGGCCCGGCTGCTGTGGCCGCGCGGCGAGGCGGGCCGGATCAACGGCCGGGTGGTGGACCTGTTGCGTACCCACGGAAGGCTGGTGCGCACGCTGGCCGAGCGGGACCTCGACGAGCTGGCCGACCACATCGAGGAGGCGGGGCGGACCGCCGACCGGCTGACCGAGTCCCTGGACCGGCTGGAGAAGGAGCCGGGCGGCAGGGCGCCCGCAGAGCTCAGGCACGCGGTCGACGAGGCCCGCAAGGTACGCGACGACGTGATGCTGCTGTCGGCGGTCATCCGTGGCGGCGACACCGGCTGGGACGCGACGGCCGCGATCCTCGACATGGTGGCCGACCGGCTGGAGACGGTGGCCGAGGCGGTGAAGAAGGGCAGCCGGGCGCCGGAGGGCGACGAACTGGACTGGGCGCTGGCCGCGCTGGCCTCCCGGGTCGACACGCTGATGGAGGAGGCGGCGATCAGGGAGGACACCGCGGTCAGGAGGGAGCTGCGGCACACGGTGGCCGCCCACCCGGCCCTGCGCGCAATCTGCGCCGACGCCCTGCGCCTGGGCGAGCGGGTCGCCTGACGGGGGCGGGTCTCCGATAACGCGGACCTGGAGGAGGACTACCCGTTCCTGTGGCGGGGCTAGAGCAGGTCTTCGGCGTCGGCTGCCTCGACCTCGTCGCGGGAGATGCCCAGCAGGTAGAGGATCGAGTCGAGGTAGGGCGTGGTGACGGCGGTGTGGGCGGCTTTGCGGACCACGGGCTTGGCGTTGAACGCGATGCCGAGCCCGGCGATGGCGAGCATGTCCAGGTCGTTGGCGCCGTCGCCGATCGCCACCGTCTGGCTGATCGGCACCTGCGCCTCGCGGGCGAAGCGCTCCAGCGCCCGGGCCTTGCCCGGCCGGTCGACGATCTCGCCGACGACCCGGCCGGTGAGCCTGCCGTCGACGACCTCCAGCACGTTGGCGGCGGAGTAGTCGATGCCGAGATCCTTCACCAGGTCGTCGGTGATCTGGGTGAAGCCGCCGCTGACGATCGCGAAGCGGTAGTCGAGCCGCTTCAGCGTACGGACGAGGGTGCGGGCGCCCGGGGTGAGCACGACCTCCGTGCGTACCTTCGCGAAGACGTCCTCGGACAGTCCTTCGAGTAGCGCCACCCGGCGGCGCAGCGACTCGGCGAAGTCGAGTTCGCCGCGCATCGCCTCCTCGGTGACCCTGGCCACCTCGTCGAGACAGCCGGCGTGCGCCGCGAGCAGTTCGATGACCTCGGCCTGGATCAGCGTCGAGTCGACGTCCATGACGATCAGCCGCTTGGCCCGCCGGGACAGGCCGGTGCGCTGGACCGCCACGTCGACCTGCTGGACGGCGGCCTCGGCGGCCAGCTCGCCCCTGAGCATGGCGGGGTCGGCGCCCGAGACGGACAGCTCGATGCAGGTCACCGGCCACTGCGCGAGGCGTTCGATGCGGTCGATGTTGGCGCCCGCGGCGGCGATCCGCCCGGCGATGCCCGCCATGGCGGCAGGCTGCAGCGGCGCGCCGAGCACGCTCACCGACAGGCGCCCGCGCCGGCGGGCCTCCTTGGTCTGGGAACCGGTGGACAGTTCGAGCTCAAGGCCGAGATCTTCGGCCACGCGCTCCATGGCGGACCACAGGGCGCCGAGGGTGCCGCCGGTGCCGGTCGACGGCCCGCCGGCGTAGGTGACGAGTACGCCGAGAGTGAGGCGGCCGCGGATGACGACCTGCTCGATGTCGCTCACGATCACGGGGAAGCTCGACAGGACGGAGAAGAGCCGGGAGGTGACCCCTGGTCGGTCGGGGCCGTTCAGAGTGATCAGGAGAGTGCGCTGGTCCACATTGTCCAAGCTACTGTGCACGCTCTCGTGCTCGGCATGAGGGTTCAGCATTCGGACGGGCGCCCACGTGGCGCGGGCGCCCGTCACGGCGGAGCTAGCGCACGATCTTGGTCTTGACCAGCTTGGCGTACGCCTTGGCGGGCACGCCGATGCGGTCGAGCTCTTCCTTGCTCATGTTCTCCATGCCCTGCTGGACGTCGTAGGACACGACGCCGAGCACGGCCGACTGGGTGCCCTTGGCGGTCTTCTTGACCTTGGCGGCGAAGGACACGGCGACGTACTCGTCCTTCTTCACCGTGGCGGGGATCACACAGAACAGCGAGCGGCCGTCAAGGAGGCACTCGGTGCCCGCCACGCTGCTGCGGTAGGAGATCTTCCTCAGGTCGACGCCCTTGGGGAATTCCCCGCCGACGAACCAGGTGCCCGCGGTGGCCTCGTAGGGGCCTTCGTTGGTGGCGACGACCGAGTAGTTGATCGTGCCGCCGCGCTTGACCTTCTTGGTCGCCTTCAGGCTGATGTCGAAGACGGAGAACGGGTCGGCCGCCTTGACCGCGGCGGGCTTGGCGGCGACGGGCGCCGCGACGGCCGGAGCCGACAGGAACATGGCGCCCGAGAGAGGGGCGACGAGCGCAAAGGTGGCGATCTTCGCCAGGGGGTGGCGCATCAAACGTCTCCGATGAGGAAGAAGGGACGGGAGCGCACGCGATTTGGGCCCCCGTTTAAATACGGCTGTTTCCTATCATGAACTCCATAAAGGATCTACCATTTATTGCCGAAGAGCAGGTGCGTGTCGCCGAACTCGTGCCAGAGATATCCCTCACACAACGCTTCGTCATAGGACCGGCAAAGCACCTCCTCGCCGGTGAAGGCGGTCAGCATCCGCAGGTGACTCGACCGGGGTTCGTGCAGGCCGGTGAGCAGCGCGTGCACGGCGCGCACGCCCGTCTCCGGGGTCACCAGATGCGAGGTCCAGCCCTCAGCCGGGCGAAGACGGCCCTGCGGGTCCACGGCGCTCTCCAGGGCGCGCACCACGGTGGTGCCCACCGCGACGACCCGGCCGCCGTCCTCGCGGGTCCGATTCACCAGCGTGGCCGTCGGCTCGGGCACCTCGAACCGTTCGGCGTACGGCGGTTCGTCCTTCTCCGGTGAGGCGACGCCGGTGTGCAGGGTGATCGGCGCGACCCGCACCCCCCTGGAGACCAGCGCGGTGACCAGCTCGGCGGTGAACGGGCGGCCCGCGCTCGGCATCTCGGCGCTGCCAGGCACGGTGGCGAACACGGTCTGGTAGTCGGCGAGCGGCCACTCCGCCTCGACATAGGAGTAGCGGATCGGCTTGCCGCGCTCGTGCAGGTAGGAGTGGACGGGACGGTCGAGTGAGGCGCGCCAGAGGCGTGGCGTCTCGCGGGCGATCAGCCGCAGCGTCGCGCGGCCGGGCAGCGGCAGCCACTCGCCCGCCGCGCCGCCCGGGTACGGCTCGGTGCCGCCGGAGGTATGGCGGCGCAGCTCGACCAGCCACGTGCCGTCCTCGCGCGCGGTGGAGAAGTGCACCGCCAGCCGGTCCAGCTCGACCGCGGCGGGCAGGGTGGCCGAGTTGTTCACCACGACGAGATCGCCGGGGGCGAGCAGCTCGGGCAGGTCGCGGAAGCGATGGTGACCGATCCGCCCGCCGGAGTCCGTCACCATCAGCCGTACGGCGTCGCGGGCCAGCCCCCTCGCCTCCGGCGGCTCGTGCGCCGACAGGGCCGGGGGGAGGGCGAAGTCGATCGTCATTGGGCGCTCACCCTTCCGGACGCCGGCCTGGCCTTGACCAGGTCGCCGATCACGGCCGCCACGATGGCCGGGTCGCTCGCCGCCGCGGCCTCATCGGCGCCGACGGCGTCGGCGAGCATGCGGGTGTTCATCTCGCCCGGGTCCACCCACCAGACCGCGACGTCGCGCTCCTCGGCGGCCAGCACGTTGGAGAGCTGGTCGAGGGCGGCCTTGGTCGCGCCGTACCCGCCCCAGCCCTGGTAGGCGCCGAGGGCGGCGTCGGAGGTGATGTTCACGATGGCGCCGCGCCGGCGGCGCAACGCGGGCAGGGTGGCCTGGACGAGGGCCAGCGGCGCGGTCACGTTCGTCTCGACGAGCGCCCTGAAGGTGTCCAGCGGGTAGTCGGCCAGCGGCGGCAGCGGCGTCGCGCCGAGCCCGGAGGCGTTGTTGACCAGCAGGTCGAGGTCCGGCACGGCGGCGGCGAGCGCGGCCCGGTGCGCGGGGTCGGTCACGTCGCCGGGGATCGCGGTGGCGCCCAGCTCGCCGGCCACCCGGGCCAGTTCCTCGGTGCCGCGCGCGGTGAGCACGAGGGTCCAGCCCGCATCCGCCAGCGCCCTGGCGAGGGCGAGGCCGAGACCACGGGAGGCGCCGGTGATGAGTGCGGTGTTCGTCATGACCCGACGGTAGGAGTGCGGGCGCGGCCGTACATCGGGCTCAGGTCCCTGCCGCGGCTCGGCACTTGGACCTAGGACCGTAGTCTGGCTCCGTGAGCCGGGACCCCGAGGACAGGGACGCGATACTGCACGCGGTGAGCTCCGCGGTGCTCGCGGTCACCCGGCACCTGTCGGTGCGCGAGGTGCTCCAGGTCATCGTGCGCTCGGCGCAGCGGCTGCTCGACGCCAGGTACGCCGCGCTCGGCGTGCCGGACGACGACGGCTCGTTCGCGGAGTTCGTCGCCGAGGGGATCACCGACAGGCAGTGGGACGCGATCGGGCCGCTGCCCCGTCAGCATGGCATGCTCGGCGCGATGCTCCGCGAGGGGGTCCCGGTCCGCCTGCCCGACCTGCGCGAGGACCCGCGGTTCGAGTGGTGGCCCAAGGCGCACCCGGTGATGAAGGACTTCCTGGGCGTGCCGATCCTCGACGGCGACCAGGTGCTCGGCATCATCTTCCTGGCCAACAAGCGCACCCCCGGCGGTTTCACGGCGGCGGACCAGGACCTGCTCACGCTGTTCGCCGCGCACGCCGCGATCGCGCTGATCAACGCCAGGCTCTACGAGAGCGGGCGCGAGCTGGCGATGGTCGAGGAGCGCAACCGGGTCTCCCGTGACCTGCACGACGCGGTCACCCAGAAGCTGTTCTCGCTCAGGCTCACCGCCCAGGCCGCCGCCGCGCTGGTGCACAGGGCTCCCGAGCGGGCCGTCGCCGAACTGGACACGGTGCAGCGGCTGGCCGGGGAGGCGCTGGCCGAGCTGCGCGCGGTCATCGTGGAGCTGCGCCCCGCCGAACTGGACCGGCACGGGCTGGCCGAGACGCTGGGCAGGCAGGTGCGCCTGCTCGACCGGCTGCACCCCGCCGCCGTCACCTTCGAGGCCGACACGCTGCCGGACCTGCGCAGCGAGGTGGAGGTCGCGGTGCTGCGGGTGGCCCAGGAGGCGGTGCACAACGCGCTCCGCCACGCGCGGGCCGACCTGGTCGTGGTACGGCTCGCCCGCGAGGGCGGCAGGGTGGTGCTGACGGTCAGCGACGACGGCACGGGGTTCGACGAGCTGGCCGGGCGCGGTCTCGGCCTGGTGTCGATGAAGGAGCGGGCGGAGTCGGTCGGCGGTGGCGTCACGGTGACCTCCGCGCGCGACGAGGGGACGACCGTGCGCATGGAGGTGGGCGTGTGATCCGGGTGCTGATCGCCGATGACCATCCGGTGGTGAGGCAGGGCCTGCGGACCTTCCTCGACCTCCAGGAGGACATCACGGTCGTCGGCGAGGCGGCCGACGGGGACGAGGCGGTGCGGCTGGTCGAGGAGCTCAAGCCCGACGTGCTGCTGCTCGACCTGAAGATGCCGGTCCTCGACGGGCTGGGCACGCTGGGGCGGCTGTCGGGCTCGCCGACCAGGGCGCTGGTGCTCACCTCGGTGAGCGACCGCGGTGACGTGGGGCCCGCGATGCGGGCGGGCGCGTCGGGGTTCCTGTACAAGGACGTCGATCCGCAGGCGCTGGTGCAGGCGGTGCGTTCCGTCCACGGCGGGCAGGTGCTGCTCGCGCCGGAGGCGGCGGAGGCGATGCTGGCCGCCGATCCGGCGCCCTCGCCGGTGCCGCTCACCGAGCGGGAGCGGGAGGTGCTGAAGCTGATCGCCGCCGGACACTCCAACCGGGAGATCGCCCGCCGGCTCACGGTGGCCGAGAAGACCGTGAAGACGCACGTGTCGAACGTGCTGATGAAACTCGGCGTGCAGGACAGGACCCAGGCCGCGCTCTACGCGGTACGGCACGACCTGGCCTGAGACCGCGGGGCCGCCCCGGTGAGAGCGGCCCCGGTAGATCAGGTGTCCTTCTTCTCGTTCCGCTCCACGTGGGAGTTGTTCGCGGGCGGCGTCCACTGCGGGGGCGGGGGAGGCGGCGTGTAACCGCTGCCGCCGCCGCTCTTGCGCTTGCGCTGAGGCCAGACGATCTTCGTCTTGGTGGGCTTCATGAACAGGTGGCCCTTGAGGCCGCCGATCCTGGCCAGCTCTTCCTGGTCGATGTTCTCGGCGCCGGTGGGCAGGTCGTAGGCGATCACGCCGACCCGGCCCTTGGCGATGCCCTTGGTGTTCGACTTCAGCGTGAGCTGGAACTTCAGCCAGGTGGTGCCGCCGACGGGCACCTGGTACTTCGGCACGCACAGGAAGATCTGCCCCTGCCACACGCACTGGGTCCCCTTGGGGCCGCCCCAGCGGAGCGTGGGCTTGACGCCCTTGGGCAACTGGCCGCCGACGCCGAAGTAGTCGGCCGCGTACGGGCCGAGGTTCTTGGCCTTGATGTAGTAAGTGATCTTGCCCGCGCGCTTGGTGGACTTGTCGTACCGCACACTCACCTTGAAGCGAGAGAACGGATCCTTCCGCACCACCGCGGCAGGGACGACCTGCGTGACGGGCGCGGGGGCCGACAGGACGGCCGCTTCGGCCGGCGAGGCGGTCGCCAGTGGACTGAGTGGGACGAGAGGCGCGATCAGGCCGAAGCCCAAGAGCGCGCCGAGTGGTCTGCGCATGCGGTGCTCCCCGTACGGTTCTGGAAATCCACGATTGTCTCGACGATTATTGCTTAGGGTAAATACTTCGCGAAGAGTGATGATCTTTCGTGATATGTGATGGCTTGCGGGCCGCCGTTCACGCCCGTCACTCTTGCCACGGGGGATACGTACGAGGGGGAGGACAGGTGCCGGACACGCACCCCTTGCAGCCGGGGGACCCGGCGCAACTGGGGATCTACCGGTTACTGGGCAGGCTGGGCAAGGGGGCACAGGGGGTCGTCTTCAAGGGCCAGGGGCCCGACGGGGAAACAGTCGCGATCAAGTTGCTGAACACCCGGCTGGACAAGCCGGGGATCGACGCCGAGCGGTTCCTGCGCGAGGTCGCCGCCGCCAGGCGGGTGGCCCAGTTCTGCACGGCGCAGGTGCTCGACGCGAACATGGACGGCGACCTGCCGTACATCGTCAGCGAGCTCGTCGAGGGTGTCTCGCTGCAGCGCATCGTGCAGACCGACGGGCCGCGCACCGGGGGGGCGCTCTACCGGCTCGCGGTCGGTACGGTGACCGCGCTGGCGGCCATCCACCGGGCCGGGATCGTGCACCGGGACTTCAAGCCGAGCAACGTGCTGCTCGGCCCCGACGGTCCGCGAGTGATCGACTTCGGGATCGCCAGGGCGCTCGACTCGGCGATGACGATCAGCAGCGGGGTGGTCGGCACGCCCGCGTACATGTCGCCCGAGCAGATCTCCGGGGAGCGGGTGGCGCCCGCGAGCGACATGTTCAGCTGGGCGCTGACGATGACGTTCGCGGCCACCGGGCGGCCCGCGTTCGGGCAGGACAGCCTGCCCGCGGTCATCTACCGGGTGATGAACGAGGAGCCCGACCTGTCGGCGCTGCCGGACAACCTGCGCGCGATCGTGCAGGCCGGGCTGAGCAAGCGGGCCGAGGAGCGGCCGTCGGCGGCGGAGACGCTGTTCGCGCTGCTGGAGAACCAGGGGGCGATCCAGCCCGGTGACGCGGAAGTCGCGCTCACCACCGGCACCCAGGTCGCCGCCGAGCAGCCGTCCCTGCCGCCCCCCACCCCCTTCCTCCTCCCGGACCCGCAGCCACCGCACCCCGCCGCCTCGAACCCCGGTCCGCCACACCCTGGCGCGTCAACCGCCGGTTCGCCGCAACCGCATGACTCACACCCGAACTCCTTCCACCCGAACTCTTCGCACCCCAACTCCTCGCATCCGCACGCCGCGCCACCGCAGCTCCCGCACCAGCAGGGAACGCCACCCCACGGAACTCCGCAGCAGGGGTCCCCGCAGGAGCAGCAGGCCGAACCGCCGGCCGCGGCGTCGGGCTGGGCCAACCCTTCGGGCATGCACTCGATCCCGCCTCAGCCCTACACCCCGCAACAGCCCCCTCCGCCCTACGGCCAGCCACCCCAGGGCCCGGTCTATGGCCAGCCCTACGGCCAACCGCCCGGACCGTACGGCCAGCCGGCGCAGCCGTACGGCAAAGGCCAGGGTTCCGGGGGGCAGGACGGGCAGCAGGCGAGCTACCCTCCGGGACCGTTCCCGCCGCGCAAGGCGAACGACAACGACGCCTTCTTCCGCGAGACCGCGCCCGAGGAGAAGCGCGCCGAGGACCGCGCCCGCCGCAAGAAGGCCGGGATCGTCGGCGGCGCGATGCTGGCCGCGCTGGTGCTGGCGGCGACCGTGCTGTTCGTGGCGCCCAGCGCGTTCGACGACGACCCCCGGCCAGGCCCGACGAACGTGGCGATCGACACCTCCAACGGCCCGCCCACGAACTCCCCGCCCTCCTCGGGACCTCCCACCACGGAGCCCACCGGCCAGCCCAGCCCGTCGCCCAGCACGCCCGTGACGACGCCCGACGCGAACACCGTGCCGACCCTCCCCGACCTGATCCCCCTGCTCGGCAAGCAGGACGGCAAGGCGCTCAAGGGCCACAGCAAGGCGGTCCAGTCGCTCACCGCGATCAAGATCGGCGGCGCGCTCCGGGTGATCTCCGGCAGCCAGGACGGCACGCTGCGGATCTGGGACCCGGTCAAGCACCGGACGGTCGGCCGGCTGCGCGGCCACGACGACGAGGTGTACGCGGTGGCGAGTGCGACGATCGGCGGCAAGCCGATGGCCGTCTCCGGCGGCTACGACCACACCGTGCGCGTCTGGAACCTCAAGACCCGCAAGGGCAAGGTGCTCGGCTACCACCCGATCGCCGTGTTCGCGGTCGCGGTGGGCCGGGCGAACGGCAAGTGGGTCGCGGTCACCGGCGACGGCGACGGCACGCTGCGCGTCTGGGACCTGAAGAAGAACCGGCAGCTCGGCTCGATCAGGGCGCACCGCAAGGACATCAACTGGCTCGGCATCGGCACGGTCGGCGACCGCCCGGTCGTGGTGTCCGCCAGCGAGGACAAGACGCTGCGCGTCTGGGACCTGAACAAGCGCAAGGCGTACGGCAAGGCGTACAAGGGCCACCGCGGGGCGGTCTTCTCGGTGGCCGTCGGCGAGGTGGACGGCAAGCCGGTGGTCGCCTCCGGCGGCAAGGACAAGCGGATCAGGCTGTGGAACCCGAAGACGGGCGCCTCCTACGGCGGCCCGCTGAAGGGGCACACCGACAACGTGTACTCGCTGTCGTTCGGCACCGTGGACGGCAAGAGGGTGCTGGTGTCGGGCGGCACGGACGGCACGATCAGGCTCTGGGACGCCGAGATGCGCAAGTCCCTGGGCAAGCCGGTCAAGGCGCACAAGGGCGGCGTGTACTCGGTGTCCGTCGTGACGGTGGACGGCAGGCCCGCGGTGGTGTCGGCGGGCAAGGACAAGCTGATCAGGATCTGGCGGTTCGGGTCGGCTACGAATTCGTAGAGGGCTCGAAGATCGCGTGGTGGGCGGCCACGAGTGCTCGCCGTACCGCGCGGTCGAGGTCTCGCAGCGCTTCGGCGCGCGTGACGATCTGGGCGGAGGTGAGGCCGCGGTCGTCGGCCAGGCGCAGGATCCCGGAGAGCCGCGCGGCCAGCGCGGCGACGCGGTGCGCCCGCGCGGGGTAGCCGGGCGCGAGCTCGCCGCCCGCCGCGGCCGGCCGTCCCGGATGGCCCTGCGCCGGGCCGTCCACGGCGGAGAGCGCCTCGGTGGCCGAGTGGATCGCGGTGGCCAGCTCGCGCTCGGCTTCGGCGACGGAGGGCAGGTCGGCGCGCGGCGGACCGGCCTCGTACTCGCTCAGGCTGACGCCGACGTAGGAGGAGCCGCGGTGGTCGGGCGCGGGGACGAGCCCGATCCGGCGATCGGGCAGCACGGCGATCACCGCCTCGCCCGCGTCCACGGCGGCGGAGTTGAACGGCGGCGGACCCGACAGCCCGAGCGGGTCACCGGCCGAGGGCAGCGCCAGCCGCAGCTCGCTCAGGCCGTTAACCCGCAGGTCGGCGAGGTAGCCGCGGAGGGAGAGCGGGCCCACGACGGTCGGGCCCGCGACTCTCTCCACCTGGTCGGCGGCCTCGTCGAGGCCGACATGCCCGGACAGCCAGGCGTTCCCCCAGGCGACCAGGGCCGCGGACGTAGGTGATTCAGCACGCACCGGTCCACGATAAGCGCTGAGCCTGCAATAGGTTTGTCTCGAGCTTTCTCTTAGGGAGGGGAACCGGGATGGGTGGTCAGGTGCTGCGGCTCCAGGACGTCGCTGTCCGGCGCGACGGGGCGGTCCTGCTACGCGGCATCGACTGGGCCGTCGACGAGGACGAGCGATGGGTGGTCATCGGGCCGAACGGCGCGGGCAAGACGACGCTGCTGCAGGTCGCGGCGACCTTGCTCTATCCGAGTGAGGGCGTCGCCGAGGTGCTGGGCGAGCGGATCGGCCAGACCGACGTGTTCGAGCTGCGCCCGCGGATCGGCCTGGCCAGCGCGGCGCTCGCCGAGCGGATCCCGCCGGAGGAGAAGGTCATCGACCTGGTCCTGACCGCCTCCTACGCGATCCTCGGCCGCTGGACGGAGGAGTACGACTCCAACGACGTGACCAGGGCGGTCGAGCTGATCGACATGATGGGCGCGGCCCACCTGATCAGGCGCAGGTTCGGCACGCTGTCGGAGGGCGAGCGCAAGCGGGTGCAGATCGCCAGGGCGCTCATGCCCGATCCCGAGCTGCTGCTGCTGGACGAGCCGGCCGCGGGCCTCGACCTGGGCGGTCGCGAGGACCTGCTGCGCCGCCTGTCGCTGCTCGCCGAGGACCAGCGCTCACCCACGATGGTGCTGGTGACGCACCACGTGGAGGAGGTGCCCACCGGCTTCACGCACGGGCTGTTGCTGCGGCACGGCTCGGTGGTGGCGCAGGGCCCGCTGGAGCACGTGATGACGGCCGACAACCTGTCGCGCACGTTCGGCGTCCCGCTGACGCTGGAGCGGGGCAACGGAGGACGCTGGTACGCCAGGGCTCAGTAGGTAGGCCGCTTTTGCGCGATTTACGGTCGCCAAAAGGGAGTTAGCACATACCATTTCCGCGACGGCCCCCTCGATTCGCGGAGTGTGCGCCATGGGCACCGAGCAGCTGATCGTCGCCATCCTCCTGGTCGGGGTCGCAGGCTTCGCCCTGGTCAGGACGGTCCGGATCATCCCCCAGGCCACCGCCGCGATCATCGAACGGCTCGGCCGCTACCACCGCACGCTCACTCCCGGCCTCAATCTGGTCATGCCGTTCATCGACCGGATCAAGGAGATGATCGATCTGCGTGAGCAGGTCGTCTCCTTCCCGCCGCAGCCGGTCATCACCTCCGACAACCTCGTGGTCTCCATCGACACCGTCATCTACTTCCAGGTCACCAATCCCAAGGCGGCCACGTACGAGATCGCCAACTTCCTGGTCGGCGTCGAGCAGCTCACCGTGACGACGCTGCGCAACGTGGTCGGCGGCATGGACCTGGAGCGTACGCTCACCTCCCGCGAGGAGATCAACACCGAGTTGCGCGGCGTGCTGGACGACGCGACCGGCCGGTGGGGGATCCGGGTCAACCGGGTCGAGCTCAAGGCCATCGACCCGCCCACCTCCATCCAGGACTCGATGGAGAAGCAGATGCGGGCCGACCGCGACAAGCGGGCCGCCATCCTGACCGCCGAGGGGTCCAAGCAGTCGGCGATCCTGACCGCGGAGGGCGAGCGGCAGGCCGCCGTGCTGAGGGCGCGCGGCGAGGCGGAGGCGGCCGTGCTGCGCGCCCAGGCCGAGGCCGAGGCGCAGGCCATGCGGGCCAAGGGGCAGGCGGACGCGATCGGGATGGTGTTCAGGGCCATCCACGACGGCAAGCCGGACCAGGCGCTGCTCGCCTACCAGTACCTGCAGATGCTGCCCGAGATCGCCAAGGGTGACGCGAACAAGGTGTGGATCGTGCCTTCGGAGATGGGGAAGGCGCTGGAGAACCTCGGCGGGCTGTTCGCACCGCCCAAGGACGGTCCCACAGGGTGAACCCTCCCGCCGCTTGACCCCGGTCGCCCCCTAGGCTCTGTCGGGACCTGTTGGAGGGGATCGTGTCGCCGTTGGAAGTGGTCGCGATATGCGCGGCCGGAATCGCAGCCGGAGCCATCAACGCGGTGGTGGGATCGGGATCGCTGATCACCTTCCCCACGCTCGTGGCCGTCGGCATCGACCCTGTGGTGGCCAACGTCTCCAACAACATCGGCCTGGTCCCAGGCTCCTTCACCGGCGCGTACGGCTACCGCGCCGAGCTGAAGGGCCAGCGGGACCGTCTGATCCGACTCGGCCTGGGCTCGGCGCTCGGCGCCCTGCTCGGCGGCGTTCTGCTGCTCTTCCTGGACCCGAGCGTGTTCCAGGTCGTGGTGCCCGTCCTGATCGCGCTCGCCTGCGTGCTGGTGGTCATCCAGCCGAAGCTCAACGGCTGGCTGGCGGCGCATCGGGAGCACGCCCACCCCGACGGCGGCGCCGGGCTGTGGCTGGGGGTGTTCGGGGCGGGCGTCTACGGCGGCTACTTCGGGGCCGCTCAGGGGGTGCTGCTGATCGGGCTGCTGGGGGCGGTGCTCTCCGACGATCTGCAGCGGGTGAACGCGGCCAAGAACGTGCTGTCGCTGATCGTGAACGGTACGGCCGCGGTGCTGTTCACCCTGGTCGCCGAGGTGGACTGGTGGGCGGTGCTGTTGATCGCCCTGGGGGCGACTCTAGGCGGGTTCATCGGCGCCAAGGTCGGCCGGAAGCTGCCCGCTCCGGTGCTGCGCGGCTTCATCGTCTGCGTCGGAATCTTCGCGATTGTCAAACTGGTGTACGGATAAATCCATAGAAAAACGGGTATATATCTGGACATGAAGGGTGATTGGGTGGAGATCGTCATCGATGCGGGGGGCACTCCGCGCACCTACGAAGTCACCGCCACTCGCGCCGGGCGTCGCGTCGAGGTGGCCAACCGCAGGGGACTGGTGGAGGTGAGCGAGGTGACGCGGAGCGGCAGTGCCGTACGGACCGCGCGTTTCATGTCCAGCCGGATCCTCGCCCTCGTCGAGCACCCCGCCGACGAGCCCAAGTCCTAGTCTTCGCCGGTGAAGGCGTCCGCGTGGTCGGCCACCCAGGAGCGGAAGGTCCGCGCGGGCCTTCCGGTCAGCCGCTCCACCGTGTCGGTGACGCCCTCCGGCTCGTCCACCAGCCTGCCCCACGCCTTCAGCACGCCGTCCACGAAGGTGGCGTCGCCCCAGGAGGCCAGGAGTCGCTCCCTGGCCTCCTCGGGGGCGATCTCCTCCCAGCGTGCCGGTCGCCCGATCACCTCGCCGATGACCCGGACCTGGTCGGCCTGCGTCAGCACCTCAGGCCCGGTCAGCACGTAGCCGGCGCCGGTGTGCCCCTCCTGGGTGAGCGTGAGCGCCGCCACGGCCGCGATGTCGGCCTCGTGGATCAGCGACCTGCCGCCCTGGCCGTACGGCCAGCGCACGACGCCGTCCCGGCGGATCTGCTCGGCCCAGCCCAGGGTGTTGGTGGCGAACCCGCCGGGCTTCAGGAACGTCCACTCCAGCCCTGAGGCGCGGATCAGCCGCTCGATGTCCTGGTGGAAGAGGGACGACTCCTCGCCCTCGGCCAGGTCGGGCATGTCCGCCGACAGGTAGACGACGCGGCGGGCGTGCCTGGCGATGGCGTCGACGACGGCGGCGGCGTTCTCGACGCCGAACCCGGGCCAGATCAGGAACACGGTGTCGACACCGCCGAGCGCGGCTTCGACGGTCTCGGGCCTGGTGAGGTCCCCCTGGACAGTTTCCACGTCGGCGGGCAGCCCCGCGGTCGAGGGGTTCCGCACCAGCGCGCGGACCTTGGCGCCCGCCTCGCGCAGGTAGGAGACGGTGGGACGGCCGACGTTGCCGGTGGCTCCGATGACCAGAATCATGACGAGTCCTCTCGTAGTCGTTGAGAGGACCGTAGAACTTAAACCTTTGTTCAGGTCAACCCACCGCCGGGCGAACCTGGATCACCCCGTCCCCGCGCAGCCGCGTCTCGAACGTGGGCTGCGGCGCGGTGGCCGGACCGTGCGCCACGCTCCCGTCGGCCAGCCTGAACGTGCTCCCGTGCCACGGGCAGACCACGCACGGCTCCCCGTCCTCCATGACGACCCGCCCCTGGTGCAGCGGCCCCGCCAGGTGCGAGCAGCGGTCGGCCATCACCGCCACGGTGTCGCCGTGGCGCATCACGAAGAGCTGGATGTAGCCGAGCCTGCGGGCCACCGGCCGCCCCTCGGGCAGGTCCCCGATCGGGCACAGATCGTGCCAGCCCAGCGGCACCAGGTGGGCCACCTGCTCGGCGTGGTTGGCCCCCGCCGCCAGCCGGTAGGCCAGGTGTCCGCCCAGGTAGCCGCCGATCCCCGCGGCACTCAGCCCGGCGACGGACAGCCACCGCCCGCCCCGCTCGCGCCCGGTCAGGCGCAGGGCGAGCGACCCGGAGAACAGCCCGAGCGCGGTCAGGTTCGCCAGCATGTGCACGAAGCCGACCCGCTGCTGCTCCCGGTGCAGCGAGGACCAGTCGGTGATCCCGGCGGCGGCCGTGGGCAGCGCGCCGCCCACACCCGCGGCGATGAGCACGCGGGCCGCCCGCGGATCGGTGCGGGTGGCGTCCAGCAGCGTGGCGGACAGCCAGCAGCCCAGGCTCACCGTGGCGAGCGGCGGATGCAACGGCTTGCCGGTGGGCACCCCGTGCAGCCAGTCCCGCAGCCGCCCGGGCCCGATCTTCTCCCGTACGGCTTTCGCCACGACCCTGATCGGCCGGTCCAGCGCCCTGGTCTTCTCGAGCCGGTCGGCCAGATCGCGCGGCCCGACGAAACGCCGCGAATGCCGACGACCTGCCTTGACTGTCTCCTTCACGACCTTTCCCCTACCCAGGGGCCTACTGGGTCACTCGGAAAGATGCCCCCGGGCGGCGGACAGCTCGATCAGCTCCGTGGCGTACGCGCCCAGCGAGGCCGAACCCTCCTCGATGATCTTCACCTTCTCGCGCACCTGGCCGACCGACACCTTGAACAGCGGCCACGAGCCACCCTCGGTGTGGTGGTTGGCCAGGATCGGCGCGAACCGGTCCAGCGCCTTGGCGAACCGGGCCTCGGGAGTGGCACGTTCCTCGAACTCCTCCCACAACGCCCGTAGCTCGCACCCCTGCTCCTCCGGCAGCAACGCGAAGATCCGGTCGGCGGCGGCCTTCTCCCTCTCGGGCTGGGCCGCCACCTCGACGGGATCGTAGATGAAGGCGTCCCCCGCGTCGATCTCCACCAGGTCGTGCACCAGCAGCATGGCCACGACGCGCTGGAGGTCGGTGCCCGGCGGCGCGTGCTCGCCGAGGATCATCGCCAGCATGCCGACGTACCAGGAGTGCTCGGCGTCGTTCTCCCGTCGCGAACCGTCCATCAGGTGGTTGCGGCGGATCACCCGCTTGAGCTTGTCGATCTCCATGGCGAAGGTGATCTGAGCGTTCAGGCGGTCCTGTTCGGGCGCGGTAGTCACGCGCGACACCTTAATGTGTGGTGATCACAGCGGTTGCCGAAATCGTCACGGGAACCCCGTTGAACACGGCATTGCCGGAAAGCACGTCGATCGCTGACTCGTCGGTCAGCGTGTTCGCGCTCACCCCCGCGTGCTCGGCGGCGACGGCCTGCACGCTGCCGCCGTGCCCCCAGCCGTGCGGCAGGCTGACGACGCCCGGCATGATCGTGTCGGTGGGCTCCAGCGGCACGGTGAGCGTGCCGGTCGCCGAGGTCACCGTCGCGAACCCGTCGAGGCCGAGCCGCTCCACGTCGGCCGGGTTGATCTGCAGCGTGCAGGTGTTGCTCCCGCCGACCAGCGTTGGCACGGGGATCGCGGCGGCGGACCCGGGCCGAAAGCAAACCGATCGCCTTCCGCCCGCACGCCGCCCAGCCGTATGACGATCGCTGCCTGTCCTGGCAACCCCACGCCCGCACGGTGTCGATCTGGAATCGTCAACATCGCCACCACCAGCGACGGCCTGCGCCATAGCGGCAAAGGCCTGAACGCGGTCAGGCACCGTCACCGCGAGCTGCGCCGCCGGTTGCAGGCCAAACGCACCAAATCCGCCAAACGCCTGCTGAAGAAACGCCGCCGGGCCGAAGCCCGGTTCGCCGCCGACACCAACCATGTGATCGCCAAACGCATCGTGACCGAGGCAGAACGCACCGGACGCGGGATCGCCCTGGAAGACCTCCAGGGCATCCGCGAGCGGGTACGGCTCCGCAAGCCCCAGCGGGTCACGCTGCACTCCTGGAGCTTCGCCCAACTGGGCGGCTTCATCGCCTACAAGGCGCGACAGGCCGGGATCGCTCTTATCCATGTCGATCCGGCCTACACCAGCCGGCAATGCTCGGCCTGCGGGCATACCGATCGGGCCAACCGGCCAGACCAGGCCGTCTTCTCCTGTACGTCGTGCGGTTTCGCTGAGCATGCCGACGTCAACGCAGCCCGTAACATCGCCGCGCGCGGTGTAGCGGGCTGGGCAGTGAGTCACGCTGCCTGACGCGGACCAGACCGTCGAAGCCATCGACGGCGAGGAACTGCAAGCTCGGTCGCTTACGGCCGAGAAGCCTACGTACGGATCGACGCTGAAGTTGAGCCCCGCGAACGCCGTGTCGAGCCGCGCGCCGTTCGGCGCCGACAGCACCGGATTGCCCGCGACCGTCACTACAGCGGCGCCGTGTAGAGCCCGCCCGCGACGGTGTGCGCGCTCGGGTTGCCCAGGTACAGCGCCAGCGACTGGCGCCCGTGCGCGTCCACGACCCGCTCGAACCCCTGCCGGACCACCGCGAAGGCCTCCTCCCAGGAGACCTCCCGCCAGTCGCCGCCCGTACGGACGAGCGGCGCGGCCAGCCGGTCGGGGTCCTCGTCCAGCCCACCGAGGCTCGCCCCCTTCGGGCAGATATACCCCTTGCTGAACGGATCCTCCCGATTGCCCCTGACGCTCGTCACCCGCTCACCCTCCCCGAGGGTGAGCGTCAGACCGCACACGGCCTCGCACAGGGGACAGGTACGGTGCACGGTGGTCATCGCCGCTCCTGAGTTCGTCATCCGAACTCATCTTGTCTCCTGTGGCGGGCAGTGGGAAGCCCCGATTCACCCCACTCGCGGGATCTGTCCGGGCGTGGTGCGCGTCAGGTCGAACCAGGAGTCGCGGTAGCGGCGGGCGCCGAAGCCGGTCCTGGCGACCGTCCAGCCTCGCCGGTAGGCGAACTCGTCCGGCTCCATGCAGATCTCCCGGTCCACCCACGCGACGGCGTCGCGGATCTGGGACTTGATTCGACTGAGTCCCTTGATACCTTGTGAATACATAGAAGGCCCCTTTCGCGGTGTTTGTCCCGGGGTGGACTTCTTCGCCGGACCGGTCGTCGGCCTCTCCGTCATCGGGTGGCAGCCCATGGGTGACGGGACGAGGACGGCACATCGGTCCGGCTTTTCCGTGCTGGTGGAGACGCCTAGCCGCGTTCCTCTCGGCGGGCGGGCTCCCTGGGGTGACGAGTAGCGGGTGCGACGACGGCACTGCCGTCTTCGCGGCCTGCACGGCCGCGGAAGCTCGCGGACGGAAGACCCGGGACGTCCGGCCGGGTAGTCATCTCGGCCTCCTCATCCCCTGGTCATCCTCCTGAGCCCGATGTTCCTCTCAGGCGATACCTGCCGCAATAGTGCGAGCAACAGAAGATTGCGATTTCTTCGCACGTTGCGTGACATGTTGCGATGCATAGGCAAGTGCAACTTGCATGGACATTGTCGATGGAACGCCAGGACACTGGTAAATCACCCCGAACACCCCCGTGTGGCCAGTGGTTTCCCCGTCTTCCACCGTCCTCTCGTGGAACGCTTATGGCAAGACTGTGTGCCACTACTCGTGCAACTTGCAGTGCTACGATTGCGGGAGCGGCCCAGAAAAGGGGACCGCAAACGGTTCTTTTCCGATACACCTTCCTGCCCACACGAGGGGAGCGGACGGGTGCCGGAGCGTGGCAGTCCCATAGTCCGTCGGCTCAGGCTTGGTCAGGAACTGCGGTTCCTGCGTGAGCGTCGCAACCTCACGGGGGCCGGAGCGGCCAAGCGGCTCGGCTGGTCTCCCAGCAAGGTGAGCCGCATCGAATCGTCGAAGACGAAGCCCAGAGCCGAAGACGTGACGGCGATGGCGGACCTCTTCGAGGTCGATGCCGACAAGAAGCGCGAGTTGCTCGGCCTCCTGCGGGACGCCGAGCAGCGAGGGTGGTGGGAAGACTACGAGGGCCACCTGCCCGGGGAGTACACGAGACTTCTGGGGCTTGAGGCGGAGGCCGTAGCCCAGCGAGATTGGGAACCCCAACTCGTGCCAGGTCTTCTCCAAACCGAGGACTACGCCAGAGAGGTCATCCTGGCCACCAGGGGCATCTCGCGCATCACGCACAGTGGTGTGCGCAGCCGGGTGGAGGCCCGCCTCGACCGGCAGAAGCGGGTGCTGTTCCGCGCGGATCCGCCGATGATCCACATGGTCATCGACGAGTCGGCGCTGCTGCGCCGCTTCGGGGACGCCTCGGTGATGCGGGAGCAGATGGACCATCTCCTGGAGATGACCGCCATCCCGCATGTGAGCGTCCGGGTTCTGACGCTGGACTCGGTCCATCCCGTGGGGACGGGCGCGTTCATCCATCTCAAGTTCGCGGCCTTCGACGACGTCGTCTATCTGGAGTCGCTCTACAGTGCGCGATTCGTCGAAGATCTTGAACTGGTGGCTGGATACGAGATGGCCTTCGACCAGATCAGTTCCATGGCGCTCGACGAGGATGAGTCGCGTTCGCTCATCCGGCGCGTCGCCATGCAGTGGCGACGCTAGAGGGTTCTCAGCGTCAGCGGGGGCAAAGGCGCCCCCTTTCACTTATATGGGGATTAAATGCACATCGAGACCTCCGCGCTACCGTGGCGGAAAAGCCGCTTCTGCAATGGTGCGTCGGCTTGTGTGGAGTTCACTCAGCTGACCGATGGCAATGTGGCCATCAGGGACGGCAAGCAGCAGGACGGGCCGACACTCGTCTTCACCGCCGATGAATGGGCCGCCTTCGCCGAAGGCGTCCGCGCGGGAGAGTTCGACTCCGTAGCCCAGTAGAGGGCGCGGCCCCGGCAGGCTGGTGACCGTTCCGCGTCCGCGGACTCACCTGCGGCTTTGCCGGGGCCTTGGGGAGGCATGTGGTCTTACCGAATAGACAGCCGGATATCGACACTTTTACCGACCCTTGCCGGATACGGGGAATTCGACTTCGGCGTGGTGGTGTGGAGCGGCTCGCGGCAACTGTAAGCATCGAACCGGTCTTGTCGCTCGCTCGCTCAGCGGGCAGGCACAGGCCGTATTTCGGCCTGCGGGTCAGTCGCGACCATGGGTCGCATTCCGAAAGGGACGGTACATGTTCACGCCTATTCCCGAATCACCAACCACAGTCACTCCTAACCTGCGTCGTTCGATGAAGAGAATGACGACGCTGGCCGTGGGCGCCTCCCTTTCGATGGCTTTGGTCTCCACCTTGGCCCCGGCGGTGAGTGCGACCGCCAGGATCGACACCGTGCAAGGGCGATGCTCGCCGCGCTTCTTCTACAAGGTCCACCGGCTCTCGCCGAGGAACTTCTTCATCCCCCGCACCCGCTACATCGACGGCCCCGGCGGCGAGATGACGGTCTCGATCACGCGGGAGCACGAAGTGCTCGCATTCCTCGAGACCGAGAAGGAGAGGACGAGGCAGCGCACCAAGGGGGACCTGGTCCGCAGCCTGCGACAGCTGGGGATTCCCCACCTGGAGGAGCGGCACATGGTCTTCAGCGGACACGACTACACGCGGACGATCACCAAGGGAAAGTACGGCAACATGTGGTACCGCGTCTTCGGTTACCGCATCGGCTACTCGACGTGGAGGGTGCTCGGCACGTGCCGCCGCGTCAGGGTCGGCACGGGTATAGCCAACGTGCCCGCCAGGGTCGAAGGCTGGCGGTACTGGGAGACCGATCACCCGATCTTCAGAGGCCGCCGGATATTCAGGTAGGGGGCTCTGCGCGAGAAGCCCGCGTCCCGGGGGCGCGGGCTTCTCGCGGTGGGTCAGGAGAGGCCGAGGCCCTGGGCGACGCCCTGGCCGAGGTCCTTGTGGATGTTGGTCCAGTACTCCACGACACGCTTCTTCATGTCCGCCGTCACCTCGGGGGCCGAGGCGTGGCCGACGACGTTGCTCACCAGGTGGGCGCGGTCGGTGTCGGACAGCACGTTCTCCCACAGGGCGCGCGGCTGGGCGTAGTCGTCGTCCTCGGCGTGCTTGGTGTACGCCGAGCGGAGGATCTCCCCGGCCACCGCGTAACCGTCGCCCGCGTACAGGGTGGGGTCGGCGGCGGGTCCGTTGACGGAGTTGGGCGCGTAGACCGGGTCCGCGGCGTTGCGGAAGGCCATCGCGCCGTCCTTGTTGTAGCTGTTGACCGGCACCCTGGGGGCGTTGATCGGCAACTGCAGGTAGTTGGGCCCGATCCGGTAGCGGTGCGTGTCGGGGTAGGAGAACAGGCGACCCTGGAGCATCTTGTCCGGCGAGGCGCCGATGCCCGGCACCAGGTTCGACGGCTCGAAGCCGGCCTGCTCGACCTCGGCGAAGTAGTTGTCCGGGTTCCTGTTCAGGGTGAGCTTGCCGATGGTGATCTCGGGGTAGTCGGCGTGCGGCCACACCTTGGTCAGGTCGAACGGGTTGAACCGGTAGTCGGCCGCCGCCTCGAACGGCATGATCTGCACGTTGACCGTCCACGACGGGTGGTCACCCGACTTGATCGCGGTGTGCAGGTCGCGGATGTGGTGGTCGGCGTCGGTGGCGATCAGCGCGTCCGCCTCGGCGGCGGTGAGGTTGCGGATGCCCTGGTCGGTCTTGAAGTGGTACTTCACCCAGAACTTCTCGCCGGCCGCGTTGTACCAGAGGAAGGTGTGCGAGCCGAAGCCGTGCATGTGCCGCCAGGTGGCGGGCGTGCCGCGGTCGGTCATCAGGAACGTGACCTGGTGGGCCGACTCCGGGGACAGCGTCCAAAAGTCCCACTGCATGTTGTGGTCACGCAGGTGGTTGTCCGCGCGCCGCTTCTGGCTGTGGATGAAGTCGGAGAACTTCGACGGGTCGCGGATGAAGAAGATGGGCGTGTTGTTGCCGACCAGGTCGTAGTTGCCCTCGTCGGTGTAGAACTTGATCGCGAAACCGCGCGGGTCGCGCGCGGTGTCGGCGCTGCCCAGCTCGCCGGCCACGGTGGAGAAGCGCAGGAAGAGCGGGGTCTCCTTGCCCTTCTGGAACAGCCCGGCCTTGGTGAACTGGCTGACGTCCTCGGTGATCCGCAGGATGCCGTGGGCGCCTCCGCCCTTGGCGTGCACCACCCGCTCCGGGACGCGCTCACGGTTGAAGTGGGCCATCTTCTGGATCAGATAGTGGTCCTGCAGGAGCAGCGGTCCGTTCGAACCCACGGAGAGCGAGAACTCGTCACTCGGCGCGGGCAGGCCTGCGTCGTCGGTGGTGATTGGCCTGTTGGTCATGGCGCGGTCCTCCGGAATTGATCTAGAGCTTTGGAGCAGCAGCTAGCTCCTCCGCGTTCGTCACCATACCTCCTAACTTGAATGATTCAAGTCTAGAAGGTAGGAGATTTCGCCCATATCCGGACACGGAAGAGGGGACTTAGCCCCGCGAACACTGCCAAAACGGTCACGTCTGACGAGGGCACGGCCGCCGCGGTCCTCTGGCTCGCCACGCACGGCCAGGAGAATCCCCGTGAGGCCGCCGGGCATGGCATGCTCGGTGCCTGATGAATGGGGATCGAGTGGAAGTGCCGACATGAACCTGTACCGTGCCGGCGTGGCGGGAATGACCACCGCTGTCGTCATTGCCCTGACCGCGTGCTCACCGGCCCAGTCCGAGCCCAGCGAGAACGTGGCCGACCCGCCGGCGACGGCCACCCCCAGCGCACCGGCCAAGCCGGTGCGCAAGCCGTACACCATCTCCTTCGGTGGGGACGTGCACTTCGAGGGGGTGTTGCGGCGGCGGCTGGACGCCGACCCGCGCACCGCGCTCGGGCCCATCGGGAGCGTGTTGCGCAAAGCCGACCTGGCCATGGTCAACCTGGAGACGGCGATCACCACCGGCGGGACCAAGGCGCCGGGCAAGGAGTTCACCTTCAGGGCGCCCTCGACGGCGTTCACCGCGCTCAAGGCGGCCGGGGTGGACGTGGTGTCCATGGCCAACAACCACGGCATGGACTACATGGACTCCGGGCTGGCCGACTCGCTCGCGGCGATCCGCAAGACGAGGTTCCCGGTCGTCGGCATCGGCAAGGACGCCGCGCAGGCCTACCGCCCGTGGCGCAAGACGGTCAACGGCAACCGGGTGGCGATCATCGGGGCCACCCAGGTGCTCGACGACCACCTCATCCCCGCGTGGACGGCCACCGACGACAAGGGCGGCCTGGCCTCGGCCAAGAACGAGCAGCGCCTGATCCAGGCGGTCCGCGCCGCACGCAAGACCGCCGACACCGTGATCGTCCACCTGCACTGGGGCACCGAGATGGCGGGCTGCCCGAACCCGGCGCAGCGCTCGCTGGCCCCCAAGCTGGTCAAGGCGGGCGCCGACGTGATCGTCGGCGGGCACGCGCACATCCTGCTCGGCGGCGGCTACCTGGACAGCGCCTACGTCAACTACGGCCTCGGCAACTTCGTCTTCTACAGCGGCGGCGGCATCACCGCCAAGACCGGCGTGCTCACCCTCACCATCAACGGCCGCAAGGTGATGAAGGACACCTGGACCCCCGCCCAGATCCAGGGAGGTATCCCGATCCCGGCCACCGGAACGGCCAGAACCCAGGCGATCTCGTCGTGGAAGGCCCTGCGCGGCTGTACGGGCCTGGCCCGCGTCCCGAACGCGGCCGAATAGGAGACCCCGATGCGCTGGGTCACCTCAGGCGACGTACGGCTGGCGCTGGTCGAACAGGGTGACCCCGCCGCCCCCACCATCCTGCTCGTGCACGGCTACCCCGACACCCACCAGGTCTGGGACGAGGTGGCCGCCGAACTCGCCGACCGCTTCCACGTCGTGCGCTACGACGTCAGGGGAGTGGGCCGTTCCTCCGCGCCCCGCGACCGCCGCCACTACGCCTTCGACCACCTCGCCGCCGACCTGGCCGCCGTCCTCGACGCGATCGGCAAGCCCCGCGTCCACCTCGTCGGCCACGACTGGGGCTCGCTGCAGGGCTGGGAGGCGATCACCCGCCCCGGCATCCGCGACCGCGTCGCCTCCTTCACCACCCTCGGCGGCCCCGGCGTCGACCAGACCGCCCACTTCATGCGGCACGGCAAGCGCACCCAGATCGCCGCCCAACTCCGCAGATCCTGGTACATCGGCGCCTTCCAGCTCCCCGTCCTGCCCGAGATCGCCTGGCGTACGGTGATCCCGCGCAGCCTGGCGCGCACCATGAGCGGCGAGGGCGTCACCCCACGCCCCGGCCACCCGTCGGCCACCCTGGCCAAGGACGCCCGCAACGGGCTCCGGCTCTACCGGGCCAACATGTTCACCAGGCGGCGCGTCCCCGGCGACCCGAACGTCACGGTGCCCGTCCAGCTCATCGAGGGCACCCGCGACGCGTTCGTCACCCCCGGCCTGCTGGCCTCGCTGGGGCGGTGGGCGCCGGACTTCTGGCACCGCAGGATCGCCGCCGGGCACTGGGCGCACCGCAGCCATCCCCAGGTGGTGGCCAGGATGGTGGGGGAGTTCGCCGAGCATCTCGAAGGAGGTCCGGCCCGGAAAGAGCTACGGGCGGCTCGGGCGGGTGGGAGGCGCAGGCCGTACCAGGATCGGCTGGTGGTGGTGACCGGGGCGGGGAGTGGGATCGGGCGGGCCACCGCGCGGGCGTTCGCCGCGCACGGGGCCGAGGTGGTGTGCGCGGACATCGACCTGGGCGCGGCCCGGCGCACCGCGGAGGGCATCGGCGAGCGTGCCCACCCCTACCGGGTGGACGTGGCCGACGCCGGGGCGATGGCGGACTTCGCCGCCGAGGTGCTGGCCGCGCACGGAGTGGCCGACGTGGTCGTCAACAACGCGGGCATCGCGGTCGGCGGCCCCTTCCTCGACCACTCCCTGGACGACTGGCGCAGGACCGTCGACGTGAACCTGTGGGGCGTGGTGCACGGCTGCCGCCTGTTCGCCGGGCAGATGGCCGGGCGCGGCGAGGGCGGCCACATCGTCAACATCGCCTCGCTGGCCGCCTTCGCCCCCTCCCGCGCGCTGCCCGCCTACTCGGTGTCGAAGGCCGCGGTGAAGATGCTCAGCGACTGCCTCAGGGCGGAACTGGCCGGGCAGGGCATCGGCGTCACGGTGATCTGCCCCGGTTTCGTGTCGACCGCGATCGCGCGCAACGCCACATTCGTCGGGCCGGACGTCAAGGAACTGGCCGTGGCGGGGCTGCGCCGGCGGGCGTACCCGCCGGAGCGGGTGGCCGCGCACATCCTGCGCGCGGTGCGCCGCGACCAGGCCGTCGTCCCCGTCAACGCCGAAGGCTGGATCGGTTACGCGCTCTCCCGGCTGTCGCCCGCGCTCATGCGGCGCATTGCACGACGTTCTACAACCGCAGAATTCCACTGATTGCACGTTGGAATCTGACTGCCAGGGGGCAAGATGGTGCTCGTGTCCCCACTGCACGTTGACGACCCCGATTGCGTGGAGGCGACTCCGCTCCGCCGTCAACCCACACAGCGCCGCAGTGTCCGCAGAGTCGAGCGGATGCTCGACGCGTGCGCCGAACTGCTCGACGAACTCGGCTACGAGTCCCTGTCGACCACCCGGATCGCCGAGCGCGCCGGGGTCGCCATCGGATCCGTCTACCAGTTCTTCCCCGACAAGCGGGCCATCACCCAGGAGCTCACCCGGCGCAACGTCGAGTTGTTCGTCTCCAGGATCGGCCGCAGATTCCTCGACGAGGACTACCGCGGCTGGTGGGACGCGGTCGACGCGATCATCGACGAGTACGTCGACATGCACCGGACCGTCCCGGGCTTCAAGAGCCTGCACTTCGGGGACGTCGTCGACCTCAACCTGCTCGACTCCGACTCCGACAACAACACGGTGATCGCCGGACGGCTACGCGGACTGCTGCTGCAGGAGTACGGCCTGGCCGACAGCGAGGAACTGGACGTGTCCGTCCTCGTCGCGGTCGAGGCCGGCGACGCGGTGCTGAAGCTGGCCTTCCGCCGCGCCCCCGAAGGCGACCCGGAGATCATCGCGGCGGCCAAGCAACTCATCCGCGGCTTCCTGTCGCGCAGGCTCAGTAGGAAGCTGGCCCGTCCTCCGGAGTGACCGACACGGCGAACCACTCGGGCGGGATCGCGGGCACCTTGCGCGGCACCCGCCCGGCCAGGCGCTCCTCGGACGACGACGACGGCGGTGGCTGCTGCGGCTGCCGGACCAGCTTGCACCGGTCGGAGGTGATCACCACCGGCCTGCTCTGCGGGGCTCTGGTCTCGGCGTGATCCCGCCGCCCGGCCGCGTTCCTGGTCTCGGCGACGACCTCGGCCCTGAGCCTGATCTCCAGCGTCCGCAGGTTCCGCTCGGCCGCCTGGACGGCCTCCAGCCGGGCCGACAGATAGCCCGCGGCCCCCGGAATGATCGCCGACAGCACCACGGTACAGGCGAGAGTGAAGGTCATCTGTCTGGACATGCCCATCAGAGTCCCTCCTCACCCCGTGGTGACGTGAGCCGTATATGCCCCTCTGCCTGCACAGACACGCGATCTGTAGCCGGATGTGGACGAAACGTTGCCGAAGCCTGGTGAGAGCGGCCATGGGCATTGTCCGGGCAAAGCCGAGCCGCGCTCGATAGTCTCGCGGTGTGGCGCATGTGACCCGTGAGCACCTTGATCGGTTGCTTGAGCAGGCCCTCCTGGCGGACGACCACAGCTCGCTCGCCAGGCAGCTCGACGAGCTTGCCTTGTCCTATTCCTCCGGTGACATCTCCAGGGCGGCCATCCTCGTGCTGGCCGCCGACGAATGGCGGCAGGCGGGGCAGCCGGCCCGGGCGATGGAGTGCTTCCAGCGAGCGCTCGAAGACGGCGGAGACTCGGGCATCGACCCGCGGGCCGGCATCGCCGACACGCTCTTCGAGCTGGACCGGCCCGAGGAGGCCAGGGACGTCATCGCGACGATCCGCGGTGAGGGCGGCGCCAACCCGGCGACCGCCCACAACATCGCCGAGACCCTGGTCGCCTACGGCGATCTCCAGGCGGGCCTCGAATGGGTGACCCAGGCCGTGCTGACCTGCGCCCACGACGACCCCGAGCATCTGGCGCTGCTGCGCACCCGCTACCGCATCCGGGTCGACCTCGGCCTGCCCGAGGACGACCTCGACGCGCTCGTGTCATGACGAAGGGGACCGCCGCGGCGGTCCCCTTCGTCGGCGGGGCGAAGCCGTGGACGGGCGGCGCGGCCCGTCCACGGTCGTGCTGCGGGCCTCAGCCCAGTCCCAGGTCGCCGAGCACGCGGCCGAGTTCGGCGATCGCCCCCGCCCCGGGCAGCGACGAGCCGGTGAGATCGGGCGCGCGGGGCGCGCTCTTCTCCACCTCGCCGGCCCGGCGCGGCAGGTCCAGCACAGGCACCTCAGGAACGGTGCGGTCGACGACGCCGGGCACGTCGGGGACCTTGACCAGTTCACGGATCTCGGTGGGAACCACCGGCAGGCCGGGCAGGTCGGGCGACTCGGCCAGGCGCGACACGTCCTTCAGGCCCGCCACCCCCGGCGCGGCCATGGGCAGTGTGGGCAGGCCCGCCCCGGCGGCCACTCCGCCCATGTCGGCGACGCTCAGCACCGCGGCGGCCTTCGACATGCCGGGCAGCCCCAGCTTCATGGCCAGGCGCTCGACCGCGGACGCCGCGCCGCCCGGCGGGGCCTTCATCGGGCCGTACCTCCCCGACGCGCGCACGCCGGTGACCTCCTCGCAGACGGCGGCCACGCTGTCCGGCGCCTGCTGCCCCTGCTCGCACGTCGAAGCCCCCGCCGGTCCAGGCGCCCACCAGCTCACCCCCGCCGTCAGAGCGGCCACCGCAAGGATGCTCCGAGTACCCGACATTCACGTTCCCCCTGATCGTGTGAGGTGGTCCGACGAACGCCGAAGGTAGCCATCTCACGCGGTCAGGTCACGCGGCTTGCCCGAAGGGTGGGCAAGCCCTTACTCGCGGCGTTGCACGACGAGCTCGTCGTCGCCGAGCTCCACCTGAACCTTGTCGCCGTCGACGACCTCGCCCGACAGCACGGCCCTGGCCAGCTTGTCGCCGATCGCCGACTGGACGAGGCGGCGCAGCGGGCGGGCGCCGTACATCGGGTCGTAGCCAGTGAGTGCCAGCCACTCGCGGGCCGCCGGAGTGACGTCCAGCGTCAGCCGCCGATCGGCCAGGCGCCGCGCCAGCCTGTCGACCTGCAGGTCGACGATCCTGGTCAGTTCCTCCGAGTGGAGCGCGTCGAACAGGATCACGTCGTCGAGCCGGTTCAGGAACTCCGGCTTGAACGCGGTCCGGACGGCGTTCATCACGGCGTCGCGCTTGGCGCCGTTCTCCAGCTTCGGGTCGACGAGGAACTGCGAGCCGATGTTGGAGGTGAGGATCAGGATCGTGTTGCGGAAGTCGACCGTACGGCCCTGGCCGTCCGTCAGCCGCCCGTCGTCGAGAACCTGCAGCAGGATGTCGAAGACCTCAGGATGAGCCTTCTCCACCTCATCCAGCAGCACCACCGTGTACGGCCTGCGCCGCACGGCCTCGGTGAGCTGACCGCCCTCCTCGTACCCGATATAGCCGGGCGGCGCCCCGACCAGCCGGGCCACGCTGTGCTTCTCGGAGTACTCGCTCATGTCGATGCGGGTCATCGCCCGCTCGTCGTCGAACAGGAAGTCGGCCAGCGCCTTGGCCAGCTCGGTCTTGCCCACACCGGTCGGCCCGAGGAACAGGAAGCTGCCGGTCGGCCGGTCGGGGTCGGCGATACCGGCCCGCGAGCGGCGTACGGCGTCGGACACGGCCTCCACGGCCCGCCGCTGACCGATCAGCCGCCGCCCCAGCTCGTCCTCCATGCGCAGCAGCTTGGCCGTCTCGGCCTCCAGCAGCCGCCCGGCCGGGATGCCGGTCCAGGACGAGATGACCTCGGCGATGTCGTCGGGGCCGACCTCCTCCTTGACCATCGCGTTCTCCGGCGGCGCGGCGTCGGAGGCTTCCGCCAGGGCCTGCTCCAGGCGCGGCACCTCGGCGTACATCAGCCGGGAGGCGGCCTCGAAGTCGCCGTCGCGCTGGGCCCGCTCGGCCGCACCGCGCGCCTCGTCGAGCTGCTTCTTCAGCTCGCCGACCTTGTTCAGGCCGGCCTTCTCGCTCTCCCACCTGCCGACCAGGGCGTTGAGCTCCTCCTGCCGGTCGGCCAGCTCCGCGCGCAGCCGCTCCAGGCGCTGCCTGCTGGCCTCGTCGGTCTCCTTGGCGAGGGCCAGCTCCTCCATCTTCATCCGGTCGACGTTGCGCTGCAGCTGGTCGATCTCGACGGGACGCGAGTCGATCTCCATGCGCAGCCGCGAGGCGGACTCGTCGACCAGGTCGATCGCCTTGTCGGGGAGAAAGCGGCTGGTGATGTAGCGGTCGGACAGCGCGGCGGCGGCGACCAGCGCGCTGTCGGCGATCTGCACCTGGTGGTGGGCCTCGTAGCGGCCCTTCAGCCCGCGCAGGATCGCGATGGTGTCCTCGACCGTGGGCTCGCCGACGTAGACCTGCTGGAAGCGGCGCTCCAGGGCCGGGTCCTTCTCGATGCGCTCGCGGTACTCGTCGAGGGTGGTGGCGCCGATCATCCGCAGCTCGCCGCGGGCCAGCATGGGCTTGAGCATGTTGCCCGCGTCCATGGCGCCCTCGGCGGCGCCCGCGCCGACCATGGTGTGCAGCTCGTCGATGAACGTGACGATCTGCCCGTCGCTCTCCTTGATCTCGCTGAGCACGGCCTTGAGCCGCTCCTCGAACTCGCCGCGGAACTTCGCGCCCGCGACCATCGCGCTCAGGTCGAGCGAGATCAGCCGCTTGTTGCGCAGCGACTCGGGCACGTCACCGGCCACGATCCGCTGGGCCAGGCCCTCCACGACGGCGGTCTTGCCCACGCCGGGCTCGCCGATGAGCACCGGGTTGTTCTTGGTCCTGCGGCTGAGCACCTGGACCACCCGGCGGATCTCGGAGTCGCGGCCGATCACCGGGTCGAGCTTGCCGGCGCGGGCCCGCTCGGTCAGGTCGACGCCGTACTTCTCCAGCGCCTGGTAGGTGTCCTCGGGGGTCTCGCTGGTGACCCGGGCGTGCCCGCGGACCTTCTCGAAGGCGTCGAGCAGCGCCTGCGGGGTCGCCCCCTGCGACTTCAGCAGCTCGGCCATCGGCCCGCCGTCGGTGGCCAGGCCGACGAGCAGGTGCTCGGTGGAGACGTACTCGTCCTCCAGTCGCTTGGCGCGCTGGGCGGCGGTGTTGATCACGGTCAGCACCTGCCGCGAGCTCGACGGCGCGCTCACCGTGGCGCCCTGCGCCTTCGGCAGCGCGGCGAGCTGCTCCTCGGCCCTGGTGCGCAGCGCCTTCCAGTCGGCGCCGACGGCCTCCAGCAGCGGGACGGCGGTGCCGCCCGTCTGGCCCAGCAGCGCGGCCAGCAGGTGGGCCGGAGCGATCTCGGGATTGCCCTCGGCAGCCGCCCGTCGCATGGCGACCGACAGCGCCTCCTGGCTCTTCTGGGTGAGCTTGTAGTCCATGTAGCTAGGCCCCCGGTGGCAACTCGTATCTGATCAGCGCCTTGACCATCAACATCTCGGAGCGCAGGCGGTGGACCTCTTCGCGCAGCCGAAGCGCTTCGTTCTCCAGCTCGAGGATGCGCTTGATCCCCGCCAGGTTGATGCCCTCCTCCTGGGAGAGCCGCTGGACCTCACGGAGCTGGAGGATGTCGCGGGTGGAGTAAAGGCGGCCACGGCCTGCCGTACGGCCGGGGCAGACCAGGCCCAGACGGTCGTACTGGCGCAGGGTCTGCGGATGCAGACCCGACAGCTGAGCGGCCACCGAGATGACATAGACGGGCGTCTCGTCGGACAGATCGAAGTAGTTGGCGTCCATCGGCTACTCGCTTCTGGCCTTTTGAATGAGTTCGGCCCGCGGGTCGTCGCCCGCGGTGGCGTCGCGGAACTCGGTCAGGAGCTCTCGCGCCTTGTCGTCGAGCTGCTTGGGCACGATGACCTCGAAGGTGACCAGCAGGTCGCCCTTCGTGCCGTCCTTGCGGGTGGCTCCCCTTCCACGAACGCGCTGGACCTGGCCGTTGCGCGTGCCGGGCGCGATGCGGACGGTCACCGGCATGCCCTTGAGGATCGGCACCTTGATCTCGGCGCCGAGCGCGGCCTCGGTGAACGTGACGGGCACGGTGATGGTGAGGTTGTCGGCCGACCTGCCGAAGACCGGGTGCGGCTTGACGTGGGTGACGATGTACAGGTCGCCGGCCGGGCCGCCGTTCTCGCCCGGGGCGCCCTTGGCCTTGAGCTTGACCCGCTTGCCGTCGCTCACCCCGGCGGGGATGCGCGCCTGGATGGTGCGGGTGCTCTTGGCCCGGCCGCTGCCGTCGCACACAGGGCAGGGGTCGTCGACGAGCAGACCGCGGCCCTTGCAGTCGCGGCAGGGCTCGGAGAAGGCGAAGTTGCCCAGGTTGCGGCTGGCCGCGCCGGTGCCCTCGCAGGTCGGGCAGACCCGCGGCGTGGTGCCGGCCTTCGCGCCGGTGCCGGAGCACGCCGAACACGAGGCGGAGCTGGTCAGCCGCAGCGAGACCGTGGTGCCTTCCACGGCCTCGGTGAACGACAGCGTGACCTCGGACTCGATGTCCTGGCCGCGCCTCGGCCTGGTCGTGCTGCCGGTGGTGCGGGTGCTGGAGCCACCCCGGTTGAACAACCCCCCGAACAGGTCGCCGATGCGCTCACCGGCGCCTCCGCCGCCCTGCTGGCCTGCCGTACCGCCGAACAGGTCGCCGAAGTCGAACGGGAACCCGCCGCTGCCGCCGCCCGGCCGGGGCCCACCCAGGCCCGAGCCGAACAGCGTGCGCGCCTCGTCGTACTCCTTGCGGCGCTTGCCGTCGGAGAGCACGTCGTAGGCCTCGGAGACCTCCTTGAACTTGGTCTCCTTCTCCGGGCTGCCCTGGTTGGCGTCAGGGTGGTATTGCCGGGCCAGCTTCCGGTAGGCCTTCTTGATCTCGTCGGCGGTGGCGGACTTGGGCACACCAAGGACGGCGTAGTAGTCCTTCTCCAGGAAGTCCTTGGTGCTCATCTACCGTTCCTTCGTCCTCGTTCGGGGGGATTGCTTTAATTCAGTTGTCGTCTTCGGACGCCGGAGCGTCCTCGGGCTCCGCCACGGCCACCCGGGCCGGGCGCAACACCCGCTCGCCCATCCGGTAGCCGAGCTGCAGCACCTCGATGGCGGTGGGCTCGGTGACCTCCGTCGAGTAGCTGTGCATCAGCGCCTCGTGGATCGTCGGATCGAAGGGGTCCCCCTTCACACCGAACGAGCTCAGCCCCAGCTTGGTGAGCGCGCCCTCAAGGGACTCGGCCACCTTGGCGAAACCGCCGGTCAGCTCGCCGTGGTCGCGAGCCCTCCCGATGTCGTCGAGCACCGGGAGCAGCTCGCTCAGTGCCCCGGCGACCGCCTGCTCGCGGACCACGATCCGGTCGCGCTCCACCCGCCTGCGGTAGTTGGTGTACTCCGCCTGCAGGCGCTGGAGATCGGCGGTCCGCTCGGCGACCTGCGAGTGCAGGTCGCCGTCCCCCACGGGGGCGGGGGCCGGGGCGGCGGGAGCAGCGGCCTGCTCGGCCTGCTCCGCGTCGGTCCTGCGCGCCTGACCGGTCTCCGGGTCGATCTTGCGGTTGTCGCGGATCACCGGCTCATCCTGAGTGTCGGGCCCGTTCTCACGCGTGTTCACGAACTTGCTCCCCTCGTCGCCTTGAGCGGCCTACTTGTCCTTCTTGGGCTGCTCGTCGTCGACGATCTCGGCCTCGACCACGTCGTCGTCCGCCTTGGCCCCGTCGGTGGTGTCGCCGGTCGAGCCGGGAGCCGCGCCGTCCGGGCCGGACGCCGCCTGGCTCTGCTGGTAGATGGCCGAACCCATCTTCTGGCTGACCGTGGCGAGCTTCTCCGCCGAGGTGCGGATGACGTCGGTGTCGGTGCCCTCAAGAGCCTTCTTCAGCTCGGCGAGCGCGTCGTTGACCTCGGTCTTGATGTCGCCGGGGACCTTGTCGTCGTTCTCCCGGAGGAACTTCTCCGTCTGGTAGGCGAGCCCGTCCGCGTTGTTGCGGACCTCGGCCTCCTCGCGGCGCTTCTTGTCCTCTTCGGCGTAGGACTCGGCCTCGCGCATCATCCGCGCGATGTCGTCCTTCGGCAGCGCGGAGCCGCCGGTGATGGTCATCGTCTGCTCCTTGCCGGTGCCCAGGTCCTTGGCGGAGACGTTGACGATGCCGTTGGCGTCGATGTCGAAGGTGACCTCGATCTGCGGGATGCCGCGGGGGGCCGGGGCGATGCCGGTCAGCTCGAAGGTGGCCAGCTTCTTGTTGTACGACGCGATCTCGCGCTCGCCCTGGTACACCTGGATCTGCACCGACGGCTGGTTGTCCTCGGCCGTGGTGAAGACCTCGGAGCGCTTGGTCGGGATCGTCGTGTTGCGCTCGATGATCTTCGTGAAGATGCCGCCCTTGGTCTCGATGCCGAGGGACAGCGGGGTCACGTCGAGCAGCAGGACGTCCTTGACCTCGCCCTTGAGCACGCCGGCCTGCAGGGCGGCGCCGATGGCGACGACCTCGTCCGGGTTGACGCCCTTGTTGGGCTCCTTGCCGCCGGTGAGCTCCTTGACCAGCTCGGAGACGGCGGGCATGCGGGTCGAGCCGCCGACGAGCACCACGTGCGCGATGTCGGAGACCTTGATGCCGGCGTCCTTGATGACCTGGTGGAACGGGCCCTTGGTCCGCTCGAGCAGGTCGGCGGTCAGGCGCTGGAACTCGGCGCGGGTGAGCTTCTCGTCCAGGTGCAGCGGGCCCTCGGCCGACGCCGTGATGTAGGGCAGGTTGATGCTGGTCTCGGCCTGGCTGGAGAGCTCGATCTTGGCCTTCTCCGCCGCCTCACGCAGGCGCTGCAGGGCCATCTTGTCCTTGGCCAGGTCGACGCCGTGGGCGTTCTTGAACCTGTTGACGAGCTCGTCCACGACGCGCTGGTCCCAGTCGTCGCCACCGAGGTGGTTGTCGCCGCTGGTGGCCTTGACCTCGACGAAGCCGTGGCCGTCCTCGCTGCCGACGTCGAGCAGGGACACGTCGAAGGTGCCGCCGCCGAGGTCGAAGACCAGGATCGTCTGGTCCTGGTCCTTGTCGAGGCCGTAGGCCAGGGCCGCGGCGGTGGGCTCGTTGATGATGCGGAGCACGTTGAGGCCCGCGATCGTGCCAGCCTCCTTGGTGGCCTGCCGCTGCGAGTCGTTGAAGTAGGCGGGAACGGTGATCACCGCGTCAGTGATCTTCTCGCCCAGGTACGCCTCGGCGTCCTGCTTGAGCTTCTGCAGGACGAAGGCGCTGATCTGCTGGGGCGAGAACTTCTTGCCGTCGATCTCGACGGACCAGTCGGTGCCCATCTCGCGCTTGACCGAGCGAATCGTCCGGTCCACGTTGGTGACTGCCTGCCGCTTGGCGACCTCACCGACCAGGACCTCGCCGTTCTTCGCGAAGGCGACCACAGACGGCGTGGTCCGCGAACCCTGCGCGTTGGCGATGACGGTGGGCTCACCGCCCTCGAGGATCGAGACGACGGAGTTGGTCGTCCCCAGGTCGATACCTACCGCACGTGCCATGAGTACGTCCTTGTAGTCAAAGTTGAGTTGGTTGGACTCAACCTAAGGATGGTCCTTGCGTTTGTCAAACGAGTTGAGCCTATCCGACTCAACCCTCTTCGACGTCACAACATTCCGGACCTTCCAGGCAAGAACGGACGACAGACTGTGCGGCACATGACGCCGCCACTGATGCCAACGGAACAGCACCCGTGACCGTTCCGGTCCGCGCGGCGGGACCTCCGAGGCGCGTCGTGATCAGTTCTTCGCGCCGTCGACGAGCTTGCGGTTGCCGAGTGGCTTGCGGAGCTTCACGGTCGTGGTCTTCTCGATGGCGATCATGATGCAGGACGCGTTCACCGCCTTCGGCGCCGTGCCCTCGTACAGCGTGATGGTGACCCGCTTGGTGGTCTCCTTCACCTTCACCCGGTCGAGCACGCTGCACGGCGCCACGCCCGACCACCAGACCAGCTTCACCTTGCGGCCCTTGGAGACCGGCTTGGCGCTGGTCCAGCGGACCTTGTGCGGGTTGACCGCGTCACCGGTGGGCTTGACCGGCTCGGGGCCGTCGGCAGGGCCGCTGGAGGCAGGCTGGGCGGTCACCGGGACCTGCGGGGAGGCGGACTCGGGCACGGGGGCCGAGCCGCAGCCCATCGTCAGCGACAGGCACCCGGCCACCAGGGCCGCTGAGAGAAATCCACGCTTCGGCATACCCCTATGACGAACCCTGGCGATCCGGGGTTCAAGACATGGAACCTGATGATATGGCGGCGCGTGCGATCCACATGGGTGACGTTAGGGTGAACAGGTGCTTCGACACGTTCTCCTGGCTCTCGCACGAAGTGAACGCGCCGAGCGCGTCCTGTCGTCCTCGCCGCCGGCCAAGGCCCTGGCCGAGCGGTTCGTCGCCGCCGACGCCGCCGGCGCGGTGGCCGACCTGACCGATCAGGGGCTGCTGGTCTCCGTCGACTACCTCGGCGCGGACGTCACCGACCGGGCCAGGGCCGAGGGCTCGGTCCAGGCCTACCTCGCCCTGCTGGCCGGGCTGCACGCGGGAGCGGACGTGTCGGTACGGCCGACCGCGCTCGGCCTGCGCCTGTCCGAGCAGCTCGCCTTGGACAACGCGGCCACCATCTGCGAGGCCGCCGCGTCCAGGGGCGTCACCGTCACCCTCGACGCCGAGGAGCACGACACGGTCGAGGCGCTGATGTCGATCCACGCCACCCTGCGCAAGGAGCATCCGGGTGTCGGCGTGGTCGTCCAGGCCTACCTGCGGGAGGCGGCCGAGCGGTGCCGCAGGCTCGAAGGGGCCAGGGTGCGCCTGTGCAAGGGCGCCTATGAGGCCCCCGAGGCGCTCCGCTTCGGCACCGCCCGGGAGGTCGACAGGTCCTTCGTGCGCTGCCTCAGGATCCTGATGAACGGAAGCGGATACCCGGTGGTCGCCACCGACGACCGGCGGCTGATCGAGATCACCTCCGCGCTGGCGGTGCTGAGCGGGCGCGAGCCCTCGGCGTACGAGCACCAGCTCCCGCGCCGCGTGCGCCCGGCCGAGCGGCACCGGCTGACCTCGCTCGGCCTTCGGGTGCGCGTCGAGGTGCCCTACGGCCCAGGCTGGTACCCCTACCTTATGCGTCGCCTGGCCGAACATCCCGCCGACCTGGCCTTGGCCCTGCTGCCGCACCGATAGGACGGCGAGCCGCCAGGTCGGGTGGGGGAAACGAAGGCCGGTAGGCTGCAGATCGGGCTTCTACCTCGTGAGGACTGGCATGATCGCGATTCTGGGAACCGGCAAGATGGGCGAGGCCCTGCTCTCCGGCCTGCTCCGCGCCGGGTTCAAACCGGCCGACATCATGGCCACCGTGCGCAGGCCCGAGCGCGGCCAGGCGCTCAAGGAGTCGTACGGCGTCCGCATCGGTTCCAACGTCGAGGCCGCCAAGTCAGCCGACACCCTCGTCCTGGCGGTCAAGCCGCAGGACATGGCGACCCTGCTGGACGAGATAGCCCCCTATGTCCCCGCGGACCGGCTGGTCATCTCGGCCGCGGCGGGCATCACCACCGCGTTCGTCGAGCAGCGCCTCGGCGTGGACGTCCCGGTGGTGCGGGTCATGTCGAACACGCCGATCAGGTTCGACGAGGCGATGAGCGTGATCTCGGCGGGGTCGCACGCGGGCGAGGAGCACCTCAAGCTCACCGAGGCCCTGCTCCAGCCGGTGGGCAAGGTGCTGCGCATCCCCGAGTCGCAGCAGGACGCGGCGACCGCGCTGTCCGGCAGCGGCCCGGCCTACTTCTTCTACCTGGTCGAGGCCATGGTCGACGCGGGCATCCTGCTCGGCATGCCGCGCGCGGCTGCCCTGGACATGGTCACCCAGTCGATCGTCGGCGCGGCGATCATGCTGCGGGACTCCGGCGAGCACCCGGTGATCCTGCGCGAGGCGGTCACCTCGCCCGGCGGCACCACCATCGCCGCGATCGCCGAGCTGGAACGGCACAGCGTGCGCGCCGCCTTCCTCGCCGCCATCGAGGCCGCCCGCGACCGTGGCCGGGAGCTGGCGAGCGGCTGAGCCGTGTCGCGTTCTGAAATCGATTCGCGACCCGATCACTAAAGAACCTTAACTGTTACCAGGCGGTTCTGCTGGCCGTACCGGCCATCCGAGGGTTCCCCGGGCGGCCTGGTGACGGTCTCTTTACGATGGGTCGGTGACGGTTCGTCGCGGTATCCCCCCGCTGCTCGTCCTACTCGTGCTCACCGGCTGCTCAGCCGACGAGCCATCCCCCATCCAGCTCGCCGCCGTCGGGCGGGCCCCTGTCGCCGAGGTCGTCGAGGCGCCCGCCACCATCGGCGCCAGGGCCACGGCGACGATGCGCTCGCCCGCCCAGGGCACGGTCGGCAAGCTCTACGTGCACGACGGCGAGCGGGTCGGCAAGGGCCAGGTACTGGTCAAGATCAGCTCGCCGCAGGCCAGAGGCCAGCTCAAGCAGGCCCGCCAGGCGGCGAAGACGGCCGCCCCGGCCACGCCGCGGCCCTCGTTCGGCGCGCCGCGCCTCAGGGTCGCCTCCTTCGACACCGCCGCCCTCGACCGCAAGGTGCGCGGGCACTTCGCCAAGGCGCGGGCCGAGGCGCGCAAGATCGACGACCCGACGGCGCGCCGGCAACTGCTGAACGCGATCGGCCTGGCCGAAACCCAGCACAAGGCCCAGCGCGAGGCGCTCGCCGCGATCACCGCCGACCTCGACCGTACGGTCAACGGCGTACTCGCCCAGCTCACCGGGCAGCTCAGCAGCGGCCTCGGCGGGCTCACCGCCTCGATGTCCTCGCTGCGCTCCGCCTCGGCCGCGCAGGCGAAGGCCGCGGTCAAGATGGCGGAGGACACCGTGAAGTCGCTCACCGTCAAAGCCCCCTTCGCGGGGATCGTGACGCTCGGCCGCCCCTCGGGGGGCGGCGGGGCGGCCGGGTTGAGCGGGCTGCTGGGACAGCTGCCCGGCGGGCAACCGCCCGCGGTCCCCTCGGCGAGCGGCGGCGCCCCCGTCGCGACCGGCGTCCCGGTGTCCCCGGGAGACCCGCTCGTCACCGTCACCGACGTCTCCAGGCTCACCCTGTCCGCCGACATCGACGAGACCGACGTCCTGCTCGTGAAGCCCGACACCCAGGCCGAGGTGGAGCTCGACGCGGTGCCGGGCGCCACCTACACCGCGACGGTCACCGGCGTCGGCGTGCAGCCGATGCAGGCCACGACCGGGGGAGTGAGCTACCCGGTGCAACTCTCGCTCGGCAAGGGCACCTTCGACGACGGGACCAAGGCGCCCACCCCCAAACCGGGGATGAGCGCGGTCACCCGGCTGACCGTACGCGAAGCCGCCGACGCCGTCGCCGTCCCGGCCTCGGCGATCGTCTCCAGCGGGCGCGACAGCGTGATCTGGGTGGTGCGGAACGGCGCCGCCGAACGCCGCGTGGTCAAGCTCGGCGCCCAGGGCGACGCACTGGTCCAGGTGGTCGCCGGCCTGACCGTGGGCGAACGCGTCGTGGTCAAGGGCGCCGACGCCGTACGGCAGGGCCAGAAGCTGCCATGACGCCCGCCCTGCAGGTCGTGGACCTCACCAGGTCCTACCAGCTCGACGGCGTCACGGTCGACGCGCTCAGGGGCGTCAGCCTGCGCATCGACCCCGGCGAGTTCGTGGCGATCATCGGGCCCTCGGGGTCGGGCAAGTCCACGCTCATGCACCTGCTCGGCTGCCTCGACCGGCCGACCTCCGGCGCGCTGCGGGTGAACGGCGTGGAGATGGCCCGGCTGTCCGACACCCAGCTCGCCGAACTGCGCAACGAGACGATCGGCTTCGTCTTCCAGTCCTTCCACCTGCTGGGCCGTACCTCGGCGCTGGACAACGTGGCGCTGCCGCTGGTCTACCGGGGGGTGGGCCGGGCCGAGCGGCGGGCCAGGGCGCGGGCGGCGCTGGAGTCCGTCGGGCTCGGCCACCGGCTCGGCCACCGGCCCTCGCAGATGTCCGGCGGCGAGCAGCAGCGGGTGGCGATCGCCAGGGCGCTGGTCGGCGAGCCCAGGGTGCTGCTCGCCGACGAGCCGACCGGCAACCTCGACACCCGCAACGGGGCCGAGGTGATGGCCATCCTCGACCGGCTCAACGGCGAGCGCGGCATGGCCGTCGTGCTGGTCACCCACGAGCCCGAGGTGGCCGCGCACGCCAGACGGCAGATCCACGTGCGCGACGGGCTGATCGAGCTGGACACCGGCGAGGCGGCGGCGTGAGGGGGCGCGAGGCGTTCGCCATGGCGCTGGAGGCGCTGCGGGTGAACCGGCTGCGCAGCACGCTGACCATGCTCGGCGTCGTCATCGGCGTGCTGGCCGTGGTGATCCTCGTCTCCATCGGCACCGGCGCGAAGGACGCGGTGGAGAGCGAGATCTCCGGCCTCGGCAGCAACATCATCCTGGTGGTGCCGGGCCGGATCGGGGTGGGCGCGGTGCCCACGCAGAGCAGGCTCGACCTGAGTGACGTCGCCTACGTCCGCCGGGTGGTCGGCGATCCCGCCAGGGTCACCATGTCGATCAATTCGGGCGAGACCGTCAGGGTCGGCAGGACCGAGGTGTTCGTCACCGTGGTGGGCACCGACGAGAACCTGCCCCGCGTCTTCGACCGGCCGCTGCGGCGTGGCCGTACCCTCAGCGAGACCGATGTGGACACCCGGCGGCGGGTGGCGGTGCTCGGCGCGGAGGTGGCCGACCGGCTCTTCGGCGAGGTGGACCCGATCGGGCGGCAGGTGACGATCTCCGGCGCCCGCTTCCGGGTGGTCGGCGTGTACGCCACGGTCGGCGCGACCTTCGGTGTCTCGCGCGACCAGGAGATCCACATCCCGGTGACCACCGCGCAGCGGCTGCTGGGCGTCTCCAGGATCCAGGGCATCGCGGTCCGCGCCTCCGGACCCGACGAGATCGAGCCGCTGCAGCGCAGGGTGGTCGACGCGCTCGGCGAGCGGTACCCGGGGGAGCGGTTCTCGGCCGTCACCCAGACCCAGTTGCTCGGCGCGATCGGCAGCGTGATCGGCATGCTGACCGGTGTGCTGGCCGCCATCGCGGGCATCTCGCTGCTGGTCGGCGGCGTCGGCGTGTCCAACATCATGCTGGTCAGCGTGCGCGAGCGGACCCGGGAGATCGGCCTGCGCAAGGCGCTGGGCGCCCGGCAGCGGGACGTGCTGGCCCAGTTCCTGATCGAGGCGGTGCTGCTGACCACGCTCGGCGGGCTGATCGGCATCGCGCTCGGCGTCGGCGGGTCGCTGCTGATCAGGACCCTCACCGAGGTGCCCGCCTCGATCACCTGGTGGTCGATCGCGTTGGCGTTCGGGGTTTCGGTGGTGGTCGGGGTGTTCTTCGGGGTCGCGCCCGCGCGCCGGGCGGCCAGGCTGGACCCGGTGATCGCCCTGCGCGCGGACTAAGCCGCTCAAGCGTCGCGGCGGCGCAGCAGGATCGCCGCGGCGACCATGGGGACGGCGATCCAGACGAGGTACACCCCGAAGCCCGTCCACGGCCCGAGCGCCCCTTCGGCCGGCATCACCCTGGCCACCAGGGTGCCCGCGTTGGAGGTGAAGTACCTGGCCACGGTCGGGCCCCACTCGCCCGGCAGCATCTGCAGCATCTGCGCCATCTGCGGCAGCACCAGGTTCAGCGCGATGACGGCGACGAGCGCGCCCGGCGTGTGCCTGATCAGCGCGCCCAGCGCCAGCCCGAACAGGCCGCTCGCGGTCAGGAACAGGGCGGCGCCGAACACCGCGCGCATGACGCCCGGATCGCCGATCGCCGCGTCCAGATTCTTGGTCCCCAGGAACGCCTGGCCCAGGAAGAACGCGGCGAACGCCGCGGCCGTGGTGACGACCAGGCTCACCACCGTGAACACCGCCACCTTGGCCGCCAGCAGCCGCAGCCGCTGCGGCACCCCGAGCAGCGAGGTGCGGATCATCCCGGTGCGGTACTCGCCGCTGATCACCAGCACGCCCAGCGTGGCGATGGCCAGCGCGGCGAACTGCAGGCCGCCCAGCGAGATGTTGAGCGCCTGGTCCACACTGAACTCGGCCGACTCCTCGGCCGAGTTCGACACCGCGAACGAGAGCAGCCCGCCGATCACCAGCATCAGGACCGCCGCCGAGATCAGCGTCCACATCGTGGAGCGCACCGAGCGCATCTTGGTCCACTCGGACCGCAGGACCTCGCCGGTCATGACGCCACCGCCTCGTACTCGGTCGTCTCCTTGGTCAGTTCCATGTAGGCCGCCTCCAGCGTGGGCTGGACGAACACCAGTTCCTCCAGCGGCAGCCCGGCCTTCATCGTCAGCACGCCGACGTCGCCCGCGCTCATGCTGGTCACCCGCAGGTGGTCGGCGTGCAGCTCACCGGCGCCCAGTAGGTCGGCGACCTCGGCGAGCCGGTTCGAGCGCACCCGCACGTACCCCTGGGAGCTGCGGCCGATGAACTCCGACACGCTGGTGTCGGCGATCAGCTCGCCCTTGCCGATCACGATCAGGTGGTCGGCGGTCTGCGCCATCTCGCTCATCAGGTGGCTGGAGACGAAGACCGTGCGGCCCTCGGCGGCCAGCTTGCGCATGAGCGTACGGATCCAGAGGATGCCCTCCGGGTCGAGGCCGTTGACCGGCTCGTCGAACAGCAGGATCTCCGGGTCGCCGAGCAGCGCGGCGGCGATGCCGAGCCGCTGCGACATACCCAGCGAGAAGCCGCCGATCCGGCGCTTGGCGGCCGCGGAGAGCCCGACGGTGGCCAGCACCTCCTCCACCCGCGAGGCGGGCAGGGCGTTGCTCTGCGCCATGCACAGCAGGTGGTCGCGGGCGCTCCGGCCGCCGTGCACGGCCTTCGCGTCCAGCAGCGCGCCGACCCTGCGCAGCGGGTGCCTCAGGTCCCCGTAGTGCTTGCCGCCGATCAGCACGTCCCCTCCGGAGGGCCGGTCGAGGCCGAGGATCATGCGCATCGTGGTGGATTTTCCCGCGCCGTTCGGACCGAGGAACCCGGTCACCCGCCCGGGCTCCACATCGAAGGACAGCCCGGCGACGGCCACGGTCTGCCCGTAGTGTTTGCTCAGTCTTCGTGCCTGGATCACGCTCATGGATCCAGGCTCGCCGACCGGCACGCGGATCTCTTCCTGCTGCGGGACGGTCATGTCCTCCTGCCTCGGAGTACGGCCCGCACCCCCGCCCTGGGACCCTGCTCCTACGCCCCCGCGCTGACCAGCCCCGCCTCGTAGGCGACGATGACGGCCTGAGCCCGGTCCCGCACCTCGATCTTGCCGAACAGGCTCGTGACGTGGTTCTTCACGGTGGACGGGGAGACGCCCAGCTCCTGCGCGATCTCGCCGTTCGACCGGCCTCTGGCGATCAGCACGAGCACCTCCCGCTCGCGGTCGGTCAGCCCGGCCAGCCCCGGCGGCACGCCCATCGCGGGCGACCGGGAGGCGCGCACGAACGTGCCGATCAGCCGGGTCAGCAGCCGGGGCGCCACGGCCGACTCGCCCCGGTGCACCACGCGGACGCCCTCGACCAGTTCCTCGGGCGAGATGTCCTTGGGCAGGAATCCGGCCGCCCCGGCCCTGAGCGCCGCCACGACGTACTCGTCCAGGTCGAAGGTGCTCAGCGCGAGCACCCGCATGCCGGGTAGTTCGGCGGTGATCCGCCGGGTCGCGGCCACGCCGTCCAGGCCGGGCATGTGCAGGTCCATCAGGACGACGTCGGGGCGCAGTTCGTGGCAGAGCCGTACGGCCTGCTCACCCTCGCCCGCCTCGCCGACCACGGTCAGGTCGGGCTGGGAGTTGAGCATCATGGTGAACCCCATGCGGACCAGCGCCTGGTCGTCGACCAGAAGGACCTTGATCATCTGGCCTCCTCCGCGGGGATCGGCAGGCTGGCGTAGACCCGGAATCCGCCCTCCGGGCGCGGCCCCGTCTCCAGTCGTCCGCCGCACAGTGCCACACGTTCGGCCATGCCGCCAAGCCCGAAACCCTGGGATTCGGGCGCCGAGCCGTTCCGCCGGCCCACGCCGTCGTCGAGCACCTCGACCTCCACTTCGTCGTCCTGGTAGCCGAGGCGCACGCTGGCCCGCGCGCCGGCCGCGTGCTTGCGGGTGTTGGTCAGCGCCTCCTGCACGATCCGGTAGACGGCGTGGTCGACGGCGGCGGGCAGCGTGGCGGGGGTCCCGCCGATCCGCAGGCTGGCCGGTAACCCCGCCCTCCTGGCCTGCTCGACCAGGGCGGTCAGGCCCGCCACGCCGACTCCGGTGGCCGCGTCCGCGCTCTCGCCGTCGGCCCTGAGCACGTGCAGGAGCTGCCGCATCTCGGCGAGGGCGGCGCGGGAGGTCTGCTCCGCGTTCAGCAGCGCGTCGCGGGCGTCGACCGGGTTGGCGGTCATCGTCGAGCGGGCGCCGCCGACCAGCGCGTTGATCACGGTGAGGTGGTGGGCGACGACGTCGTGCAGTTCCCTGGCGATGCGCCGCCGCTCGGCCCGTACGGCGTTGTCGGCGGCCTCGCGCTCCCGACGCTCCTTGAGCTCGCCGCGCAGCCGGACGAACTGGCCGGCGCCGATGTACAGGAATGTCGCCAGGACCGGCGCGACCGCGTTTCCGTAGTGGTCGGTGCGAACCCAGTAGGAGACGGCGGTGGGCGTCGAGGCGAGGGCGGCGGCGATCACGGCGTGCCTGCCGGGCGCGTAGCGGCCCGCGCTGTAGAGGGCGACCACCGAGGCGAGGTTGAGCGAGCCGAGGACGCCGATGACGAGTCCGACGGTGTCGATGGACACGGTGACGGCGGTGACCGTGAGGGGACGGCTCCGGCGGACGAGCAGGGGCAGGCTCGCGGCGAAGAAGAGGACGGCGGCCACGGCCGCCTTGTGGTCCTCGATCTGGTACATCCAGACGCCGCCGACCAGTGGGAACCCGCAGAACACCATGACCAGGGCGGTGTCCAGCACGCGAGGACGCCGGACGAACCGCCAGACCCTTCCGGCGAAACCCATGCTTTGACCATATTTCGTACTCTCAGACCATGCGGAGGTTGTCGGGTGCGGCTGCGGTAACGTCGGGCGCAGGCGCGAGCGGGGCGAAAGGTGAGCTGCGATGAGCCGGTCGGTGCGAGTCGTCTGGGACGACGCCCTCACCTCCTACGACTTCGGCCCGAGCCATCCGCTGGCGCCCGTCAGGGTCGAGCTGACCATGGCGCTGGCCCGCGAACTCGGGGTGCTGGACCGCGCCGAGGTGGTCGGCTGCGTGCCCGCCACCGACGACGAACTGGCGCTGGTGCACAAGCGCGCCTATGTCGAGGCGGTCAAGCGCGTCTCCGCGCACGGCGCGCCCGACCTGTCGGTCGGCCTCGGCACCGAGGACAACCCGGCCTTCGCCGGGGTCCACGAGGCCTCCTCGCTCATCACGGGCGCCACCCTCGCCGCCGCCCGAGCCGTCTGGTCGGGTACGGCCGAGCACGCGGTCAACGTCGCCGGCGGCCTGCACCACGCGATGTCCTCGCTGGCCAGCGGCTTCTGCGTGTACAACGACCCGGCCGTGGCCATCGCCTGGCTGCTGTCCCAGGGCGCCACGAAGATCGCCTACGTGGACGTGGACGTGCACCACGGCGACGGCGTCCAGGCGCTGTTCCTGGACGATCCCCGGGTGCTGACCATCAGCCTGCACGAGAGCCCGCGCACGCTGTTCCCCGGCACCGGCTGGCCGGGGGAGACCGGCGCCGTGGGCTCGGCGGTCAACGTGGCGCTGCCGGCCGGCTGCGGCGACGCGGGCTGGTTGCGCGCCTTCCACGCGGTGGTCCCGCCGCTGCTGCGCGAGTTCCAGCCGGAGATCCTGGTCAGCCAGCACGGCTGCGACAGCCACGCGCTCGACCCGCTGGCCAACCTGATGCTGAGCGTCGACGGTCAGCGTGCCGCGCACGAGGCGATCCACCGCCTGGCGCACGAGACGGCGGGCGGGCGCTGGGTGGCCACCGGCGGCGGGGGCTACGAGCTGGTCCAGGTGGTGCCGAGGACGTGGACGCATCTGCTGGCCGAGGCGTCGGGCCACCCGCTCGACCCGGCCACGCCGACCCCGATGGCCTGGCGGGCGCTGGTCAGGGAGCGGACGAGGGAGACGCCGCCGCTCACCATGACCGACGGCCGAATCCCGGAATTTCGTGACTTCGCTGAGGGTTATGACCCAGCGGACTCCATCGACCGTGCGGTCATGGCGACCCGGAACGCGGTGTTCCCCCTGCACGGCCTTGATCCCCTGCCGTAAGGAGCACGCATTGCTGAGCCGCGACGAACTCCGGGAACAACTCGTCCGCACCCGCATCGCGGGGGAAGTCGCGACCCCGCGGGACAACAACCTCGACCACTACCGGTCCATTGCCAACCGGGACCCCTATCACCTTTTCGGGCTGACGAGCCTGCGGCCCTGGTCGTACCCCGAAGTGCTCGACCAGATGGCCAAGGCGGCGGGCGTGGTGGCGGACCCCGGCCACCGCGAGGGCCAGGACACCATCGACCCGGACCGGACCATCGACGCCCTCGATGCGCTGGCCGACCGGGTGGCCGCCGCGCTGTCCGTACCGAACCCCCGGCTGCTGTTCGCCACCGGGCACCCCACCGGCCTGCTGGTCGTGCACCTGGCCCTGGCCAGGCTCGCCAGGGAGCGGGGCGCCACCCTGTTGACGCCGGCCGAGAACTGGGCCTACTGGGGCGCCGGATTCGGCAGGAAGCGCAAGATCCGCTACCTGGACGACATCGCGATGCTCGACGACCGGGGCGGGTTCGTGCACACCCACGACCCGGCGCCGATGGAGGCCATGCTGGCCGAGCTCGGCGACGACCGCCCTGACCTGGTGATCGCCGACCACGGCTGGGCCGGTGCTGCGGGTGAGGCGGGCATCCCCACCGTGGGTTTCGCCGACAGCAACGACCCCGCGCTCTTCCTCGGCGAGGCCGAGGGCAAGATCGATGTGGTGGTTCCGCTCGACGACAACGTGCTCCCGCGCTATTACGCTCCGTTGACGGAACGGCTCGTCACACGAGTCTCACGAGCCCTTTGAGTCGAATTCGGTCCTCCCTATACCGTCTTTTCGCGCCTGCATTCCAAGAGGCTCGTCGTCCCTTTGCCAACTTTTGGGAGGGGCTGGGCGACTCTTATGTGTACGAAGTTGGACGGTTCCAACGTCCACGCGAGGGGCTCCGCCATGCTGCTGGCCAGCGTGTTTGCTGGTTCGGCTGACAGGTGGCTCCGATAGCTGAGAAAATAGGGGGTTTGCGCACTCGGAGTCCCGACTTACGCTGACGGCAGTACACGTGCGTGAGCGATGGCACCAGTGGGGATAACCCGGAAACACGTGCGGAAGAGGCGTCCGATGGGTGCAGGCGAAAGACCTCTCAGCGAGGTGAAGTTCCTGACCGTTGCCGAAGTGGCCACGGTCATGCGGGTGTCCAAGATGACGGTGTACCGACTCGTGCACTCGGGTGAGCTGCCGGCGATCAGAGTAGGCCGGTCGTTCAGAGTGCCGGAGCAGGCGGTCCACGACTATCTGCGGGAGGCCTACATCGAGGCTGGCTGAAGTGCGTCCGCGGCGGCCGTCCCCCGTGGCGGCCCTGGATCGCAACACTGAGGTAGCGGTGTGGTCGGTGGTCACATCGTGAATACGGACGCGGAGAGCCCCCAGGGGGCGATCTACCGTGGATCGCCGGTAGTCTGTTGACTCGGTGTGCGCTCGCACATCGGTTCAGCCTTGCTATCAGTACCTGGGGGTCCCGTGGGCTCTGTCATCAAAAAGCGCCGCAAGCGGATGGCCAAGAAGAAGCACCGCAAGCTGCTGAAGAAGACCCGCATCCAGCGGCGTAACAAGAAGTAGTAGACGCATCTGTGAGGCGCCGATGACCCACACCGTGCTTGTCACCGGGGTCTCGCGCCACATCGGCGCCCGGGTGGCGAGCGTTCTCGCGGCGGACCCGGACATCAGCCGTGTCATCGGAGTGGACACCGTGCCGCCCCCCTCGCTGACCCGAGACGGCGGCATCTCACTCGGCCGGACGGAATTCGTCCGGGTGGATCTGCGCAGCCCCGACATCGCCCAGGTGATCGCGGCTGCGGACATCGACATCGTCGTGCACATGAGCCTGGTCAGCGCTCCGTCGAGGAGCACGGGCCGGGCGGCCATGAAAGAGCACAACGTCATCGGCACCATGCAACTGCTCGGTGCCTGTCAGCGGTCGGCGACCGTCCGGCGCGTGGTGGTGCGTTCCACCACCGCGGTGTACGGCTCGTCGCCAAGGGATCCAGCGGTGTTCACCGAGGACGCCGAACCTCACGACGGCCCCAGCCATGGCTATGCCAAGGACGCGGCCGAGGTCGAAGGCTATGTCCGGGGCTTCGCGCGCCGCCGGCCCGACATCACCGTGTCGATGCTGCGCTTCGCCAACTTCCTGGGCCCCGGCGTCGACTCGCCGCTGACCCGCTACTTCAGCCAGCCGCTGCTGCCGACCGTGTTCGGCTTCGACCCGCGCCTGCAGTTCGTCCACGAGGACGACGCGGTCGAGGTGCTCAGGCGGATGGCCGTGGAGGATCACCCCGGCACGTTCAACGTGGCCGGGGACGGCGTGCTGCTCCTGTCGCAGTGCGCGCGCCGGGCCGGGCTGCCCACGCTGCCGCTGTTCTCCTCCGGCTTCCGGCTGCTCGGCGACGCCGCCAGAAGCGCCGGACTGGTCGACTTCTCGCCCGAGCAACTGCGCCTGATGTGCCACGGCAGGGTCGTCGACAGCTCGCGGCTGGCCGCCGAGCTGGGGTGGCGGCCCAAGTTCGGCACCGGGGCCGCCTTCGACGACTTCCTGCACTCCAGAGGGCTGCCGAAGGGCTGGCTGACCGATCTGGTCGGAGGTGTCCTGCGGTGAGCGACTCCCCCTCCGAGGAGGAGGGCGGTCAGGTGATCCCGATCACCGCGGCGCGCTCGTACGAACCGGACGACCTGGCCAAGCTGCTGGCGTTCGTCCGCCGCCGGATCACCGGCGAGTACGAGGTCGACGAGTTCGGCTACGACGCCGAGCTCACCGACAAGGTCATGCTGGAACTGATCAGGCCCCTCTACCGGCACTGGTTCCGGGTACGGACCGTCGGCCTGGAGCACGTGCCCGGCGACAGCGGCGCCCTCGTCGTCGCCAACCACTCCGGCACGCTCCCCGTCGACGCGCTGATGCTGCAGGTCGCGCTGCACGACGAGGCGCACCGGCAGCTCCGGCTGCTCGGCGCCGACCTGGTCTACCGGCTTCCGCTGCTCGGCCACCTGTCCCGCAAGACCGGCCACACGCTCGCCTGCCGCGACGACGCCGACCGCCTGCTGCGCAAGGGCGAGCTCGTCGGGGTCTTCCCCGAGGGCTTCAAGGGCGTGGGCAAGCCGTTCGCCGAGCGGTACAAGCTGCAGCGCTTCGGGCGCGGCGGGTTCGTGGCCTCGGCGATCCGGGCGGGGGTGCCGATCCTTCCCGTGGCGATCGTGGGCGCCGAAGAGATCTATCCGAAGATCGGCGATCTGAAGACGCTGGCCAGGGTGCTCGGCCTGCCGTACCTGCCGATCACTCCGCTGTTCCCGTGGCTGGGGCCGCTCGGGCTGGTCCCGCTGCCGTCCAAGTGGATGATCGAGTTCGGCGAGCCGATCAGGACCGACTCCTACGATCCCGCCTCGGCCGACGACCCCATGCTGGTCTTCGAGCTCACCGACCACGTACGCGAGGTCGTCCAGCAGATGCTGAACGAGCTGCGCCTGCGCAGGGGGCACGCCTTCTTCTGAGGTTCCGTGAACCCGGAACCGGGGTTGTGGCGATACATCGCTGACCCACTCGTCCCACAGAAGGGCCGGCTTCATGCCATGGTGCCCACGATGACGGCTTCACCCTCCACGATGCCGGCCTCCGACTCCGCGCTCGTCGGCCGGTCCCTGACGGAGCCGGAGGCGTTCGCGGCGCTGTTCGACCGGTACTCCGGCATGCTCTACCGGTACATCGTCAAGCGGCTCGGTCCCGAACCCGCCGAGGACCTGGTGGGCGAGACGTTCCTGATCGCCTTCGCCCGCCGTAAGAGTTACGACCTGTCCTGCCCCGACGCACGGCCCTGGTTGTTCGGCATCGCCACCAAACTGCTGTCCAGGCATCACCGCAGGGAGTCGGCCAGGTACCGCGCGCTGCGGCGCGCCCCAAGGGACAGCGCCGCCGAGTCGCCCGCTGACGCGGTCGCGGCCGGGGTGACCGCGTCGGCCGCCCGGCCGCTCCTCGCCCAGGCGCTGGCCGCCCTGCCCGCCCGGGACCGCGACGTGCTGCTGCTGATCGCCTGGGGCGACCTGAGCTACGAGGAGACCGCGGACGCGCTGCGCATCCCCGTGGGCACCGTACGGTCCCGGCTGAACCGGGCCAGGCGCAAGGTCCGCGCGGCGCTCGGCGAAACCAACCCCATGCACGAGGAGGAGTGACCATGGACGACCTGAGGATGCTCCGCGACCTCGGCGACGAACTGGAGCAGGAGCCGCCCGCCTCGCTGGTCCGCCAGCGCGCGAGGATGGCAGGCGGGGGGAGGACCCGCCCCCGCCTGCGGGGCTGGACGGTGCTCGCGGCCGCGGCGGCGCTCACCGCCGCCGTGGCGGCCGTGCCGATCGTGCTGATCGGCGGCCCCAGCCGGATCGGGCTGCTCCGCGACCCGGGGATCGAGCACGTGCCCGCCCCGTCGGGCACCCGGCCCGCGACCGTGAGCAAGGTGCTCAACGTGCTGCTGGTCGGCACCGACAGCGAGGCGGGCAGTCCCAGCCGGCGAATGGGAGCGCGCAGCGACACGATGATCATCCTGCACCTGTCGGCCGACCGGTCGAAGGCCGTGGCGGTGAGCATCCCGCGCGACTCGGTGGTCGACCTCCCCTCCTGCGGGCCCACGCCCGCGCAGAAGGGAATGATCAACTCGGCCTACAACACCGGCGGGCTGACCTGTGCCTGGAAGGCGGTCGAGGCCACCACCGGCGTCCGCCTCGACCACGCCGTGGAGATGAACTTCAGCGGGTTCAAGGACATGGTCAACGCGGTGGGCGGGGTCGAGGTCACGCTGCCCAGGGCGGTGGACGACCGGCAGGCCAAGCTCAAGCTGCCCGCGGGCAAGCACCTGCTGTCGGGGAAGCAGGCGCTGGGCTACGTACGGCTCCGCCGCTACGGCGACGGCTCGGACCTGCAGCGGATCAAGCGTCAGCAGGCGGTGATGAAGCGCCTGGCGAGTAAGGCCCGCGCGCTGGTGACCGACCCCGCCAAGCTCGACGCCCTGCTGGTGGTGGCAAGGAAGTGGGTGAAGACCGACGAGAACCTGGACCTGGGCGTGATGCGAGACCTCGCCGAGCACACCAAGAACGTCACCTTCGTCACCGTCCCCTGGATCCCTGACCCGGGGGACCCCAACCGCGTCCAGTGGCACAAGACCGCGGCCCCGGCGCTGTTCAAATCCCTGAGGGAGGGCTGACCGACCGACCGCTCAGCGCGAGCGGTAGTGCCTGCGCAGCGCGAGGGCCGCCGCCACGCCACCGGCGATCGCGCCCGCTCCGGCGGCGATGGGCAGCGCGGCCATCGTCGCCTTGCGGCCGGTGCGGAAGTCCCTGATCGTCCAGTCGCACTTCCTGGCGTGCTCGCGTAGCTCGGAGTCCGGGTTGATGGCGACCGCGTGGCCGACCAGGGAGAGCAGCGGCAGGTCGTTGGCCGAGTCGCTGTAGGCCGTGCAGCGGGTCAGGTCGAGGCCCTCCCGGCGGGCCAGCGCGCGCACCGCCTCGGCCTTGGCCGGACCGTGCAGCAGGTCGCCGACCAGCCGCCCGGTGTAGACGCCGTCGACCGCCTCGGCCACGGTGCCGAGCGCGCCGGTCAGGCCGAGCCGCTGCCCGATCACCCTGGCCAGCTCGACCGGGGTCGCGGTGACCAGCCACACCCGCTGGCCGGCGTCCAGGTGGCTCTGCGCGAGGGCGCGGGTGCCCGCCCAGATGCGGTCGGACATCTCCTCGTCGTAGATCTCCTCGCCGAGCCGTACCACGTCCTCGACCTTGCTGCCCGCGACGAACGCCAGCGCGGTCTCCCTGGCGACCGCGATGTGCTCGGGGTTCTCGTTGCCGCGCAGCCGGAAGACCGCCTGGCCGACCGCGAACTTCAGCAGGTCGGAGGTGGTGAACATGCCCCTGGTGGCCAGGCCGCGGGCGAAGTGGTAGATGGAGGCGCCGCGCATCATCGTGTTGTCCACGTCGAAGAACGCCGCCGCCTGCAGGTCCGGCTCCGCCGGAGGTGTGGTGATCGCGGCGGCCGCGGCCACCTCGCCGGCGCGCTCCGCCTCTGACCCGTGCCGTCGTCGCAGTAGCCGCCTCATAGCACCTCAGCTTAAAACTATCTGGGCGGAACCAGCCCATCGATGTAGTCGAGGTACCCGTTGGTCTGGTCCTGCTGGGCGCGGTCCATCTGCGGCAGGAACGGCTCGACGACCTCCCGCTGGTCCTTGGCGAAGGTGTCGATGTCCTTGGAGCGTGGCGCCACCCTGGCCAGCTTGCTCAGCGCCGATCTGGTGGTCTCCTCCATCTCCTGCAGGGTCGCCCCCACGTGCGGCCCGCCGCCGGGCGAGCCGAGCAGCGCGGCCACCTCCTCGGCGCGCGTCCGGGCCGAGATGAGCTCCCGCTGGGCCAGTTCGGCGTCGTCGGCGCTGAGCCGCAGCAGCGTGCTCTCCGCGGCCCGCTTGAGCGGGTACAGCGTGTCGCCCGGCACCGCCTGGTAGGTGACGAACGCGGAGGCCATCATGCTCAGCGCCAGGCCGGCCGTGACGAGCTGGGACAGCCACGGCACCCGCGCGGCCCGATGGCGGCGGCGCGACGGCCTGGCGGCCCTTTCGGGCGCCTCCAGGGACGCCGACATGAGCCCCTCGCGCAGCCGGGCCCTGAACTCCGGATCGGGCCCGCCGCCGAGCGGCACTGACTGGAGCTCCGTCAGGCGGTCGAGGAGGCGCGCCTGCGAGCTCTGAGCGGTGGCGAACGGCCACCACCGAGGTCGCGACCTAACCATGAATGCTCCCCGCTACTACCCGTGATACCTGCCTAACGACGGGTCGGCGGGGTAGGTTACGCCAACTTTCAATCAAAGTCTGGCTTGAGGGCCCGGGCAAGCGCCTTGACCGCGCGAAACTGCAGCGCTTTGATCGCTCCACTCTTCTTCCCCATGATCAGCGCGGTCTCCGCGAGGGACAGGCCGTGCAGGAACCGCAGCACCACGCACTCCTGCTGCTCAGGATTGAGATCTCGGACGGCCCGCAGCACCCGGTCGTTGATGATGGCCGTCACCACGGCGTTCTCCGGGATGCTCGCCCCGTCCACCGGAACGTCCAGCACCTCCCCCGTGGTCACCTCCAGCCGGTAGCGCCCGGACTTGAAGTGGTCGGTCACGAGATTGCGGGCGATTGTCACGAGCCACGCGCCGAAGTCACGGCCTTGCCAGGTGAAGTCCGAGATTCGGCGAAGAGCGCGAAGGAAGGTCTCGCTGGTGAGATCCTCGGCGAGCGGATGCGAACCGACCCGGTAGTAGATGTAGCGGTAGACCAGGTCGAGATATCGGTCATAGAGCGTTCCGAAGGCGTCACTGTCACCGGTCTTCGCGCGCAGCACCAACGTGCGCAGCTCGTCCGTGTGGTGGTCGGCTGGAGCCTCTTCGCGCACGGCAAGCTCGCTCGTCCGTGCTCCTCCAGCGGCCGCTGGAGGAAGGAGCCCGGCGAACGGCCACGAATCAGGCATCCGGTATCCCTAGGGGTAAGGGGTGCGGCGTGCTCGAACACTCTAGAAATCAACTGGAAATTCCACAATCCACTCCAGCCCCGTCATGACTACGGGTAGTCGGCGGATACCGTGTTGGACCAACCCGCTTCCGGCTTCGGCTACCGGTTGGGAGGTATTGTCCGGCAGCATTGGAGACACCATGGAATACCTCGTCGCCGCCATCGCGTTCGCCGGAGCCCTGCTCGCCGCGATCGCCTCGGTCGCCCTGATCCGCAGACTCCAGGAGGAGCGCGAGGGCTGGCTGATCGCCTGGACCGTCGCCGCGATCGCGTTGTGCGTGTCACTGGCCGTAGTGGGCGTGGGCTCGCTGATCGGGTTCGGCACCGCCACCTTCCGTTTCTACCAGCTCACCGGCTCCCTCCTGGCCCCCGTCTGGCTGGCCATCGGGCTCATCCAGCTCCTCGCAACGAAGACGCCCGCCAAGTTCGCCACCTGGCTGATCGGCATCGCCTTCACCGTCGTCGCCTCCGTCGTGCTGATCTTCGACCCGGTGGGCGAGACGCCGCCGTTCTCCAAGGCGTTGCCGCCGGCCGCCGGCCACTGGGACTGGCCGCCGGCCTACCTGCTGCTGGGCGCGCACGTCGCGGTTGTGGTGATCATGCTCGCCGCCATGGCGGTGGCCGGTCTGCGCTGGCGCACCGGCGACGAGACCGACGTCGACAACCTGCACGCCTCACTGGTGATCGCGCCCTCGGGCATCGCGCTGGTCGGCGCGGTCAGCTTCGCGGTGGCCGAGGTGTTCACCGTCGCGCTGCTGCTGGTGGCCGCCGCCGCGATCTGGTACTCGGTGCTGCGCCCGCTGGCGCCGTACGAGGACGAGGAGGAGGAGGCCGGAGGCGTCGGGGTCAAGGACGAGCGCTGGGAGCGCGGCTCCGGCGGGCGCCGGGCCGCGCCCGAGCCGCCGGTGGAGCGCGCCGAGCCGCGCGCGCCGGTCGAGCCGCGCCGCTCGCGCAACTCGGGCCTGGGCGACCTGGTGGCCGAGTACCGCGCGGGCGACCAGGAGGTCGACTACGCCGCGCGGATGGCGCCCGACCCGTTCTCCGCGGGCCCGGCGACCGGCTACATCATGACCAACGGCGCCGACCCACTGGCCCGCGGCCCACAGACCGGCCCGCACGGTCTGCCCGGCGCCGCCCCACAGACCGGCTCGCACGGAATGCCGGGAACGGGCCCGCAGAGCGGCTCGCACGGGATGCCCAGCAGCGGCCCGCAGACCGGAGAGCGGACCGTCGCGCACAACCTGCCGGGCGCGACCCCGCAGACCGGCGCGCACGCCGTCCCCCAGGGGTACGGCCAGCCCCGCGAACCCGACTACAGCATGCCGGGCACCGGCGCGGTCTACCCCGGCGCCGAACTGCCCGGCTACGCCGCCACCCGCCCGGCCGCCGCCGTCCACCAGTCCAGGCCGTCGCCGAACATCTTCGGCCTGCTCACCGTCTTCACCATCATCGACGGCTCCGGCGACGCGTTCGACCGGCTGGCCGAGGAGACCGTCCAGGCGGTGCGCGGCGGCGAGCCCGACACGCTGATCTACGCCTGCCACTCGGTGAAGTCCGCCCCGCTGCAGCGCATCGTCTACGAGCTCTACCGCGACGAGGTCGCCTACGGCGACCACCAGCGCCAGCCGCACGTCCAGCGATTCCTGACCGAGCGCCAGAGCATGGTCCTGGCCACCAACGTAATCGAGCTGAACGTCAACGCGGCGAAGGTGGTGCCGCTGCCGACGGCGATGTTCTAGGAGGCGAGCGCCTCGCGCAGGCGTGACTCGGTGACGCGCCAGAAGTCGTGCTGCACGCCGTCGATCAGCGTGACCGGGATCATCTCCCAGTACTTCTCCTGAAGCTCGGCCGAGGAGTTGATGTCGATCTCCTCCCAGGGCACGCCGAGCTCGCCGGCCACCCTCGCGATGGTCTCGCGGGCGTCGTCGCAGAGGTGGCAGCCTGGCTTGCCCAGCAGCGTGATCCGGTGCATGCCGCCACGGTATCCGGAGCCCCGACTTTGTGCGTCGGTTCACAAAGGGATTAACCTGAAAGACGGCCCCGATACTGTTGGCGCGGTCCAGGCCAGACCGCCCGTTCCTCTGGAGCACCGGCACGTGATGCCCCGCCCTCCCAAAGGCCCGTCCCTATCGCGTGACCGCGGTATTCCCGAGGCGACCGTCGCCCGGCTGCCGCTGTACCTGCGCGCGCTCAACGGGATGGCCGAGCGCGGCACCACCACGGTGAGCTCCGAGGACCTGGCCGCCGCCGCCGGAGTAAACTCGGCCAAACTCCGCAAGGACCTGTCCCACCTGGGCTCCTACGGCACGCGCGGCGTCGGCTACGACGTCGAGTACCTGATCTACCAGATCTCCCGGGAACTCGGCCTGACCCAGGACTGGGCCGTCGCCATCGTCGGCGTCGGAAACCTCGGCCGCGCGCTCGCCAACTACGGCGGATTCGTCTCCAGGGGCTTCCGGGTGGCCGCGCTCCTGGACGCCGACCCCGAAGTGGTGGGCGACGACATCGCTGGGTTGAATGTAGAGCACATCGATGAACTGGAAACCGTGATCAAACGGCGCGGAGTTTCGATCGTGGTGCTGGCGACCCCGGCCGGAGCGGCCCAGAAGGTGTGCGACCGCGTGATCGCGGCCGGTGTGACCAGCATCCTGAACTTCGCCCCTGTCGTGCTCGCCGTGCCTGACAGCGTCGATGTCCGTAAGGTCGACCTATCGATCGAGCTGCAGATCCTTGCGTTCCATGAGCAGCGCAAAGCGGATCGCGAAAGTGGGGGGCCACTTATGGCCGTGGACAGTCAATGAGTGTTCTTGCGATCGGACTGAGTCACCGGAGCGCTCCGGTGGCACTTCTGGAGCGCGTGTCGGTGACCGGCGACGCGCTCGTCAAACTGCTCCACGACGTACGGACCGAGGTCTGCGTCGCGGAGGTCATGGTCGTCTCGACCTGCAACAGGGTCGAGGTGTACGCGGCGGTGGACCGTTTCCACGGCGCCGTCACCGCGATCAGCCGGCTGCTGGGCGTCCACTCCGGCGTCCCCGTGGAGGAGCTGACCCCGCACCTGTACGTGCACTACGAGGACAGGGCCGTCGAGCACCTGTTCTCCGTCGCCAGCGGCCTCGACTCCATGGTCGTGGGCGAGGGCCAGATCCTCGGCCAGGTGCGCCAGTCGCTCAGGCTGGCCCAGGACGAGGGCGTGCTCGGCGCGACCCTGAACGAGCTGGCCCAGCAGGCGCTGCGGGTGGGCAAGCGGGCGCACGCCGAGACCGGCATCGACCGGGCCGGCGCCTCCATGGTCAGCGCGGGCCTGTCCCTGGCCGGACCGCTGGAGGGGCGCCGGGCGCTGGTGGTCGGCGCGGGCTCGATGAGCGCGCTGTCCGCCGCGACGCTGTCCCGCGCGGGCCTCACCGACATCGTGGTCGCCAACCGCACCTTCGAGCGTGCCGTACGGCTGGCCGAGTCGGTCGGCGGGCGCGCGGTCGAGCTGTCCGAGGTTCCCCGAGAGCTCCGGAACGCCGACGTGGTCATCTCCTGCACCGGTGCCGGGCACCACGTGATCACCCCGGACATGGTCCAGGGCCCGCTGTTCCTGCTGGACCTCGCGCTGCCGCACGACATCGACCCGGCCGTCCGGCAGGTGCCCGGCGTGACGCTGGTCGACCTGGAGGCCATCAACGCCTCGGGTGTCGGCTCACAGGACGGCGACGCCGTACAGTCGGTGCGTGACCTGGTCGCGCAGGAGGTCGAGGCGTTCCTCGTCGCCGAACGGGCGGCCAGGGTCACCCCGACCGTGGTGGCCCTGCGGGACAAGGCCGCCGACGTGGTGGAGGCCGAACTCGGCCGGCTCCTGATGCGCGTGCCCGACCTGGACGGCCGGATGCGCGACGAGGTCGGCCAGACCGTGCGCCGGGTCGTCGACAAGCTGCTCCACGAGCCCACTGTGCGTGTCAAACAGCTCGCGACCTCACCGGCGGGCGATCATTATGCGGAGGCGCTGCGTGAGCTTTTCGATCTGGACCCGAAGGTGCCCGAAGCCGTGAGGGAGGTAGAGCTGTGAAGCTCAAGCTCGGGACGCGCCGCAGCCTGATGGCGACCAGCCAGTCCCAGATGATCGCCGACGCCTACACCGCCACGACCGGCGCGGAGATCGAGCTGGTCGGCATCACCACCTTCGGTGATGTGACCAAGGCCCAGCTCTCCCAGCTCGGCGGCACCGGCGTGTTCGTCAGCGCGCTGCGCGACAAGCTGATCGAGGGCGAGATCGACTTCGCCGTGCACTCGCTCAAGGACCTGCCGACCACCCAGGACGAGCAGGTGACGCTGGCCGCCCTCCCCACCCGGCACGACGTGCGCGACGCGCTGGTCGGCAGGGCCAAGTTCGCCGACCTGGAGCCGGGCGCGCGGGTCGGCACCGGCTCGCCGCGCCGCATCGCCATGCTGTCCGCGCTGCGCGCCGACCTGGTCTACGTGCCGATCCGCGGCAACGCGGACACCCGCATCGGCAAGGTAACCTCGGGCGAGTTGGACGCGGTCGTGCTGGCCGCCGCGGGCCTGGTCCGGATCGGCAGGGACGCCGAGATCTCCCAAGTCTTCGAGGTCGAGGAGATGCTGCCGGCTCCTGGTCAGGGCGCTTTGGCCGTAGAGTGCCTCTCGACCAGGTCTGACCTGGTCGAGTTTCTCAGCGTGCTGGACGATCCGCGGACCCGTTCCGCGGTGACGGCCGAGCGCGCCGTGCTGTCCGCCCTAGAGGCGGGGTGCTCCGCTCCGGTGGGCGCCCACGCCGTCGACGACGGGCACACACTGAACCTGACCGCCGCGGTCGTCTCACTGGACGGCCGTCACGCGGTGCGCAAGTCCGCCGCCGGTTCTCCTTCGGAGGCCATGGAGCTGGGCCGTGAACTCGCGGCCACCATGATCGCCGAAGGGGCCGACAGATTGATGGGGGAGCATTCCCATTGAGCTCCGATAGTCCAACCTCCGCGTTCGTCGCCTTCGTAGGCGCGGGGCCGGGTGACGAGAACCTGCTCACGCTGCGCGGCGCCGAACTGCTGGCCAAGGCAGACGCCGTCGTCCTCGACGAAGAACTGTTCGGCCCGCTGCTGCGGCACTGCCGCGCCGGGGTCGAGGTCGTCGACGGCGACGTCGTCAGGCGTGCCAAGGCCGGCCAGCGGGTCGTCCGGCTGTGCGAGGGCGACCCGATGCTGTTCTCCTCGATCGCCGAGGAGGTCGCGGCCTGTGCCGCGGCGGAGGTGGACTTCGAGATCGTGCCCGGTGTGCCGCCGGCCACCGCGGTGCTCACCTATGCCGGCATCCCGCCGGCCTCCGGCGTGCCCGAGTTCCGGATCGTCGACGCCGCGCAGGAGCAGGACTGGGCCTCGCACGCGGCCTGTCAGGGCACGCTCGTCATCTACCACGGCATCAACGACGCCGTGGCGATCGGCAAGGCGCTGATGGCCGGCGGCAAGCCGGACAGCACGCCCGTCGCGGTGAGCAGCTCCGGCACCACCGTCGAGCAGTTCACCGTGGCCACCTCGCTCGGCCGGCTGCAGGCCGACCTGAAGCACGCGGGCTTCACCGAGCCCGCGCTGATCGTCGTCGGCGACGCCGTCGGCATGCGCGACCGGCTGTCCTGGTTCGAGACCAAGCCGCTGTTCGGCTGGCGGGTGCTGGTGCCCCGGACCAAGGAGCAGTCGGCGAGCCTGTCGGAGCAGCTTCGCTCCTACGGCGCGGTGCCCGAGGAGGTGCCGACCATCTCGGTGGAGCCGCCGCGCACCCCGCAGCAGATGGACCGGGCCATCAAGGGCCTGGTCACCGGCCGCTACGAGTGGGTCGCCTTCACCAGCGCCAACGCGGTCAAGGCGGTGCGCGAGAAGTTCGAGGAGTACGGTCTCGACGCCCGCGCCTTCGCCGGGCTCAAGGTGGCCGCCGTGGGCGACGCCACCTCCAGGGCCCTGGTGGAGTTCGGCGTCAAGCCCGACCTGCTGCCCTCCGGCGAGCAGTCCTCCGAGGGCCTGGTCGCCGAGTGGCCGCCCTACGACTCGATGCTCGACCCGATCAACCGGGTGCTGCTGCCGCGCGCCGACATCTCCACCGACACGCTCGTCGCCGGGCTTACCGAGCTGGGCTGGGAGTGCGACGACGTCACCGCCTACCGGACCGTGCGCGCGGCCCCGCCGCCCGCGCCGATCCGCGAGGCGATCAAGGGCGGTGGCTTCGACGCCGTGCTGTTCACCTCCTCCTCCACGGTGCGCAACCTGGTGGGGATCGCCGGCAAGCCGCACAACGTGACGGTGATCGCGGTCATCGGCCCGCAGACGGCCAAGACCGCCGAGGAGTTCGGCCTGCGGGTGGACGTCATGGCCGACAAACCTTCCGCTTCGGCCCTGGCGGCGGCGCTGTCGGAGTACGGTTCAAAGCAGAGGCAGGCGGCGCTGGCCGCGGGGGACACGCCGCGGCGGCCCTCGCAGAACCGCAGGGGCGCGCGCCGCCGTACCAAGTGAGAGACCCCCGGGGGAGTGCCCATGTCCGCTGAGTTTCCCGTCGCCCGTCCGCGGCGGCTGCGCCGTACCTCCGCGATGCGGCGGATGGTCGCGGGCACCCGCCTGCACCCGGCGGAGCTGATCCTGCCGATGTTCGTCAAGGAGTCGATCAGCGGGCCGCAGCCGGTCGGCTCGATGCCGGGGGTGGTCCAGCACACCCGTGACTCGATGCGCAAGGCCGTCCACGAGGCGGCCGAGGCGGGGGTGGGCGGCGTCATACTGTTCGGCATCCCCGCGGTGAAGGACGCGCGCGGCTCGGCCGCCGACGACCCCGACGGCATCCTGCAGCAGGCGCTGCGCGACGCCGTCGCCGAGGTCGGCGACGCGCTGGTGGTGATGGCCGACACCTGCCTGGACGAGTTCACCGACAACGGCCACTGCGGCATCCTGACCGCCGACGGCGAGGTGGACAACGACGCGACGCTGGAGCGCTACGCCTCGATCGCCGTGGCCCAGGCCCGCGCCGGGTCACAGATGATCGCGCCGAGCGGCATGATGGACGGCCAGGTCGGCGCGATCCGCGAGGCGCTGGACGCGGCCGGGTTCGCCGGGCTGCCGATCCTGGCCTACACCGCCAAGTACGCCTCGGCCTTCTACGGGCCGTTCCGGGACGCCGCCGAGTGCGCGCCGCAGTTCGGCGACCGCAGCTCCCACCAGCAGGACCCGGCGGGACCGCTGGGCGAGGCCCTCCGCGAGGTGCGCCTGGACCTGGCCGAGGGCGCCGACGCGGTCATGGTCAAGCCCGCGATGGCCTACCTCGACATCATCCGGCAGATGCGCGACACGGTGGACGTGCCCGTGGCGGCCTACCAGGTGAGCGGCGAGTACGCGATGGTCGAGGCGGCGGCGGCCAACGGCTGGGTCGACCGGGATCGGATGATCATGGAGTCGCTGGTCGCGATCAAGCGCGCCGGGGCCGACATGATCCTGACCTATTGGGCGACCGAAGTGGCGCGCCGTCTCTAGCCGGGGGGTTTCCCGTCGTCTTGTGGGACTGGTGCGTTAGAGTGCGAGGACAAGTGCTGGTGTGTCCCAGGTGACGACCACTCGTGTGCCTAAGGCCCGATGTCGCACCTCTTGGCGGGGCCGCCTCAGGCGCGGACTCGACGGAGGCACCATGGTGGGGGTACCACTCGCTCGACGTACAAAAAAGCGGGCGCGTTCGACTCGGATCGACGCCGTGCTGGAGTATGCCGCGCTCGGCTGGGCCAGCGTGCCCGGCGCCCACCCGCTGCGGCGCGGCTCGCGGGCCTGTTCGTGTGACCGCATCGGCTGTCCCGACCCGGGCGCGCATCCGCTCTCGCCGGCCTGGCATGTGCAGGCGACGACGGACACCACGCTGCTCACCCGCTGGTGGCAGCGTGAGCCCGAGGCCAATGTGATTCTGCCCACCGGCCGCGTGTTCGACGTGTTCGACGTACCGCTCGCCGCCGGACTGTCCGCGCTCACGCGGATGGACGCCGCGGGCTTCGACTCGGGCCCGGTCGCCTCCCAAGGCGACCGGGTCCTGTTTTATGTGGGGACCCGCGGCAATCCCGAGGACGAGGACGAGTGGTGGTCCTGCAACCTCGACTGCGACCCCGCCACCATCGACGACACTCCGGGGCTGCGCTGGCACTGCCGCGACAGCTACGTGCTGGCCCCGCCCTCGACGCTGTCCACCGGCCAGCCCGTCTCGTGGCTGCGCCCGCCGGACGGCCGCCCGCTGCCGGACCCGGTGCGCGTGCTCGACTGGCTCACCTGACTCCCGCGCCTGGCTAGGCTGGGTCCGTGAGCAGCACAAGGAACTCCGAGGCCCTGTTCGCCCGCGCCCGCGCCATCGTCCCGGGAGGCGTCAACTCCCCGGTCCGCGCGTTCGGCGCCGTCGGGGGCACCCCCCGCTTCATGGCCTCGGGACAGGGTCCGTACATCACCGACGTCGACGGCAACCGCTACGTCGACCTGGTCTGCTCGTGGGGGCCCATGATCCTCGGGCACCGCCACCCCGCGGTGGTGGAGGCCGTCTCCGAAGCGCTCTCCCACGGTTTCTCGTACGGCACCGCGACCCCCGGCGAGGTCGGACTCGCCGAGGAGATCGTCGCCAGGGTCGCCCCGGTGGAGAAGGTCCGCCTGGTCAGCTCGGGCACCGAGGCCACGATGAGCGCCGTCCGGCTGGCCAGGGGCTTCACCGGCCGCTCCAAGGTCATCAAGTTCGCCGGCTGCTACCACGGCCACGTCGACGCGCTGCTCGCCTCGGCGGGCTCCGGTGTGGTGACGTTCGGGCTGCCCGACACTCCCGGGGTGACCGGCGCGTCGGCGGCCGACACGATCGTCCTGCCGTACAACGACGTGGCGGCGGTGGAGGAGGCGTTCCGCGGTTTCGAGATCGCCTGTGTGATCACCGAGGCCTGCCCGTCGAACATGGGCGTGGTGCCGCCCGCCGACGGGTTCAACGCCCGCCTGCGCGAGCTGTGCTCGGCGAACGGCGCGCTGCTCATCGTGGACGAGGTGCTGACCGGTTTCCGGGTGTCGGCGGCCGGGTGGTACGGCCTGGACCCGGTGGACGCCGACCTGATGACGTTCGGCAAGGTGATGGGCGGCGGGCTGCCGGCCGCGGCGTTCGGCGGCCGGGCCGACGTGATGGCGTATCTGGCGCCCGAGGGCCCGGTCTACCAGGCGGGCACCCTGTCGGGTAACCCGCTGGCCACCGCGGCGGGCCTGGCCACGCTGCGCAACCTGGACGCGGACGCCTACGCCAGGATCGACGCCGCCGCCGAGGCCGTGGGGTCGGCCGCCGCCGAGGCGCTGGCCGCCGAGGGCGTGCCGCACCGGCTGCAGCGGGCGGGCAGCCTGTTCTCGGTGTTCTTCACCGACCGGCAGGTGACCGACTTCGCCGGGGCGCAGACGCAGAACACCAAGGCGTTCACGGCCTTCTTCCACGCCATGCTCGACCAGGGGGTCTACCTGCCGCCGTCGGCGTACGAGGCGTGGTTCCTGTCGGCCGCGCACGACGAGGAGGCCATCGGGCGCATCGCGGAGGCGCTGCCGGCCGCGGCGAAGGCGGCGGCGGCGGTTCAGTAGCCGGTCGACGGCGGAACAGTTCAGTACAAGCGAGACTTTCTGCGCATATCCATTTAGGCTGGCTACATGCTCGACCTCAACAGGCTCAAGGCCCTGCACGCCGTGCACGTCTACGGCTCGGTGGGAGCCGCCGCCGAAGCACTGATGGTCACGCCGTCCGCCGTGTCGCAGCAACTCGCCAAACTGGAACGGGAGACCGGCGCCACGCTCATCGAGCGCAACGGCCGGGGCGTCAGGCTCACCGACGCCGCCGGCCTGCTGGCCGACCACGCCGAGCGCATCCTCGCCCTGGTCGAGACCGCCGAGGCCGACTTCGAGGCACTCAGAGGCGCGGTCGTCGGAAAGCTGCACGTCAGCGCCTTTCCCACGGCCGCGCGCGGGCTGATGCCCCAGGCGCTCAGCGCCCTGCGCGAGCGCCACCCCGACCTGCAGATCAACCTGAGCGAACGGGAGCCCGAGCGGCAGATCCGCGAAGTGGCCAGGGGCGAGCTCGACCTGGCCATCGTCCAGGACTGGCTCAACCGGCCGATGGCCATCCCCGACGGGCTGTCCCGGGCGATGCTCATCGACGACATCGCCGACGTCATCCTGCCCGCCGGCCACCCGCTCGCCGACCGGCGGGAGGTCTCCCTGGCCGAGCTGAGCGGCGACAAGTGGATCAGCTCCTCGCCCGGCACCGTCTGCCACGACTGGCTGATCTTCACGCTGCGCAGCGCCCAGCTCGAACCCGAGATCACCTGCATGGCCGACGAGTACCCGACCCAGCTCGCGCTGGTCGCCGCCGGGCTCGGCAGCGCGATCGTGCCCAGACTGGGGCGCGACTGCGTGCCCGAAGGGGTACGAGTGATCCCGACCCTGCCCCGGCAGACCCGGCGCATCTACGCCCTGTGGCGTACCGACGCGGCCCGCCGGCCGGCCATCCGCGCCGCGGTGGACGCGCTGGAGCAGGCCAGCCGCCACCTTGAGGACGGCTGGATCAGCTCAGTGCGATCGTGACCATGCCGCCGAGGATGACGCCCGCCGCCAGCAGGCGGCGGCGCAGGTCGCCCTCGGCCAGCAGCCGGCCGCCCAGCACCACCGCCACCAGCACGCTCACCTCGCGCATCGGCGCCACCACGCTGACCGGCGCCATGGTGAACGCGAACAGCACCAGCAAGTAGGAGAACGGCATCAGCACCGCCGCCCCCAGCACCCGGTAGCGGTGCTCACGCCACACCCGCCCGATCAGCGGACGCCGCCCGCCCAGCACCAGCGGCGTCATGAACGCCATCCGCCCGACCTCGCCGCCGTAGTTCAGCAGGATCGGCGCGACCGCGAAGGCGCCGACCACCTGGGCGTCCCACACCGTGTAGGCCGCGATGAACACGCCCGTGGCCAGGCCGAACGCGATCCCGCGCAGGTCGCCCTCGGCGCCGCCGCCGCTCATCATGAACACGCCCACGCCGACCAGCACGATGCCCGCGACGCCCGCGGGAGCCGGGTGCTCGTCCAGGAAGAGCACCGCGACCGCGCTGGCCAGCATCGGCCCTGTGCCCCTGGCGATCGGGTACACGATCGACAGGTCGCCGTCGCGGTACCCGCGCTGCAGCAGCATGAAGTAGCCGAGGTGCAGGAGCGTGCTCCCGGTGATCACCGCCGCGTCCGTCCAGGTGGGCGCGGTCTCCGTGACGACCAGGTAGCCGATCGCGACCGGCCCCCAGATGATCGAGGACGCCGCCGCGACCAGCCACAGGAACACGATGCCGTCGGCCTGGGACGCCTGCTTACTCAGCAGGTTCCACGAGGCGTGCGCGATGGCCGCGACAAGAACGAGGACAAGGGGGAAAAGGCTCACTGTGAGACTCCCTCCGGGTAAGCGGACAGGAGCCTCCAGGCTTTTGTCCCGTCAGCTGTACGACCCCGAGGAGCCGCGGCGCCGCTCGGACCTGCCTGCCGTCGCGCGGAGCGCGGGACGGCACGGAACCCTAGGCGCGATCGGGTCCGACTTTACCTTCCACATACCTTCTCCACGAGGCAGGGCCCGTCTGCCAGGCATATCCAAACGGATAGGCTGATCCCCACCATGGCTGAGACCACCGTCGTTCACCTGCTGCGGCACGGTGAGGTGCACAATCCCGGGGGCGTCCTGTACGGCAGGCTGCCCGGCTACCACCTGTCCGAGACCGGCAGGCTGATGGCCGAGACGGTCGCCAAGGCGATAGCCCACCGCGACATCGTCAAGCTCTACAGCTCCCCCCTGGAACGGGCCCAGGAGACCGCCGCCCCGCTCGCCCATGCGCTGGAGCTGGAGGTGGCGACCGACGTACGGCTGATCGAGGCCGACAACCTGCTGCAGGGCGCGCCGGTGGGCATGGGCCTGGCCGTGCTGGGCAACCCCCGCCACTACCGCTACTTCTGGAACCCGCTGCGCCCCTCCTGGGGCGAGCGCTACACCGAGGTGGTCGCCCGGATGCGCTCCATGGTCGACACCGCCCGGGAGGAGGCGCGAGGCCACGAGGCCGTGCTGGTCAGCCACCAGCTACCGATCTGGATGATCAGAACGGCCGCCGAGGGCCGCCGGCTGTGGCACGACCCGCGCCGCCGGCAGTGCGCGCTGGCCAGCCTCACCACCTTCACCTTCGACGGCGACCGGCTGGTCAGCATCGGCTACAGCGAGCCCGCGGGGGCGCTGGTGAAAGGCCGCCCCTCTGTCCCGGGCGCCTGACTCCGCCGGTACAGTTGCAAGCTCTACCAGTTGTAGTACAAGGAGATCCTTCTCCCGTGCGCGCAAAACCCATCACTCTCGCACTCCTGGCCCTCCTCCTCGCGGGTTGCGCCGGCAACCAGCAGGACGGCCAGCCGCAGTCGGGTGACACACGGTTCGTCGCCGGCGACGGGAAGGTCACGATCTTCGCCCAGGCCGACCGCAAGCAGGCGCCCGAGGTGCGGGGCACGACCCTCACCGACACCACCGTCTCCCTCGCCGACCACAAGGGCAAGGTCGTCGTGATCAACTTCTGGGCGTCGTGGTGCGGCCCCTGCCGGGCCGAGGCGCCCGTGCTCAAGGACGTCGCCGCCAAGACCAAGGCCAGCGGGGTCGAGTTCCTCGGGATCGACTTCAAGGACCGCAAGGCCGACGCGCTGGCCTTCGAGCGGACCGAGCAGTCCGGCTACCCCAGCATCTTCGACCAGCCCGGCAAGGTCGCGCTGTCCTTCCAGGGCACGGTGCCGCCCGCCGCCATCCCGTCCACGCTGATCATCGACGCGCAGGGCCGGATCGCCGCGCGGGCGCTCGGCGCGGTCAAGTACACCGACCTCATGGACGCGGTCACGAAGGTTCGCGATGAGCGCTGACTGGGTGTCCACCGTCGCCTCCGGCTCGCTCGTCCTGGCCCTGCCGATCGCGGTGCTCGCCGGGCTGGTCTCGTTCCTGTCCCCGTGCGTGCTGCCACTGGTGCCCGGCTACCTGTCGTACGTCACCGGCATGAGCGCCGATCCCAAGCGCGGCCGGCTGGTGCTCGGCACCGCGCTGTTCGTGCTGGGCTTCGGGCTGGTCTTCGTGCTGAGCGGGGCGCTGTTCGGCGGCCTCGGCGCGGCCCTGCTCGGCAACGCCGAGATCATCACCCGCGTCCTCGGCGTGCTCACCATCGTGCTCGGCCTGGCCTTCCTCGGTGTGATCCCCGGCATGATGCGCGACGTGCGCATCCACCGGATGCCCGCCGCGGGGCTGGCGGGCGCGCCGCTGCTCGGCGTGGTGTTCGGCCTCGGCTGGACCCCGTGCATCGGCCCGACGCTGGCCGTCGTGCTCACCCTCGGCCTCAACGAGGGCAGCGCCGGCCGCGGCGCCGTGCTCGCCGGCGCGTACGCGCTCGGCCTCGGCCTGCCGTTCGTCGCGGCCGCCTTCGCCTATCGGTGGGCGCTGCGCTCCATCAAGGCCATCCGCCGCCACAGCAGACTGATCACCAGGGTGGGCGGCGGCATGCTGGTCGCCGTGGGCGTCCTGCTGGTCACCGGGCTCTGGACTGAGATCATCGCGTCCATGCAGGTGTGGATCGGCGGATTCGAGCCGGTGATCTGATGACGATCGACGAGCTCAAGAAGCAGCAGGCGCCCCAGCCCGCCCAGTTCGGCGTGCTGGGCTGGTTGCGGTGGGGGTGGCGCACCCTCACCGCGATGAAGACCGCCCTGGTGCTGCTGTTCCTGTTCGCGCTGGCCTCCATCCCCGGCTCGCTGGTGCCGCAGCGCGGCGTCGAGCCGGACAAGGTCGCGAAGATCTACCAGAACAACCCCGCGCTCGCCGAATGGTACGACCGGCTGTCCCTCTTCGACGTCTTCCAGTCGCCCTGGTTCGCGGCCATCTACCTGCTGCTGTTCACCTCGCTGATCGGCTGCATCATCCCGCGTACCTCGACGTTCGTCCGCGAGCTGCGCCGCCGCCCGCCCGCCGCGCCCAAGAACCTCGGCCGCCTGCCGTACCACTCCTCCCTCGACGGCGACCTCACCGTGGAGGAGGCCGCCAAGCGGCTGCGCGGCCTGCGCTTCCGGGTGGACACCGGGCCCGGCTGGGTGTCGGCGGAGAAGGGCTACCTGCGCGAGGTCGGCAACCTGCTGTTCCACGTCTCACTGCTCGGCATCCTGGTCGCGGTCGGCATCGGCAGCCTGTACGGCTACCGCGGCAACGTCCTGGTCGTCGAGGGCGACGGCTTCGCCAACACGGTGGCCGCCTACGACCGCTACATGCCCGGCAGCCAGGTCTCCGCCGAGTCGCTGGAGCCGTTCTCCTTCCAGCTCACCGACTTCAGCGCCTCCTACCAGCTCCAGGGGCAGAAGCGCGGTCAGGAGCTCGACTACTCCGCCTACCTCAAGGTGAACGACTCGCCGGGCGCGCCCGAACGCGCCTACGAACTCAAGGTGAACGAGCCGCTGGAGATCGACGGCACCCAGACCTACCTCATCGGCCACGGCTACGCGCCGGTCGTCAAGGTGACCGACGGCAAGGGCCAGGTCGCCTTCGACGGGCCGGTGCCGTGCCTGATCGAGAGCAAGCCCACGCTCACCTCCGCCTGCGTGGTCAAGGCGCCCGACGCCCAGCCCAGTCAGCTCGGCTTCGTGCTCGGCTTCCTGCCCACCAGCGTGCAGACGCAGGACGGCACGTTCGTCTCCGCCTTCCCCGGCGCGATCAACCCCGAGCTGCAGATCGTCGGAGCCTTCTCCGGCGACCTCGGCGTCCGCTCGGGCCGGCCCCAGTCGGTCTACGAGCTGGCCCCGCCGGAGATCATGAAGAAGCTCAACCCGCTGGTCATGGGCTCCAAGGCGCCCAAGCCGCTCGCGGTCGGGCAGTCCTTCGACCTGCCGGACGGCGCGGGCAAGATCGAGTTCACCGCCGTCAAGGAGTGGATGACCCTCCAGATCGCCCACGACCCTGGCCGGGTCCCCGCGCTCGTCTCCTCGGCGGCCGCGGTCCTCGGCATCGTGCTCTCGCTCATGATCCGCCGCCGCCGCCTCTGGGTACGGCTGGACGGCACCACGGTCCAGATCGGTGGGCTGACACGTACCGAAGGTTCCGGCGCGGGCTTCTCCGAGGAGTTCGCCGGCATCGTCAAAATCCTATCTTCAGGAGAGAAGGATGTCCGCTGAGCAACTCGCCGGACTGAGCGACAATCTCGTCCTCGCCACCGTGCTGCTCTATCTCGTCGCCATGATCGGCTTCGCGATGGAGCTAGCCTTCGGCAAGGCTCGCGGTAACGTCTCGGCCGCCGCCAAGAGGAGAGTGCCGCTCGCGGCGGCCTCCTCGGGCGGAGTCGCGGTCAAGGAACCGGAGACGGCCGTCGCCGACACCCCCGAGCCGCCGGCCTGGGCGCTGAAGGCCGGCACCGCCGCCGTCGCGCTCGGCTGGCTCGGCTGGGCCGCCAACCTCGCCGCCATCGTCACCCTCGGCTTGGCCGTGGAACGCTGGCCGTGGGGCAACATGTACGAGTTCGTGCTGGCGCTCTGCTGCGCCGCCGTGACCGCCTTCCTGGTCACCCAGCTCCGGCAGAACATCCGCTTCCTCGGCGCTTTCGTCATGGTCGCGGCCACGCTGGGCATCGGCTTCGCGGTCAAGTACCTCTACGTCCAGGCAGGGCCCGTGGTGCCCGCCCTGGACTCCTACTGGATCGCCATCCACGTCTCCGCGGCGATCATCGCCAGCGGCCTGTTCACGCTCGCGGGCGTGGCCGGCATCCTCTACCTGGTCCGCCGTGAGGGCCTGTCCAGGCTGCCCACCCGCGCCGAACTGGAGCGGGTCGCGCACCGCGCGATCGTGCTGGCCTTCCCGCTGTGGACGTTCGCCGTCATCGCCGGCGCGCTCTGGGCGGACAAGGCGTGGGGCCGGTACTGGGGCTGGGACCCCAAGGAGGTCTGGGCGTTCATCACCTGGATCGCCTACGCCGCCTACCTGCACGCCAGGGCCACGGCCGGCTGGCGCGGCAGGTCGGTGACGATCGTCCAGCTCGTCGCGTTCGGCTGCCTGCTGTTCAACCTGGTCGGCGTCAACATCTTCCTGGGCGGCCTGCACAGCTACTCGGGCCTGTAGAACGCTCAGTCGTCGTCGCGCAGGCGGCGGTCGAGGTCGCGCAGAAAGTCGGGATCGTCATCCGGGCCCTTCGGGGCCTGGGTGCGCTTCGTCGTGTCCGGTGGTGGCACGCGCGTCGCGCGCGGGCCGTGGGGGCGGCCGAGCAGCAGCCAGAACAGGCCGCCGACCAGGGGCAGCAGCAGAATGACGAGCACCCAGAGGATCTTGGGCAGGTTCCTGGCCTCTTCGTCAGGGGTGGTGATGACGTCGAACAGGCAGTAGAGCCAGAAGGCCATGACCGCCAGACCGACAAGGACGCTAGGCATGCCCGAACTGTAAGCCATCGATCGAGTGATCGTGCGTGCGCGCTGCCCCATTTCGGATGACTCGGGAAGATCCGCGTCGTACGGTGGAACCTGATCCAGGGAGCTGCGACTACGGGCTCCACGTCGGGGAGAGGTGCTATGGCCTTTTCTGGCGATCGGCGGTCCGGTGACAAGGGCCGCCATCGGCGGGGCAGCCGCTGGTGGCGCCGCGGCTCGTACCTCTCCGCACGCGGTTCCGACGCGCCACGCGAGTCCTTCTGGGGCGGCGACCATCCGGAGGATCCTCCTGAGGCCGAGGCCCCCAGGGAGCGTTCCAGGGAGCGCGTGGAGGGCTTCCGGGACCGCTGGCGGGAACGCTTCACCGACGGCCTGTCCGGCGGCGCCGACCGGAAACCGGACGGCCGGGCCGGTGCCGCGGATTCGGTGGCCGGGCGTCAGGAGCGGGTGGAGCGCGGGGATCGGAACAGCGAGCGGTTCGCGGCGGCTGTGGTGGACCGGCCGCAGTACACCTGGCAGGACTTCGAGCTCGTCGACGAGCGGCCCCGGGCGCAGCCCAACCGGCCCGACGTTCCCCCGCAGGGCGACGGGCTGCGCCACTGCGGCAGCCTGGAAGCGATCCTGCACCGCCAGTGGGACGCCCGCCAGGGACCGCCCGCCGCCGACACCGTCCGAGCGGTGGAGAGCCTGGCCGGGCTGCCGGACCGGCTCAAGCGGCTGCTCGCCGACGGCCTGGAGGGCATCTACGTCGGCTCCGGCGGCGTCCCCGACCTCGACGACATGTCCTACCTGCGCGGCGCCCCCCTCCCTTCAGGCCGCGCCACCTGGGACATCTGCGCCGGCGCGTACGGCGAGCGCAAGATCGTGGTCGGCGACCGCCCCTCGCCCACGCCGGACGTGATGATGCACGAGGTCGGGCACGCGATCGACGACGTCGACTCGCCGGAGGGCGACTGGGTGTCCGACTCGCCGGAGTTCCTGGCGCTCTACGAGCAGTGCACGCCCCTTCTGGCATCCTCCTTCCACCGGCAGGGCGGCGGACTGGGGCGCAAGGAGTTCTTCGCGGACGCCTTCGCGGCGATCGCCTCACGCCAGCGGCCCGCCCTCGTCGACATGCTGGGCGGTGACACGCGGATGGCGCTCAACGTGATGTTGTTCTTCAACCGGCGCTACGGAATCTAGGTGATCAGTCATGTACGTGATCCGGCTCGCGGACGGCACCATTCGGGTGCCGCAGAGCCTGACCAGCGATGACGGGCGTCTCATCGGCAACGCGTACGTCGAGATCGAGCCGGGGGACCCTGACTACGAGAGGTGGCTGGCCGAGTCGCTGACCGAGTTCGAGGTGGCGGAGCGCCGTCGCAGGTGGGAGGCGGAGAACGACGCGCTGGAGCGCGAGTTCCTGGCGTTCAGGTCCGAGCAGGAGGATGCCTGATCCGGTGGCGACGCGGCGGTGGTCAGGCGGTGAGCGCGAGTGGCGCAGGCGAGGGAAGCCCGGCCACGGCCGGCCTTACACCCTGATGCGGGGATGTGCGCGCGCTGACCCGTGTCGGTGACCCTGCGGCTCCGGGTATGGCACGCAGGATCACCGGTGACGGTACGTCAGACGCGCGGGGACTCACCTGCCGGCCGATCGGCCGTAAGAACGTCCTCGCCACGAAGAAGGGCGTGCACCTCCGACTCGCGGAAACGCCGGTGCCCTCCGGGGGTACGGATGCTACTGATGCGGCCTGCCGCGGCCCAGCGCGTCACCGTCTTTGGGTCTACCCGGAAGAGGGCGGCAACCTCTCCAGGGGTCAGCAGACGCTCGCTGCTACTCTCCACCAATCTCTCCCCCTCGCATCCCGCTTCCTGCCAGCGGGCGGACAGGTATCCAGTGTGTCGAGCGAAACCTGATTTATCCGTGCTTTTCTACAAAGATCACGGGTTGTTATCAGCCGACTGCCCGATTGTTATATGATAGAGCCTCTTTGGGGCTCTCGTGGGTGTTTCTTTACGAAAGCGCCTGACTGGGAACAGTAGCAGCGGTCGCGCCTGGTGCGAAGAGCGACGCACGGAGCGGGGCGAGTAACCTCGAACCTGTGCGTCCCGTTCTCGTTTACACCGCGTCGCGGATCGGCCTGTTTCTCGTAACTCTGGGTGTGCTCTATCTGCTCAACGTGCGCCACCCACTGCTGCTGATCGTCATCGCCTTCGTGGTCAGCGGCATAGCCAGCTATGTCCTGCTGTCCAAGCAGCGTGACGCCATGAGCTCACGCATCAGCGACAAGGTCGACCGCAACAAGCCGCAGGGCGACTAGGGCAGGGGGAACATGCCAATCCGGGCATGGTACTCCCGTCCGAGTCGCGTTGTGTCACTACCAACCAGTAGTCCGCCCTTGTGCGCCAGAAATGCCTTGACTCCGATGCCGCGCTCGCGGCCGGGGTTCCAGCTCAGCGCCTTTCCTGTGCGCGGGTGAATGGCGGCGATGCCCTCCCGGGGCACCGCGCCCGGCCCCGCCGAGTCCCGCCCTGACGGGTTGTTCATCCAGCGCTGATGCCCCCCCACATAGACCGCCGCGCCGGTGGCCGCCACGGAGTAGAGCGAGTCGCCGCCGGTGTGGTTGATCCAGGTGGGCTTGATCCGGCTGCCCTTGGCGTAGGTCTCGAAGCGGGCCGCGGTGTCGCACGGCTTCTTCGCGCCGCCGCGCGGGCCACCGGTGGTCACCAGCGCGAAGTAGCTGCCGTCGGGCGCGAAGTCGAGACCCCGGACGTACGAGGGGAAGCTGTCCATGCACGTCACCGCGTACGTGTCGGTGCGCCAGTCGGCGACCCTGGGCGTGGCGGCGCCGATGTCGATCAGGCCGAGCTGTGGCCGGGACCGGCCGTCGAGGGTGGTGAAGCTGCCGTCGACCGCGAGCCGGTCCCGCGACAGCGCGATGGCGTGCACCTTCACCTTCGAGGTGAGCGGCGAGCCCGGGGTGATCGTGAAGCGCGGGTCGGGCTGTCCGGTGGTCGCGTCGAGCCTGGCCAGCGCCGGGCGGGGGATGCCGCCGACGTGGTCGAAGTCGCCGCCGGCGTACAGCTCGGAACCCCGTCTGGCCAGGGTGGACACCGCGCCGCCGGAGATCCTGGGGGTGAAGCCGGGGACGACAGAGCCGTCGGCCAGGCCGAGCCGGACCAGCGCGCGCCCGCGCGCGTGGTTGACCGAGGTGAAGCCGCCCGCGACGTAGACGGTGCCGCCGCCGCCCGCCGCGAGGGCGCTCACCGGCCCGTCGACCACGGGGGCGAAGTCCGGCAGGATCCTGCCGGTGGACAGCGAGTAGGCGAACAGGTTGTCCCTGGCCAGGACGGTCGTCCGGGCCGCGTCGCCGACCTCGCTGAACGCGCCGCCGACCACCACGGTGTCGCCGACGAGCACGATGGCGTTGACGATGCCGTCGAGCACATGGGGGGTGGTGTCGACCGGATCGGCGGACACCACGCGTTCGTGCCTGATCGCAGAGGAGGGGACCAGGGCCAGCAGCGTGGCCATGGTCGCGGTGAGGGCAAGCATTCGCCAAGTCTTATCAGCCTCTGAGTAATCGGCACGCTACTTTCCGTTTATTGTCCGGTACGCCCTAGGCTTGCCCTATGACGCGCGCTCAGCTCGACAAGCAGCCGCATGAGGTCGCCGCGATGTTCGATCGCACGGCCCGCCGGTATGACTTGGTGAACGACGTAATCTCCCTCGGCCAGGTGCGACTCTGGCGCAAGGCGGTCGCGGCCGCCGTCGACGCGGGCCCCGGCGAGCTCGTCCTCGACCTCGGCGCCGGCACCGGCACCTCGACGGACGCCTTCACCGCCTTGGGCGCCCGCGCCATCGCCTCCGACTTCTCCCTCGGCATGCTGACCACGGGAGTGCGGCGCAGGGGCGGGTCGGGCATCTCCGGCGGCGGCGTGCGCGGCGTCTCGTTCGTCGCGGGCGACGCGCTCAGGCTGCCGTTCGCCGACGACTCCTTCGACGCCGTGACGATCTCCGTGGCGCTGCGCAACGTGCACGACACCTCGCAGGCGCTGCGCGAGATGCTCCGGGTGGCGAAGCCGGGCGGGCGGCTGGTGATCCTCGAGTTCTCCCACGTGACGGTGCCGATAGTGGACACGGTCTACCGGGAGTACCTGATGAGGCTGCTGCCGAAGGTGGCCAAGGTGTTCGGCTCCAACGACGACTCCTACGAGTACCTCGCCGAGTCGATCAGGGACTGGCCCGACCAGCGGACACTGGCCGGGATCATCCAGCGTGCCGGTTGGGAGCGCGTCGCCTGGCGCAACCTCACCATGGGCACCGTCGCGCTCCACCGCGGTTTCAAGCCCCGGGGCTGATCGATGCGCGAGTGAGCTTGCGCGGGAGGTGTCCGGGGGGTGAGTCTGGTCACAGCGCGGCCGGAGGTCTAGCGGTTGGCCGGTGGTTTCTGTCGTATCTGTGCGCATTGTGCTCGTCAGGGTTACGATGGTCTTCTAGCTCGGGAAATGCACCGCAATCCTCGCCGGGATTAATGTCGGGATTCCCGCTGGGAATCTCGTCCGATCCTGTGAGCACGGCCCGAAGGAGAGCGCAGTGGCGCGGGATGCCAGCCCCACCGTCAGCCAGCGCAGGCTCGCCGCTGAGCTCCGGCGGCTTCGCGAGGACGCTCGCCGGACGGGCACCCAACTGGCCGAGGCGCTCGACTGGTCCACCTCGAAGATCTCCCGCATCGAGAAGGCCCAGGTGGTCGTGCAGCGGGACGATGTCGCCCGCCTGGCCGACTTCTACCAGATCGAGCCGAAGCTGCGCGAGACGCTGCTCGCGTTGTCGATGGAATCCGAGGCCAAGGGCTGGTGGGACGGCTACGCCGACTCCCTGCCCGACTCCTATGTGAACTACATCGGCCTCGAATGGGGCGCCCAGTCGATGCTCACCTGGCAGAACGTCATCTTCCCCGGACTCTTCCAGACCGCCGACTACGCCCGCGCCGCCATGGGGCTCGGCCACCCGCTGAACACGATGTCGCCCGCCGAGGTGGAACGGCGGGCCCGGCTGCGCCTGCAGCGCCAGGGGATACTCCAGGGGCCGGGCGCGCTGGACATCTCCGCGCTGGTCGACGAGTCGGTCCTGTACCGCCGGTTCGGCACCCCGGAGGTCATGCGGGACCAGTTGCTGCGGGTCGTCGAGATCGCCAGGCTGCCGAACGTCTCGATCCGGGTGCTGCCACTCAACGCGCCGCACATGCACGCGCACCACGGGTTCGTCCTGCTGCGCTTCCCGCCGCGCGACGGGCTGGAACGGCTGCACGACGACGTCGTCTACCTGGAGAAGGTCACGGGCGGCGCGTTCGAGGAGGGGGAGAAGGAGACCTACCTCTTCGACAGGCTCTTCTATCAGATGTCCATCGAGGCCATGTCCGACGAGGACTCGGTGGATTTCATTGCTGACCTGGCGGACCGTTCACGTTCGACATGATGTGAATCCCTTGCTCGGTGCCGGGGTATGTCCATCTAGCCCCCCGACAGTGAGGATGTATCGATGGAGCCGGCGACCTGGCGCAAGAGCACTTTCAGCGGTAACAACGGCGAGTGCGTGGAGGTGGCGTGGACTCCGACCGCCGTGAAAGTGCGCCACTCCCAGCGCCCGGACGACGAGGTCCTGCGCTTCACGCCGGCCGAGTGGACCGCGTTCGTGGCCGGAGTGCGTAACGGGGAGTTCGACCACGTGCGGTGACCGCGCGGATCTGACCCCGCCGGAGCCGTAAAAGACGTAACTGCTCCCAAGGATTGTCGAGCGCCCCATCTGTCTTTCATGGTCTACTTCCACCCTGGCCGCGTCACTACGACAGGGCGTCGGCGATTTGACTCTCTCTGGCATGGGTTGGGATGGGTGGAACCGTGGACGGCGTTTCCTGGCGGAAGAGCAGCTTCAGCAACACCAACGGGGAGTGCGTGGAGTTCGCGCGCGTCGCCGACGGTGTCCTGATCCGCGACTCGAAGAATCCGTCCGGGCCGGTTCTCGCCTTCACGCCGGGCGAATGGCGGGCGTTCCTCGCGGGCGTCCGCCAGTCAGAATTCGACCTCTGACCGGAAGGCGGGTCGCACGGCGGCGCTCAGCTGTGTGTTTGTTCACATAAACTTGCAGGTCAAAGCTGTGTACGCCGTGTTCTGCGGCGTGATCCCCAGAGGGGGCGGCAGGGGGGCGTCGGCTCATGAAGATCCTCCGGTAGCCTACCCCGAGGGGCAACCCGCCTGACACCTTGCAACGGAAAAGCGTTAGACTGCCGGGCGACAAGTTTGTGAAGAGCTTCACAAAGGAACGAAGGCCCCACACCCCGAGGCCATCGAGCGTGTAGGAACAGGACAGGTCCCGTGACCGTGCCAGCCGTCATCCAGGCTGACGCCGACGTCATCGTCGTCGGCGCCGGACCCGCCGGTTCCGCGACAGCGTTTTACCTCGCCCGAGCCGGGCTCGACGTATTGCTGCTTGAAAAGACCAGGTTCCCCAGGGAGAAGGTCTGTGGTGACGGCCTCACCCCGCGAGCGGTCAAGCAACTGATCAACATGGGCGTCGACATCGACGCGCCCGGCTGGATCAGGAACAAGGGACTGCGCGTCGTCGGCGGCGGGCTCAGATTCGAGCTGGACTGGCCCGAGCTGTCGAGCTTCCCCGACTTCGGTCTCGTCCGCACCCGGCAGGACTTCGACCAGATCATGGCCGCGCACGCGGTCAAGGCCGGTGTGCGCCTGATGGAGGGCGTGAACGTCACCGGGCCGGTGCTCGACGACCGCAGCGGCCATGTCGTGGGTGTCACCACCAAGGGCGGCGCGACCTACCGTAGCCGCCTGGTGGTCGCCGCCGACGGCAACTCCACCCGGCTCGCGCTGTCGATGGGACTGCACAAGCGTGAGGACCGCCCGATGGGCGTGGCCGTACGCACGTACTTCGAGAGCCCGCGCCACGACGACGACTACCTGGAGACCTGGCTCGAGCTGTGGGACGGCGACACGCTGCTGCCCGGCTACGGCTGGGTCTTCGGCGTCGGCGACGGCACCAGCAACGTCGGCCTCGGCCTGCTCAACACCAGCGACGCCTTCAAGACGATCGACTACCGCGATCTGCTCAGGCGCTGGGTGAAGAACATGCCGGCCGAGTGGGGCTACACCGAGGAGAACATGGTCGGCCCCATCCGAGGGGCCGCCCTGCCGATGGCGTTCAACCGGCAGCCGCACTACACCCGCGGTCTGGTGCTGGTGGGCGACTCGGCGGGAGCGATCAACCCGTTCAACGGCGAGGGCATCGCCTACGCCATGGAGACCGGCGAGGTGGCCGCCGAGGTCATCGTCAAGGCGCTGCGCGGCACCACTCCCGCACAGCAGGAGCGGATCTTGCGCGGTTATCCACAGGTGCTCAAGGACGCCTACGGCGGATACTTCACGCTGGGCAGGATGTTCGTCGAGGCCATCGGGCGGCCCGGAGTGATGAGCTTCGGCACCCGGCACGGCCTGCCGCACCCGAGGCTGATGCGCTTCGCTCTCAAACTCCTTGGTAATCTCACCGACCGGCGAGGCGATGCGTCGGACCGCATCATCAACGCCCTAGCGAAACTAGCCCCACCAGCATGAACCCAAGACCCACTTATAGATCAGACTGCGCGCCCGCGCGCGTGGAGATGGGAGAGGAGGCGTAGCGATGGATCTTTATGTGCCCATCTTGGTGCTCGCCGTTCTCGCGGGAGGATTCGCGATCTTCTCGGTCGCGATCGCGCCCTTCACCGGTCCCAAGCGCTGGAACCGCGCGAAGCTTGACGCCTACGAATGCGGCATCGAGCCGACGCCCCAGCCGGTCGGTGGCGGCCGCTTCCCGCTGAAGTACATGATCACCGCGATGCTCTTCATCGTATTCGACATCGAGATCATCTTCCTCTACCCGTGGGCGGTCACCTTCGACAAGCTCGGGTTGTTCGGGCTGGTCGAGATGGTGCTGTTCATCGTCACCGTGCTCGTGGCCTACGCCTACGTGTGGCGCCGCAAGGGTCTGGACTGGGACTAGATATGGGACTTGAAGAAAAACTCCCCAGCGGGTTCATCCTCAGCACGGTCGAGCAGGCCGCCGGATGGGCGCGTAAGAACTCCGTGTGGCCGGCGACGTTCGGCCTGGCCTGTTGCGCCATCGAACTGATGGCCACCGGGGCCTCGCACTACGACCTCGCGCGCTTCGGCATGGAGCGCGCTTCGGCGTCTCCGCGTCAGGCCGACCTCATGATCGTCGCCGGTCGGGTGTCGCAGAAGATGGCGCCGGTGCTCCGGCAGATCTACGACCAGATGGCCGAGCCCAAGTGGGTCATCGCCATGGGCGTGTGCGCCTCCAGCGGCGGCATGTTCAACAACTACGCCATCGTGCAGGGCGTGGACCACGTCGTCCCGGTCGACATCTACCTGCCCGGCTGCCCGCCGCGGCCGGAGATGCTGATCGACGCGATCGTGAAGCTGCACGACAAGATCCAGAACATGAAGTTCGGCGCGCACCGGGCCAAGCAGATCGAGGAGCTCGAACTCCAGGCGCTGCGTACGCTGCCGCTGATCGATCAGGGGGCCGGCAAGTGAGCGAGAACCTCCCTGACGTGCCGGAGGAGCCGGTCGCCAGGAACGGCATGTTCGGCGCCGCCGACACCGGCGACACCTCCGGCTACGGCGGCCTGGTGGTACGGCGCGCCCCCCAGCTGTCGACTCCCCGCCCCTACGGCGACTACTTCGACGACGTGGTCGACACGCTCGAAGCCGGCATCGAGGACGCCGTCGAGCGCGTCGTCGTCGACCGCGGCGAGCTGACCGTGCACGTCCGCCGCGAGAAGCTGGTCGAGGTCTGCCGCCGCCTGCGCGACGACGCCGAGCTCCGCTTCGAGCTGTGCCTCGGCGTGTCCGGCGTGCACTACCCGCACCTGGTCGGCGAGGAGCTGCACGCGGTGCTGCACCTGTGCTCGATCACCCACAACCGGCGCATCCGCGTCGAGACGAGCTGCCCGGACAGCGACCGGCACATCCCGTCGACGGTCGGCGTCTACCCGACCAACGACTGGCACGAGCGCGAGACCTACGACTTCTTCGGGATCATCTTCGACGGTCACCCCGCGCTGACCCGGATCATGATGCCGGACGACTGGGAAGGCTTCCCGCAGCGCAAGGACTACCCGCTGGGCGGTATCCCGGTGGAGTACCGCGGCGCCGAGATCCCCTCGCCGGACCAGAGGAGGTCCTACTCATGAGCACGGGCTACGACGAGGCGACCGAGGGCAAGGTCTACTCCGTCAACGGGCAGGACTGGGACGAGGTCGTCGACGCGGTCCGCGAGTCCGAGGACGAGCGCCTGGTCATCAACATGGGCCCGCAGCACCCGTCCACGCACGGCGTGCTCCGGCTCATCCTGACCCTCGACGGTGAGACGGTGACCGAGGCCCGCGGCGGCATCGGCTACCTGCACACCGGCATCGAGAAGAACATGGAGTTCCGGACGTGGACCCAGGGGACCACGTTCGTCACCCGCATGGACTACCTCGCGCCGATCTTCAACGAGACGGCCTACTGCCTGGGCGTGGAGAAGCTGCTTGGCATCACCGACCGGATCCCCGAGCGCGCCTCGGCCATCCGGGTGATGATGATGGAGCTCAACCGGATCTCCTCACACCTGGTCGCGATGGGCACGTTCGGCATGGAGCTGGGCGCGACCACGCCGTTCCTGTTCGGCTACCGCGACCGCGAGCTGATCATGGACCTGTTCGAGTACATCACGGGTCTGCGGATGAACATGGCCTACATCAGGCCCGGTGGTGTGAGCGTCGACCTGCCCGCGGGCGCGGTCGACAAGATCGGTGAGTTCCTCAAGGAGATGCCCAAGCGGATCAAGGACATCCGCAAGCTGCTCGACGAGAACCCGGTCTACACCCGCCGTACCAAGGACGTCGCCTACCTCGACCTGACCGGCTGCATGGCGCTGGGCATCACCGGCCCGATCCTGCGCTCGGCCGGCCTGCCGTGGGACCTGCGCAAGTCGCAGCCCTACTGCGGCTACGAGGACTACGAGTTCAACGTGCCGACCCAGCAGAGCTGCGACGTCTTCGGCCGCTATCTCGTCCGGATGGCCGAGATGGAGGAGTCCCTGAAGATCATCGAGCAGGCGCTCGACCGCCTGGCCGGGCCGCTGAAGAACAAGCCGGTGATGATCGAGGACAAGAAGATCGGCTGGCCCGCGCAGCTCGCGCTCGGGCCCGACGGCTTCGGCAACTCGCCCGACCACATCGCGCACATCATGAGCAGCTCCATGGAAGCCCTCATCCACCACTTCAAGCTGGTGACCGAAGGTTTCCGGGTGCCGGCGGGCCAGGCCTACGCCACCGTCGAGTCGCCCCGCGGCGAGCTGGGCGCGCACGTGGTCAGCGACGGCGGCACGCGCCCCTACCGGGTGCATTTCCGCGAGCCGTCCTTCACGAACCTGCAGGCCTTCCCCGCGATGGCGGAGGGCGGACAGGTCGCCGACGTCGTCGCGGCCGTGGCCTCGATCGACCCCGTCATGGGAGGTGTGGACCGGTGAGCTATTCGCCGGAAGTCCGGGAGCGTCTCGAACGGGACGCCAAGGAGATCATCGGGCGCTACCCGAAGACGCGGTCGGCGCTGCTGCCGCTGCTTCACCTGGTGCAGTCGGAGGACGGCTACATCACCGACAGCGGCCAGGAGTTCTGCGCCGAGATGCTCGGCCTGAACAAGGCCGAGGTCGTGGGCGTCGCGACGTTCTACACGATGTACAAGCGCAAGCCGGTGGGCGAGTACCACGTCGGCGTCTGCATCAACTCCCTGTGCGCCGTCATGGGCGGCGACCAGATCTGGGAGGAGCTGTCGGAGCACGTCGGCGTCGGTCACGACGAGGCGACCGCCGACGGCAAGGTCTCGCTGGAGCGGCTGGAGTGCAACGCCGCCTGCGACTTCGCCCCGGTCATGATGGTCAACTGGGAGTTCTTCGACAACCAGACGCCCGACTCGGCCAAGCAGCTCGTCGACGACCTGCGCGACGGCAAGCCCGTCTCGCCCACCCGCGGCCCGGAGAAGCTCTGCTCCTTCAAGCAGGCCTCGCGGGTGCTCTCCGGCTTGCCGGACGAGCTGGCCGGTGAAGGTCCGAGCGCCGCCGGCCCCTCGCTGGAGGGTCTCAAGGTCGCCAAGGCCAACGGATGGAAGGCCCCCGAGGCATGAGCACCACACTGACGCCGGTCCTGACCGCCAACTGGGACCAGCCGAACTCCTTCACCCTTGAGGGCTACGGCGACTACGCCGCCGCCCGCAAGGCGCTGACGATGGACCCCGACGCCGTCATCCAGGCCGTCAAGGACTCCGGTCTGCGCGGCCGCGGCGGCGCGGGCTTCCCCACGGGCATGAAGTGGGGCTTCATCCCGCAGGGCGACGGCAAGCCGCACTACCTCGTCGTCAACGCCGACGAGTCGGAGCCGGGCACCTGCAAGGACATCCCGCTGATGATGGCCAACCCGCACTCGCTGGTCGAGGGCGTCATCATCACCTCGTACGCGATCAGGGCCAACCACGCCTTCATCTACGTGCGCGGCGAGGTGCTGCACGTGATCCGCCGGCTGCAGGCGGCCGTGCGCGAGGCCTACGAGAAGGGCTACCTGGGCAAGGACGTCCTCGGCTCCGGCTACGACCTGGAACTGGTCGTGCACAGCGGCGCCGGCGCGTACATCTGCGGCGAGGAGACGGCTCTGCTCGACTCGCTGGAGGGCTACCGTGGACAACCGCGCCTCAAGCCCCCGTTCCCGGCTGTAGCGGGGCTTTATGCCTCGCCTACTGTTGTGAACAACGTGGAGTCTGTGGCCAGTGTTCCCTCCATCATCGACAAGGGCGCCGACTGGTTCGCCTCGATGGGGACGGAGAAGTCCAAGGGCTTCGGCATCTTCTCACTGAGCGGCCACGTCACCAGGCCCGGCCAGTACGAGGCGCCGCTCGGCATCACGCTGCGCGAACTGCTCGACATGGCGGGCGGGATCCGCGCGGGGCACCGGATCAAGTTCTGGACCCCCGGCGGCTCCTCCACACCGATCTTCACCGACGAGCACCTCGACGTGCCGCTCGACTTCGAGGCGGTCGGCGCCAAGGGCTCGATGCTCGGCACCCGCGCGCTGCAGATCTTCGACGAGACCACCTGCGTGGTCCGTACGGTGTTGCGCTGGACGGAGTTCTACGCGCACGAGTCGTGCGGCAAGTGCACCCCGTGCCGCGAGGGCACCTACTGGCTCAAGCAGGTGCTCAAGCGCCTGCAGGCCGGGCAGGGCACGGAGGAGGACCTGTCCACGATCACCGACATCGCGGACAACATCCTCGGCCGCTCGTTCTGCGCCCTCGGTGACGGCGCGACCAGCCCGATCCACTCGTCGGTGAAGTACTTCCGCGACGAGTACCTCAAGCACTTCGAGATCGGCGGCTGCCCGTTCGACCCGAAGAAGTCCACCGTGTGGGGTGACCAGTGACCGTTGTAGAGACCGCCCAGCAGGTGGAGGTCGTCACCCTCACCATCGACGGCTTCCAGATCACCGTGCCCAAGGGCACGCTCATCATCAGGGCCGCCGAACTGCTCGGCATCCAGATCCCCAGGTTCTGCGACCACCCGCTGCTCGATCCGGCGGCCAACTGCCGCCAGTGCCTGGTCGACATCCCCGACGCGGGCAACGGCCGCGGCTTCCCCAAGCCGCAGCCGTCGTGCGCGATCGAGGTGGCCGAGGGCATGGTCGTGGCCACCCAGCTCAGCTCCCCGGTCGCCGAGAAGGCGCAGCGGGGCGCGATGGAACTGCTGCTCATGAACCACCCGCTGGACTGCCCGGTCTGCGACAAGGGCGGCGAATGCCCCCTGCAGAACCAGGCCATGTCCAACGGCCAGGGCGAGTCGCGCTTCCAGGAGCAGAAGCGGACCTTCGCCAAGCCGCTGCCGCTCTCGACGCAGGTGCTGCTGGACCGCGAGCGCTGCATCCAGTGCGCGCGATGCATCCGCTTCGCCGACCAGATCGCCGGTGACCCGCTCATCGAGTTCTTCGAGCGCGGGGCCAAGGAGCAGGTGGGCGTCGCCGACGGGCGGCCGTTCGACTCCTACTTCTCGGGCAACACCATCCAGATCTGCCCGGTGGGCGCGCTGACCAGCGCCGCCTACCGGTTCCGGGCCCGCCCGTTCGACCTGGTCTCCACGCCGAGCGCGTGCGAGCACTGCGCCTCCGGCTGCGCGCTGCGCACCGACCACCGGCGCGGCAAGGTCACCCGGCGGCTGGCCGGCAACGACCCGCTGGTCAACGAGGAGTGGAACTGCGACAAGGGGCGCTTCGCGTTCACCTACGCGACGCAGCCCGACCGGCTCAGGACCCCGCTGGTGCGCAACGCCGACGGGGTGCTGGAGCCCGCCTCGTGGCCCGAGGCCCTCGCCGTCGCCGCCAAGGGCCTGACCGCCGCGCGCGGCCGGGCCGGCGTGCTGGTCGGCGGCCGGGTGACCGTCGAGGACGCCTACGCGTACTCGAAGTTCGCCAGGCTCGCCCTGGGCACCAACGACATCGACTTCCGGGCCAGGCCGCACTCCGCCGAGGAGGCGCAGTTCCTGGCGCACGAGGTCGCGGGCAAGGGCATCGAGCTCTCCTACGCCGACCTGGAGAAGGCGCCCGCCGTGCTGCTCGTCGGGTTCGAGCCCGAGGAGGAGTCGCCGATCGTCTTCCTGCGCCTGCGCAAGGCGTGGCTGAAGCACGGTCTCCAGGTCACCTCGATCGCCCCGTTCGCCACCACCGGCCTGGCCAAGATGGGCGGCACGCTGCTGCGTACCGCTCCCGGCGCCGAGGCCGAGGCGCTCGGCGGTCTGGTGGACTCCGGCGCGCTGGCCGAGGGCACGATCGTGCTCGCGGGCGAGCGCCTGGCCGCCGTCCCGGGCGCCCTCTCGGCCCTGGTACGGCTCAGCGCCGCCTCCGGCGCCCGGCTCGCCTGGATCCCGCGCAGGGCCGGCGAGCGCGGCGCACTGGAAGCGGGCGCGCTGCCCAACCTGCTGCCGATCGGCCGCCCGGTCGACGACGAGAGCGCCCGCGCCGAGGTGGCCCGGGCCTGGAACGTCGCCTCGCTGCCCGACACCCCGGGCCGCAGCACCGACGCGATGCTCGCCGCCGCGCTGGGCGAGGAGCTCGACGCCCTGGTGATCGCCGGTGTCGACCCGTACGACCTGGCCGACCCCGAGGCCGCGCTGGCGGCCCTGGAGAACACCCCGTTCATCGTCAGCCTGGAGGTTCGCGCCAGCGCCGTCACCGACCGGGCCGACGTGGTCCTGCCGGTCGCCGCCGTCGCGGAGAAGGGCGGCACGTTCGTCGACTGGGAGGGGCGCGGACGCACCTTCGAGGCGGCGCTCAGGGTGCCCGGCATGCTGACCGACCTCGGTGTGGTCGGCGCCCTCGCCGACCACATGGACGTACACCTCGGCCTGCCCGACGCCAAGGCCGCGCGGCGCGAGCTGAGCGGTATCCGCTCCTGGCGCGGCGCCCGGGTCGCGGCGCCGAGCGTCAACGGCCGGTCGACGGGTGTCCCGCAGGCCGGTGAGGCGCTGCTGGCGACCTGGCACCAGCTGCTCGACGCGGGCCGGCTGCAGGACGGCGAGCCGTACCTGGCCGGGACCGCGCGGGAGGCGGAGGCGCTGCTGTCGGAGGGCACCGCCGCCGAGATCGGCGTCGTCGACGGGGGCAAGATCGTAGTCGGTGAGACGGTGAGCCTGCCGGTGCGCATCGCCGACCTGCCGGACCGGGTGGTCTGGGTGCCGACGAACTCCGCCGGCTGCTCGGTCACGCGTGACCTGCGCGCGGTGGCCGGCGACATCGTCAAGATCGGGAGCGCCTCATGATTCACGTTCTCGCGGCCGATCCGACCCTGGCCGACTTCGGCAAGGACCCGGTCTGGATCTCCATCATCAAGGCCGTGGGCATCTTCGTCTTCCTGATGCTGTCCGTGCTGTTCGGCGTCTGGTTCGAGCGCAAGCTCATCTCCCGGATGCAGAACCGCTACGGCCCCAACCGGGCGGGCAAGTTCGGCCTGCTGCAGTCGGTGGCCGACGGTGTGAAGATGGGCCTGAAGGAGGACCTGTTCCCGCGGACGGTGGACAAGGTCGTCTACCTGCTGGCTCCGGTCATCATGGTGATCCCCGCCTTCGCGACGTTCGCGATCGTGCCGTTCGGGCCGATGGTCAACATGTTCGGCGTGCAGACGCCGCTGCAGCTCACCGACCTGCCGGTCGCGGTGCTGTTCGTGCTGGCCATGGGCGCGGTGTCGGTCTACGGCGTGGTGCTGGCCGGTTGGTCGTCGCGTTCGCCGTACGCGCTGCTCGGTGGTCTGCGGTCGGCGGCTCAGGTGGTCTCCTACGAGGTCGCCATGGGGCTGTCGTTCGTGGCGGTGTTCCTGTTCGCGGGGACGCTGTCCACCTCGGAGATCGTCGCCTCGCAGGCGTCGGGTGGCGCGCTGGAGCTCTTCGGGATGTCCATCCCGATGCCGTCGTGGAACGTCGTGCTGCTGCTGCCGTCGTTCCTGATCTACGTGGTCTGCGCGTTCGGTGAGGCCGCCCGTATCCCGTTCGACCTGCCCGAGGGTGAGGGCGAGCTGGTCGGTGGCTTCCAGACGGAGTACTCCTCGTCGCTGAAGTTCGCGCTGATCATGATGGGCGAGTATCTGCACACGTTCATCGCCTCGGCGATGGCGATCACCCTCTTCCTCGGTGGCTGGCGCGCGCCGTACCCGATCTCGCTCTGGGACGGGGCGAACTCGGGCTACTGGCCGTTCCTGTGGTTCTTCATCAAGTTCGTCCTGGTCTTCTGCTTCGTGGTCTGGGTGCGCGCCTCGCTGCCGCGAGTCCGCTACGACCAGCTCATGGCGCTTGGCTGGAAGGTCCTGATCCCGCTGAACCTGGCGTGGATCCTGCTCGTGGCCACCGTGCGCGCCTACCGCATGGAGGGTGTCGACCAGACCACGGTCCTGGTGATCGCGGCGGTCGTCCTCGTCGGCGCCTTCGCCATCTGGTGGCGCTTCGACGCGGTCAACCAGCGCCGCAAGGAAGCAGCCAAGGCCCAGGTCGAAGCCGAGTACGAGGAGCTCAGGGAAGAGCCCACGGCCGGCGGCTTCCCGGTGCCGCCGCTCGATCTGCCGCACTACCACGGGGTGCAGCGCAAGGAGGTTCCCAGTGGGAGCAACTGATTGGCTGAACCCCGTCAAGGGCTTCGGCGTCACGTTCCACACGATGTTCAAGAAGCCCGTCACGACCAACTACCCGGAGGAGCGCAAGCCGACGGCGCCGCGCTTCCACGGGCGGCACCAGCTCAACCGCTGGCCCGACGGGCTGGAGAAGTGCGTCGGCTGCGAGCTGTGCGCCTGGGCGTGTCCCGCCGACGCGATCTTCGTCGAGGGTGCGGACAACACCGAGGACGAGCGCTTCTCGCCGGGTGAGCGGTACGGCCGCACCTACCAGATCAACTACCTGCGGTGCATCCTGTGCGGGCTGTGCATCGAGGCTTGCCCGACTCGCGCGTTGACCATGACCAACGAGTACGAGCTGGCCGATTCGAGCCGTGAGAGCCTCATCTACACCAAGGAGATGCTGCTCGCGCCGCTCACCGCCGGCATGGAGGCTCCTCCGCACGCCATGCGCCTCGGCGAGACCGAAGAGGACTACTACCGGTTGGGACGCGAGAATGGGTGAGACCATCACATTCTGGGTGCTCGCCGTGGTTTCCGTCGGCGCGGCGCTCGGCATGATCTTCAGCCGCAAGGCGGTCTACTCGGCGCTCATGCTGGGCGGCGTCATGCTCTGCCTCGCGGTGCTGTACGCGGTGCAGGACGCGCCCTTCCTGGCGGCGGTGCAGATCATCGTCTACACCGGCGCGATCATGATGCTGTTCCTGTTCGTGCTCATGCTGGTGGGCGTCGACTCCTCGGACTCGCTGGTCGAGACCATCAAGGGTCAGCGCTTCTGGGCGGCGGTCGCCGGGCTCGGCTTCGCGGCTCTGATCACGCTGGCCATCGGCAACGCGGTCTTCACCCCGACGCTGGGGCTCGCGGGCGCGACCGAGGCGGCCGGCGGCAACGTGCCCGCCCTCGCCGAGCTGGTCTTCACCCGCCACGTGTTCGCCTTCGAGGTCACCTCGGCGCTGCTGATCACCGCCGCGCTGGGCGCGATGGTGCTGGCGCACCGTGAGCGCGACGAGCGCAAGCCCTCGCAGAAGGACCTGTCGCGCGCGAGGTTCCTCGGCCCGCAGCCGTCGCCGCTGCCGGCGCCTGGCACCTACGCCAGGAACAACGCCATCGACATGCCCGCGCTGCTCCCCGACGGCACGGTCTCCGAGCTGTCGCTCAACCGCCACATCGCGCGGTACGACGTCAAGACCGGGCACCTGCCGGCCGATCCGAAGCTCGCCGAGGCGATCAGGCAAGCGGCCGAGGAGGAATCGAAGTGACCACTCACTACCTGGTGCTGTCGGCGCTGCTGTTCTCCATCGGCGCCATCGGCGTGCTGATCAGGCGCAACGCGATCGTCGTGTTCATGTGCGTGGAGCTCATGCTCAACGCATGCAACCTCGCGTTCGTCACCTTCGCCAGGCAGCACGGCAACCTCGACGGCCAGATCATCGCCTTCTTCGTGATGGTGGTGGCCGCGGCCGAGGTTGTGATCGGCCTGGCCATCATCGTGACGATCTTCCGAACCCGCAGGTCGGCGTCCGTTGACGACGCGAACCTGCTGAAGTACTAGAGGTGGCCAGTGGAACCCGCTGAGATCATCCCGCACTCCGGTGGAGTGATCGGGGCCTCCTGGCTGATGATCGCCCTGCCCCTGCTGGGCGCGGCGATCCTGTTGCTGGGCGGACGCCGTACCAACGGGTGGGGTCACCTGCTGGGCGTGCTCATGTCGCTCGGTTCGTTCGTGGTGGCCGTGCTCGCCTTCTTCGCCCTCGACGGTAAGCGCTACAGCGTTCACCTGTTCGACTTCATTCCCGAAATGGCGGACATCGGGCTGCTGATCGACCCGCTGTCGATCTGCTTCGCGCTCCTGATCACCGGTGTCGGATCGCTGATCCACATCTACTCGGTCGGCTACATGGCGCACGACCCGGACCGGCGCAGGTTCTTCTCGTACCTGAACCTGTTCGTCGCCGCGATGCTGCTGCTGGTGCTCAGCCACAACTACGTGGGGCTGTTCATCGGCTGGGAGGGCGTGGGCCTGGCCTCGTACCTGCTGATCGGCTTCTGGCAGTTCAAGCCGACGGCGGCGGTGGCGGCCAAGAAGGCGTTCATCGTGAACCGGGTCGGCGACTTCGGTCTGCTGATCGCCATGTTCATGATGTGGACGACGTTCGGCTCGCTCGCCTTCGGCGACATCGCCGGCGAGGTCGGCGAGGCCTCCCAGGGCACGCTCACCGCGATCGGCCTGCTGCTCCTGCTCGGCGCGTGCGGCAAGTCCGCCCAGCTCCCGCTGCAGTCCTGGCTGCTGGACGCGATGGAGGGCCCGACTCCGGTCTCCGCCCTCATCCACGCCGCGACCATGGTCACTGCCGGTGTCTACCTGGTGGTCCGCTCCGGCTTCGTCTTCGAGGCCGCGCCCACCGCGCAGCTCGTCGTCACCATCGTCGGCGTGGCCACGCTGCTCGCCGGTGCGATCATCGGTATGGCGAAGGACGACATCAAGAAGGGCCTCGCCGGTTCGACGATGTCGCAGATCGGCTACATGATGCTCGGCGCGGGCCTCGGCCCGGTCGGCTACGCCTTCGCGATCGGCCACCTGGTCACGCACGGCTTCTTCAAGGCCAACCTGTTCCTCGGCGCCGGATCGGTCATGCACGGCATGAACGACGAGGTGAACATGAGGAAGTACGGCGGCCTGCGCAAGGTCATGCCGGTCACCTTCGCCACCTTCTTCATCGGCTACCTGGCGATCATCGGCTTCCCGCTGCTGTCCGGTTACTTCACCAAGGACGGCATCATCGAGACGGCCATGCACCACGACCCGGTCCTCGGCTGGCTGGCCGTGCTCGGCGCGGGTCTCACCGGCTTCTACATGTCGCGGATGGTCTTCATGACCTTCTTCGGGGAGAAGCGCTGGGACTCCGAGGCGCACCCGCACGAGTCGCCCGCCGTGATGACCTGGCCGCTGATCGTCCTGTCGATCGGCTCGGTCTTCCTGGGTGGCTACCTGATCCTGGACAACCGCCTGATGAAGTTCCTCGCCCCGGCCGTCGGCCAGCCCGACACCCTGCCGACGTTCCACTTCGTCAGCACCCCGGGCATGGCGACGCTCGTACTGGTCGCCATCGGCGCGGCCATCGCCTGGATGAAGTACGGCAGGGCCGAGGTCCCCGAACTCGCCCCGGCGGGTTCGTTCCTCACCAGGTTCGCCCGGCGCGACCTGTACGGCGACGCCATCAACGAGTCGCTGCTCATGCGCCCCGGCCAGTGGCTGACCCGCTTCGCGGTGTTCTTCGACAACCGCGGCATCGACGGGCTCGTCAACGGGCTGGCCGCGACGATCGGCGGCACGTCGGGCCGGATGCGCCGGCTCCAGACGGGCTTCGCCAGAAGTTACGCGATGTCCATCCTCTTCGGCGCGGCCCTCCTGGCCGGCGCTCTGCTCCTTGTAGGGAACCTGTGATGCCCTGGCTCTCGATCCTGATCGCGGTGCCCGTCCTGGGCGCCGTCCTGGTCGCCCTGCTTCCCAAGGGCAAAGACAAGCTGGCCAAGCAGGTCACCCTGGGCGTCTCGCTGGTCGTCCTCGCGCTGACCATCGCGATGGCCGTGCCGTTCAGCCCGAAGGGCCAGCGCTTCCAGTACGTCGAGACCTACGACTGGATCCCGTCCTTCGGGGTGCACTTCGGTCTCGGCGTCGACGGCATCGCGCTGGTGCTGATCGCGCTGTCGGCGGTGCTGGTGCCGATCGTGGTGCTGGCCTCCTGGCACGACGCCGACGCGCCGACCGCCAAGCGTTCGGTGAAGACGTACTTCTCGCTCCTGCTGGTGCTGGAAGCCATGATGATCGGTGTCTTCGCGGCCACCGACATCTTCCTGTTCTACGTCTTCTTCGAAGCCATGCTGATCCCGATGTACTTCATGATCGGGTCCTACGGCGGCGCCCAGCGGTCCTACGCGGCGGTCAAGTTCCTGCTGTACTCGCTGTTCGGCGGCCTGCTCATGCTGGTCGCGGTGATCGCGCTGTACGTGATCGCCGACAAGGGCACCTTCATGTTCCCCGAGCTCATCGGGGCCATCCAGGACCCGACCACGCAGAAGTGGCTGTTCGCCGGGTTCTTCTTCGCCTTCGCGGTGAAGGCCCCGCTGTGGCCGTTCCACACCTGGCTGCCCGACGCGGCCGCGCAGGCTCCGGCCGGCGCCGCCGTGCTGCTCGTCGGCGTCCTGGACAAGGTCGGCACGTACGGCATGCTCCGCTTCTGCCTGGAGCTGTTCCCGGACGCGTCGAAGTTCTTCACGCCGCTGGTGATCGTGCTCGCCCTGGTCGGCATCGTGTACGGCGCGATCGTGGCCATCGGCCAGACCGACATGAAGCGCCTGATCGCCTACACCTCGATCTCGCACTTCGGCTTCATCGCGCTGGGCGTGTTCGCCATGACGAACGACGCGGGCGCGGGCGCCACGCTGTACATGGTCAACCACGGGTTCTCGACCGGCGCGCTGTTCCTGATCGCCGGGTTCCTGATCGCCCGGCGCGGTTCGCCGCACATCGCGGACTACGGAGGCGTGCAGAAGGTCACGCCGAAGCTGGCCGGCATGTTCCTCATCGCGGGCCTGTCGGGCCTGGCGCTGCCGGGACTGTCGTCCTTCGTCAGCGAGTTCATGGTGATGATCGGCACCTACGAGCGCTACGCGTGGCCCGCGATCATCGCCGCCACCGGTGTGATCCTGGCCGCCATCTACATCCTGTGGATGTACCAGCGGGTGGCCAACGGGCCGACGGCCGAGTCGGTCAAGGGGTTCAAGGACCTCAACGGCCGCGAGATGTGGGTGGTCGCCCCGTTGATCGCCCTGATCATCGGGCTCGGCTTCTACCCCAAGCCACTGCTTGACGTGATCAACCCGGCGGTGGACAAGACGCTGTCCACCGTGCAGGTGGAGAAGTTCACCCCGGCGATTGCCGAGAAGGGGGCCGGACAGTGAACGGCACCACCATCCCCGCGCCGAGCATCGAGTACGGCACTCTGGCGCCGATGCTCCTGGTCTTCGGAGCGGCGATCATCGGCGTGCTGATCGAGGCGTTCGCGCCCCGGTACCTCCGCAAGTCGATCCACGTGCCGGTGACCCTGCTCAGCCTGGTCGGCGCGTTCGCGCTGATCATCTTCCAGGTGATGGCGAGCGGCGTGCCGACCAAGGCGGCGGCGATGGGCGCCATCGCGGTCGACGGGCCCTCGCTGTTCATCTGGGGCGTCATCCTGGTGCTGTCGTTCGTCAGCGTGCTGCTGGTGATGGGCGACGATCACTTCGTCGCCTCGGCGGCGGCCGTACCGGGCAGTGCCGAAGAGGAGGACGCGGAGACCTCCGGGGCCGCGCACACCGAGGTCTACCCGCTGGTCCTGTTCGCGGTGGGCGGCATGCTGCTGTTCAGCGCGGCCAACGACCTGCTGATCATGTTCGTCGGCCTCGAGGTCATGTCGCTGCCGCTGTACCTGCTCTGCGGCCTGGCCCGCCGTCGCCGCCTGCTCTCGCAGGAGGCGTCGATGAAGTACTTCCTGCTCGGCGCGTTCTCCTCGGCCTTCTTCCTGTACGGCATGGCGCTGATCTACGGCTACGCCGGCTCGGTCGACCTGGCCAAGATCAACACCGCGCTGGGCAGTGTCGGCGGCATGGACACGCTGCTGTTCGCCGGTCTGGCGCTGCTCGGCGTCGGTCTGATGTTCAAGATCGGCGCGGCGCCGTTCCAGGCCTGGAAGCCTGACGTCTACCAGGGCGCGCCGACGCCCATCACCGCCCTGATGGCCTCCGGCACGCTGGTGGCCGCCTTCGGCGCGGTGCTGCGGGTGTTCTGGGTCGCCCTGGGCAACCTCGACTGGGACTGGCGCCCGGTCATGTGGGGCGTGGCGATCCTGACGATGGTGGTGGGCGCGATCCTGGCGATCACGCAGACCGACATCAAGCGCATGCTGGCCTACTCCTCGATCGCGCACGCGGGCTTCCTGCTGATCGGCGTCATCGCCACCAACGTCGACAAGGTCGGCCCCAACGGGCAGGTCGTCGAGACCGCGGCGGCGCAGAACGCCAACTCGCTGTCGGCGATCATGTTCTACCTGCTGGTCTACGGTGTCACCACGGTCGGCGCGTTCGCCGTGGTCACCATGGTCCGCGACGCGGGCGGCGAGGCGGGGCACCTGTCGCGCTGGGCCGGGCTGGGCAAGCGTTCGCCGGTGCTGGCGGGCGTGTTCGCCTTCTTCCTGCTGGCCTTCGCCGGCATCCCGCTGACCAGCGGCTTCTTCGGTAAGTACGCGATCTTCATCGCGGCCGTCGAAGCCGGCGCCACCCCGCTGGTCATCGTCGGTGTGGTCACCTCGGCCATCGCGGCGTTCTTCTACGTCCGCGTGATCGTGCTGATGTTCTTCAGCGAGCCCGCCGCGGACGGCCCCACCATCGCGATCCCCAGTGGGGCGACCGCGGCGGTCATCACCTTGGCGGCAGCGGTTACGGTAGTGCTGGGGGTCTTCCCGCAGCCTGTCCTGGACCTCGCCGAACAGGCTGCGTCAACTTTGTTCGTTCGCTAGGGGGATTGTGAATGGCTGCGCCACCCGTTGTTGACCTGCCCATCGTCGATGAGCGGTTGGCGCAGGACGTGGCCTCAGGACTGGCCTCGGTCGAGAAGCTGCTGCGCTCGTCGGTGGAGAGTGAGGACGCCTTCGTCACGGAGGCGTCCCGCCACCTCATCGAGGCAGGCGGCAAGCGTTTCAGGACCATGATGGTCCTGCTGGCCGCCCAGTTCGGCGACCCTTCGGCGCCGGGCGTCGTGCCCGGCGCCGTCGTGATCGAGCTGACCCACCTGGCCACGCTCTACCACGACGACGTCATGGACGAGGCGCCGGTCCGCCGGGGCTCGCCGTCCGCGAACGCCCGGTGGGACAACACCGTGGCGATCCTGACCGGCGACTACCTGTTCGCCCAGGCCTCGGAGATCCTGTCCGACCTCGGCCCCGAGGCGATCAAGATCCAGGCGCAGACGTTCTCCCGCCTGGTCCGTGGTCAGATCCGCGAGACCGTCGGCCCGCGCGCCGGCGACGACCCCATCGCCCACTACATCGACGTGCTCGCCGACAAGACCGGCTCGCTCATCGCCACCTCCGGACGCTTCGGCGGCCTGCTCGCCGGCGCGCCCGACGACGTGGTGGAGCGGCTCAGCCGGGCCTGCGAGGCGATCGGGGTGGCCTGGCAGCTCGGCGACGACCTGCTCGACGTGGCGTCCTCGTCCGGGGAGTCCGGCAAGACGCCCGGCACCGACCTGCGCGAGGGCATCAAGACCCTGCCCGTGCTGTACGCCCTGGAGTCCTCCGCCAGCGACCGCCTCCGCGCCCTGCTGGACGGCCCCGTCGCCGAGGCCGACGTCGAGGAGGCGCTGGAGCTCCTGCGCGCCGACCCCGCGATGGTCAGGGCGCGTGCCGAGCTGGACGCGTGGGTGAACAGGGCACGGGGCGACCTGGCCTCCCTGCCCCCGATCCCGGCCAGGGAGGCTTTCCTGGCCCTGTGCGACTACGTGGTCGAGCGCTCGGGCTGACGCACTCTCACCGCCGTACGGCTCGCGTGAGCCGTACGGAGGCTGTCGTAGGTGAAGATGGCGAGGGCCAGCCAGACGATGGAGAAGCCGATCCAGCGGCTGGGCGGCATGACCTCCTTGGCGACCAGCACGCCCACCAGGAACTGCAGGACCGGGGCGATGTACTGCAGCAGGCCGATGGTGCTCAGCGGCACCCGGATCGCGCTGGCGGTGAAGAACAGCAGCGGGACCGCGGTCACCAGCCCGCCGCCGGCCAGCAGCAGCGCGTGCAGGGCGCCCTCACGGCCGAACGTGGTGGCGCCCGACTGGTCCAGGAACACGAGGTAGGCCAGGGCCGGGGCCAGCAGCACCAGGGTCTCGACCGTGAGGCTCTCCGCGGCGCCGACGTTGGCCTGCTTCTTGACCAGCCCGTAAATGCCGAAAGTGACGGCGAGCGTGAGGGCGATCCACGGCAGCCGGCCGTAGTCGATCGTGAGCACGAGCACGGCGAGCACGCCGAAGCCGACCGCGGTCCACTGCAGGGGGCGCAGGCGCTCCTTCAGCAGCATGGTGCCGAACAGCACGCTGACCAGCGGGTTGATGAAGTACCCCAGGGCGGCTTCGACGACGTGGCCAGTGTTGACCGCGTAGATGTAGGTGCCCCAGTTGACGGTGATGAGCACCGCGGCGAGGGCGAGAAGGGCCATCTTCCTGGGTTGCCTGACCAGGTCTCTGAACCAGGACCAGTGGCGTCGGACGGCCAGGATGGCGACGACGGCGACGAGCGACCAGACCATACGGTGGGCGAGAATCTCGATCGCGCCCGAGGGCTTGAGCAGAGGCCAGTAGAGAGGGAACAGTCCCCAGAGAACGTAGGCGGCGACCCCAAAGAGTACACCGCGCCGAAGGTCAGGCATGTAGTACAGTTTCGCGCCTTACATGCTTAAAGACAAATGCGTATTGCTATGTGGGATTATGTAGGGGCTCTTAAGTGTTTGGGTGATTTAGGCTGACAGGTGGAGGTGCGCACGATGGGTTGGATGTTCGGCAGGAACAAGGCGACGATGGTCGCTCCCGAGGACGCGCTGCCGGGGCGCTCGACACCGATGCCGGTGCCGGCCACGCACGCGGTGCTGTCCGCTCCACTGCCCCCGGTGGAAGGCTACCCGGTGGCCGACTTCGGCCTCGGCTGCTTCTGGGGCGCCGAGCGGATCTTCTGGCAGACCCCCGGGGTGGTGACCACCGCCGTCGGCTACCAGGGCGGGTACACGCCCAACCCGACATACGAGGAGGTGTGCAGCGGCCTCACCGGGCACACCGAGGCGGTGCGGGTGGTGTACGACCCGGCCAAGGTGTCGTACGAGGAACTCCTCAAGGTGTTCTGGGAGGCGCACGATCCGACCCAGGGGCTGCGGCAGGGGAACGACGTCGGCTCCCAGTACCGCTCAGCGATCTACACCCACACACCGGAACAGCAGAAGGCGGCCGAGGCGTCGCGCGACGCGTACCAGCGGGTTCTGACGTCCTCGGGCTACGGCGAGATCACGACAGAGATCGAACCGGCGGGCGAGTTCTACTTCGCGGAGGACTATCACCAGCAGTATCTTCACCGCAACAAAAACGGCTACTGCGGCATCGGGGGGACGGGCGTGGCCTGTCCTGTCGGTCTGACGTCCGGCGAGGCGTAGACCTGCGGTTCGTCTAACAATCTGGCTCTTGGTCGCGCGGCTCAGCTGACGACGATCGAGGGCCAGAGTCCTTTCTGGCGACAACTTTCTCTACAGGGTCAAGGGCAGTCCGCCTGCGGCGGCCTGCGCGTCTGGCGGTCGCTGGCCGCGCTGCGGCCTGGGGGCCGGTCGCGGCCAGCACCGCCCACGCGCCTTCCATGGCAGCCCTGTGCTCCGGGTCGGGTTGCCACCGAGCAACTCCACCGTCCTGCGTGCGGTCAGACCAGTGATCGTTCTCACCTCTGACAAGGACGACATGGACGCGGGAAAACCGTCAAGGTTGTGTGGATCCGGTGGCTCAGACCATGATGACGACCTTCCCCGGCGCGTGCCCTTGTTCCATGTATCTGATGGCGGCCGGGATCTCCTCGAACGGATAACAGCGGTCGATGACCGGAGTGATCCTGCCGTCCTCGATGAAGTGGGTCAGCGTCATCAGGTTCTGTCTGTTCTGCACGCATCGGACCACGTCCGCGATGACCATTCTCTGGGACACGAACGGCGACATCGCGAGGGCCGAGAACACGTGACCAACGGGTTGTAACCATCGGCTGCCCGGCCCGCCGACGGCGACGTAGATCCCCTTGGGCGTCAGCACCCGCCGGCACGCCGATCCCGGGCGGCTTCCCGCGATGTCCAGCAGCAGGTCGTAGTGCTGTCCACGCCGCGTGAAATCCTCTTTGGTGTAGTCAACGACCTCGTCCGCGCCGATCGACCGGACCAGGTCGGCATTCCGTGTGCTGCAGACGCCGGTGACCTGCGCGTCGAATGCCTTGGCGATCTGAACGGCGAACGTGCCCACGCCCCCCGACGCCCCGTTGATGAGAACCCTCTGTCCCGGCTGAATCCGTCCTTCGTCGCGCAGGCCCAGCAGGGCGGTGCCGGCCGCCATCGGCACCGCCGCCGCCTGCTCGAACGACAGGTTCTTCGGTTTGGGCGCCAGCTCGCTTTCCCGGACGCAGGCGTACTTGGCGAAGCCGCCCTGTTTGGGCATCGCGAACACCTCGTCGCCGGGGCGGAACTCCGTCACGTCCTTGCCGACCGCCTCGACCTCCCCCGAGATGTCGGCGCCCAAGATACTGATCTTCGGCTTGCGTAGTCCGGGGCCGCCGCCCATCAGCCGCGCGATGAACGGCTCCCCTCTCATGAGGTGCCAGTCATAGGGCTGTACGGAGGTGGCGCGTACCCTGACCAGCACCTCGTCGTCGCCGGGCACGGGCTGGTCGATGTCGGTGAGATCCAACACGTCGGGTGAGCCGAACGAGCGCAGGACGAACGCCTTCATCACATTCTCCTCGTCCCTCGCGGGTGCCCGCGGGTTCTGTCGGGGGCCGTCACATTCACGATCGATGTCGTGGCTCGTGTCGATGGGGCGGAGGTATCGTCGGCCGGATGGCGGCGAGCGTGTCCCGAGCCACTGAAAATCAGCGTAGAAGGCCTGCGCAAAGGACTCATCAGCCGAAAGTACGCCTGATTGGTGGATGATCGGCCAGCTCAGATCAGGCCGTTCTGTCGATGAGCCGCCGCCGTCTCAGCCGCCACGATCGGGTCATGACCGATGAGAGCCTGACAGGACACCCCTGGTCTCCGCAGTCGCCGCGGAGCGGTCGGCCGGCGGATGACCGGAACACGGCGGGAACTTCCGCAGTAGCCTCCTCCACCAGGGCAGATTGGCTCGTGCCCGCGGCACTGATCGTGCTCAGCGCCGTTCCCGTGACCGCCGGTGCCGTCCGCCTGACCGAGCTGACGGGCGGCGCGGAGATCACGCCGGAGAACGCACGGTTCTTCGCGGCGCCCCTGCCCGTGGTGCTGCACATCCTCAGCGCCGGCCTGTACGGCGTGCTCGGGGCCTTTCAGTTCGTCCCCCGACTCCGCCGCCGGAGGCCCGGCTGGCACCGCGTCGCAGGGCGGGTCCTGGTCCCGTGCGGACTCGTCGCAGCGCTCTCGGGGCTATGGATGACCCTGTTCCATCTGCGCCCCCATGGTGACGGTGATCTCCTCGCCGGCTTCCGGCTCCTGTTCGGCTCGGCCATGGTCCTGGCCCTTGTTCTCGGTCTCTCCGCGATCCGGCGGCGGAACGTCGCCCGGCACCGCGCCTGGATGATCCGCGGCTATGCGATCGGCCTGGGGGCGGGTACGCAGGTGCTGACTCACCTGACCTGGTTCCTGATCCTCGGCACGCCTGGAGAGATCCCCAGAGCGCTGCTCGTGGGCGCAGGCTGGGTGATCAACCTCGCCGCGGCCGAATGGATCATCCGTAGGCGATCGGTCCATCCAGGCCCGTACCCGGCTCAGTTCTTGACGCGGTTGGTCTCGTAAGCCCACATGGCGATCTCGACGCGGTTGCGGGCGCCGAGCTTGGCCATCAGGCTGGCGATGTGGGACTTGACGGTGCTGAGAGAGATGTGAAGCTCGTCGGCGATCTCGTTGTTGGTCCGTCCGCGTGCCACGGTGGCCAGGATCTGTTCCTCCCGGTCCGTGAGCGTCTCGATGGGGTGCGCCGGCGGTGAGATGGGCCCGGTGTTGGCGAAGGCGCTGAGCAGCCGTGCGGTGACGCTGGGGGCGATGAGCGCGTCGCCGTTGGCGGCGGCGTGGATGGCCTGGGAGAGCATGTCGGCGCCGGCGTTCTTGAGCAGAAAACCCCGGGCACCGGCTCGCAGGGCGGCGTAGACGTAGTCATCGAGGTCGAAGGTGGTGATGACGACGACGGCGAGCGGGTCGGCCACGTTCGGTCCGGCGAGGGAGCGGGTGGCCTCGATGCCGTCAAGGCCGGGCATGCGGATGTCGAACAGGCACACGTCGGGGCGCAGGCGCCGCGCGAGTTCGACGGCTCGTCGTCCGTCGGCGGCCTCGCCGACGACCTCGATGCCCGGTTGGGCGTCGAGGATCATCACGAGCCCGGTGCGGGCGATCTCCTGGTCGTCGGCGACGATCACTCGGATGCTCATGTCGCCGCCCCGCTTCGGGGCAGTACGGCGGTCACGGTCCAGCCCCGGTCGGGGCTGGGGCCCGCTTCGCAGGTGCCGCCGAGCAGGTCAGCGCGTTCGATCATGCCGATGAGCCCGTATCCCGGCGGCGCGGCCGGGCGGATGGGGCTGCTGTCGCCGTCGTCGCTCACGCGCAGGCGCACCGATGTGTCGTCGGCGGTGACGCGGACCTCGATGCGGGTGGCGTGACGGGCGTGTCGCTGGGCGTTGGTGATCGACTCCTGGGCGAGGCGGTAGATCGCGGCCTCGACTGACGGGGGGAGGCCGTCGATGTCGCCGGAGATCTCCACGTCGACAGAGGGGCCGGAGCGGCCTGGGCTCGCGAGCTGTTCGAGATCGGTGACGCGTCGGCCGGGCGCCAGGTCCGCGGGTTGGTCCCGGCGCAGGATGCGGACCATGGCGCGCATCTCGTCGAGGGCGCGTGCCGCCTCGACCTCGATCACGCGGAGCGCGTCGGTGGCGGCGTTCGGTCCCGACTCCGATGTGGCGAGACCCGCCTGGGCGCGGATCGCCATAGCCGAGACGTGATGGGCGACGGTGTCGTGCAGGTCGCGGGCAAGCTGTTCGCGTTCGAGCAGCTTGATCTGGTCGAGCTCGCGCGTCCTCGCCGTGGCCCGGTACCGGAGTGCTCCGCCCAGGGCGATGACCGAGAACATGACGGCGAACGCGCCGACCATGTCGCCGGGCGTGATGCGGTCGAAGAGCAGCGAGAGGGAGACCGCGACGAGCATGATCGTCGACCCGAGTGTGACCTCGCGTCCTGACCCCCACCGAAACAACGAGTACACCAGGATCAGCAGGTACACCATCGTGTACGTCTCCGCGGAGTCGCCGTCCGTCAGCAGCGGGGCCAGGCTCGTGGTGGCGAAGGCGATCGCGACCATCGGCAGCGGCCTGGTCCGGCGCCATAACAACGTGGGCACCAGGCCGATGGTGACGATCACCGAGACGGTTCGCCACGGAAGCTCCGGCCGCAGTAGCCCTTCGAGCACCGCGACCGGCACGAGCACTCCCACGAGCACCCAGTCCCGCCATACCCGCGTCGGCGGGTTGGGGGGACTGGGGTTGTCCCACACGGAGCGAAGAAGGGAGGGCACGTGAACATCGTACGAGAGCTGCTCGGGGCGGCCCAGAGCACGGGGACGCACCCTCCGCCGACAGGTCGCGTCCGACTGTGCGGCTTCGCTGTCGTTTCTTCATCGAACTGGGATCTGATCGAGATTGCTGCACGATTCATAGCTGTTCTTCGCGGTGCGAGTCGTCTGACAGCCCGGCTGGCTGACAGATGATGGTGTGGCTCTCCTTCCCGCAGTTCACCGACTTCAGAATGTGTTCTGACTTACGATGGCAGAGTGAGCACCAGCAACGCCGACGCCGTCACCTTCTCGGACCTGTCGAGAAACCCCCGAGCTGTCGCCGAACGCGCCGCACGCCTCGGTCGAGTACGCGTCACCCACCGAGACGCTCCAGATTTCTACCTGACCGCCGCCGACCGCGAGGATCAGCGTGGGCAGACGCTGGCTACGGCATCCCGTCTGTTCCTCGCCCTCATCAAGCACGATCCGACCGCTCGCGCGCTGGTCATCGCCATGCCCGAGGTCTTCCCCTGGGTTCGCCACCTCACCTCCGCCGAGCTGCGTGCCTTCACACTCGAACTGGTTGAGGCGCTCTCTGACGCTGCGGAACTGGATGTCGATGTCACCACCCAGGAAGTCATCGCAGGCTGGCGGGCGACCGCTCGGATCAAGGCCGACCCCGCGCATTACGCCCAGGCCCGCAAGGCCACAAGCGGCGACTACGGGCCAGTAGAGGTTTCAGCATGAGTCCGAAGCGCGGTGACCGGGTCACGGTCCCTCCTCCGGATGACGAATGGGATATCCGGTTCGGTGCCAGTGATGCGGTCAAGGGGTGGGAGGAATTATGCCGTCACGCCCTGGGCAACACACGCCGATGTTTCGAGGCATTGCGCGCCGATCCACGCTCGCGGGCGGATCATGAGCGTCAACATCGCCTGCGCGGCGACCTCGCGACTCATCGTCATAATGGCCAGGACCTGGAGCAATGGGAATTCGAGGTCACCAGCGGCGGGCGCGTCCGCTATGTCATCGATGACACCACTCGCACTGTCTGGGTCGTCTACGCCTCACCTCGTCACCCAAAAGACACCGACGCCTGAAGCCGAAGGCGGGAGAAGGCCCGTTGCTCGGAGAGCCGTACACGCGGCAGCTTGATGGCAAGCTACGTGAGCTCCGGTTCTACCTTGATGATCTGACGATGCGAGTCAGTTACTGGATCGCCCCGGGTCGGCGGATCATCCTCCTGACCGTCTTCCGGAAGACGCGGATGAGGGAAGATCGAGCAAGCGATGAAGCCGAATGAGGCGAGCCTTTGCTACTGCAAGTAGTAAACTCCCTCTATGAGCCTGCCTGAACGAGCTTTCCCGCCAGGGGAGGGGCCAGCAGCCAAGGTCAGCGTCTCTCTGCGTGCCGGCAACATCCGCGCCATCAAGGAACGCGTCGGCGCGCGAGGGTTCTCCGCGTACGTGGATGCCGCCGTGGAACGCCAAATCGAGCGAGATTTGCTGGAGGAAGCGCTCCAGGTCAACGAGAAGGAGAGCGGTCCGATCCCGCGGCACCTTCGCGACGAAGCGGAGGAGTTGTTCCGCAGCGTGAAGTCCGCCCCGGAACTGCGGGAGGACAGTGAATGGCACGCGCACGAAGCAAGCTGAGCGCGGGGACCGTCATCCTGGACTCTGAAGGGCTCTCGAAGTGGTGCTCGGCTGACCAGCGAGTCACTGCCATTGTGCGGGAGGCGCAGAGCAACGACTTCCGGGTCGCTGTGAGTGCGCTGACGCCTATCGAGGCCTTCGATGCTCGTGTGGCAAACGATCGATTGCGTTGGCACCTGTCGCGGCTGCGCGTCGAGCCGGTGACCGAGAAGGTCTCTGTCCACGCGCTGGACCTGCTGCGCGACAGCGGTCTTCACGGCCACAACTACGCGATCGACGCCGTCGTCGCCGCAACCGCTCTTCGTTCCACCCGGCCGGTCGTCGTCATCACCACGGATGAGGACGACATGAGAAAGCTCTGTGGGCAGGCGGTCCGCCTCGTACGTGTGTAGCGAGCTGAACCACTGCCTTGCGTGTAAACAACGACCTCTTTTGAGGATTAGCCGAGAGAGCTGAGACGCCGACTTCACCGGTACGGCTCGCGCTCGGCTTCTGGGAGTGAGCCGTACCCACTTGTGTGGCTCGCCTCTGACTTCCTGGTCGTGAGCCGCGTTTTCTCCTTCATCGAGCTGGCAACTGAGTCCTCGACTGCTCCTGGTGGCACGGCGGGCCTTCATAGGCCCCGCTATGACGGAAGACGCAGGGTGAACGTCGTGCGGATGCCTGGCACGCTGGTGACCGTGGCTGTGCCGCCGTGTGCCTCGGCCAGGTTGCGCACGATGGCGAGCCCGAGTCCGCTGCCGCCCGTCTGGCGGTTGCGGGATTTCTCTGCCCGCCAGAACCGGTCGAAGACGTGGGGGAGGTGCTCGGCGCGGATCCCGATCCCCGTGTCGGTCACCTCGACGACGACCTGGTCGCCGTCCTGGCGGGCGCCCAGCGTGATGTGCCCGCCGCGGGGCGTGTAGCGCAGGGAGTTGGTCACCAGGTTGCCGATGGCCTGGCGGAGCCGTACCGGATCCGCGGTCAGTGGGGGGTCGTCGGTGACCATGCTGGTCAGTGTGAGACCTGCGGCTTCGGCCCGGCCTCGGTGGGCGGTGGTCACCTGGTCGAGAAGGTCGCCGAGGTGGACGGGTTCGACGTGCAGACGGAGCTTGCCCGCGTCGGCGAGGGCGAGCTCCTGAAGGTCGTCGACGATGTGCTGCAGCAGCAGGATCTCCTCGACCAGCGAGGCGATCAGCGCGGGGTCCAACTCGGCGACGCCGTCCTGGGCGGCCTCCAGCCAGCCCCTGAGGTTGCTCAGCGGTGTGCGCAACTCGTGGGAGACGTCGCTGACCATGGCCTTGCGCTGCTCCTCCATGCGCTGGAGGTGTTCCGACATCTCGTTGAACGCCGTGGCGAGCTCGCTGATCTCGCCGGTGGTCCTGACCGTGACGCGGGCGGAGCTGTCCCCGTCACGCATCCGCTGCGCGGCGTGGGTGAGCGCGTTGACGGGCCTGACCAGGCGCCTGGCCGCCATGACGCTCACGCCCACGGTCAGCACGAGGACGAGGAGGGCGGCACCGGCGATCGAGGGGAGCGGGATGCGCTGGCCGGTGGCCTCGGCGGGGGAGCCGATGTACAGGTACGCCGCCGGGGCGACGAAGGGATCGAGTTGTTCTTTGCGGGCCGTGACGATGCAGGAGGAGATCACCTGATCGGGCTCGGTCGGCCTCGACTTCACCTTGGAGACCCAGGTGAAGTCGAGGCCGACCGAACCCCTTTCCGCGCCCTTGCCCTTGAGACACCTGCTGACCAGGAGGTTGAGGTGTTTCAACGCGGCCTTCTCGGTGCGCGTCGGTGTGCTGAAGGCAGTGGCGTCGCAGGCGCCCACCACGATGGGGGCCGCGGTCGGCATCGGGCTCGGCATCGGGCTCGACTCCTGACTGACCCCCTGGCTGAGCGTCGTGACGAGGGGCCTGCCGGTGTTCGAGACGGTCACCTGTACGGCCTGCCCGGTGCGGCCCGCGCAGGCGGCGTAGGTGTCGGCGGCCTTCCTCAGCCGGGCGCGATCGCGGGCGGACAGTAGGAAAGGACCCACCGCGCGCGGATCGATACGGTCCCTGGCCGCTCCTGGCACCAGGGTCACGTCCACGGCCAGCGGGTCGACGACGGCCGACACCTTGGCAGGCAGTGGGGTCCCGGCGGTCGCCGAGTCCGCGATGAGGGTGCCGTTCTCGGTGGCCAGCGCGATGCGGCGGCTGTTCTGGGCGGCGAGATCGCGCACGGTGGCGGCGACGCCCGACCAGTCCGCATGGCGGGAGGCGTAGCCGAGCAGGCTGTTGTTGATCCGGGCGTCGCTGGCCAGCGTCTGGCCCTGCTCGCGCTGGATGGCGCCAGAGGTGCTGCTGGCAGCCAGCCACGCGGTCGCCGTGATCGAGCAGACCGCCACGACAGCCGAACTCGTGAGCAACCTGACGAACAACGACCTCATGCGTGGGTCAGTTTGTAGCCGACGCCGTACACGGTCAGCAGCCGGACCGGGCGGCGCGGATCAGGCTCGATCTTCTTGCGCAGGTTCATCACGTGCACGTCGACCGTGCGTTCGGTGATGAACCTGTCGAAGCCGTGGATGCGCTCCAGCAACTGCTTCCTGGTGAACACCCGCTCCGGCTCGGCAGCCAGCGTCTCGATGATCCGGAACTCCGCGAGCGTACAGTCCACCAGCGTGTCCGCCGCGGTGACGGTGTGCCTGACCGGGTCCACGAGGAGATCGCCCGCCTGGAACACCTGCCGATCGGCGTCCTGGGACTTCCCGGCACGGCGCAGCAGGGTCCGCACGCGGGCCATCAGCTCACGCGGGCTGTACGGCTTGGCGACATAGTCGTCAGCGCCGAGGTCGAGCCCCAACAACAGATCATCCTCGGTGGACCTGGCGGTCAGCATCAGGATCGGCAGGTCGGACTCGGCACGCAGCACCCGGCAGACGTCCAACCCGTCAACCTTCGGCATCATCACGTCGAGCATCACGAGGTCGGGATCCGCCCGCCGCGCCTCGTCGATCGCGGAACGCCCATCGTGCACGACGAGGACCTCATGGCCCTCCCGCTCCAGATATCGCCTGAGCAGTTCGGCCTGCTTGGGGTCATCCTCGGCCACCAGCACGTACGCGCACATGGGCTGAGGCTATGCCCATGCCAGGGGTGCATATGGGATCCGCATGACAACCAAACAGGTTTCACACATTCTGTCGCCAGGCTGCGGCAGGTGAGAACCAACCTGCTTCGTACGGCTGCTGCGGCGACACTCGCCTTCCTGCTGACCGGTTGTGTGGGCAGCGCGAGCAGCACCGCACGGCCCGAGCCGGCGAGCAGCGTCAGTTCGAAGATCGCGAGCGTCAAGGGATCTCGGATCACGGTCTACAAAAGCAAGGAGGGGGTGGCACAGAGGACGATCACGAGCCCCAACGACTACGGCGCGACGCGTGTCTTCCTGGTGGAACGTGACGAGGGCAAGTGGCTCCAGGTGCTGCTGCCGATCCGGCCGAACGGCAGCAAGGGCTGGATCAAAGCCACCGACGTGACGCTCGCGGAGACCGCCTACCGGGTGGAGATCGATCGCGGGGCGTTCAGGTTCACGGTCTATGACGGCGACAGGGCCGTCAGGTCGGGCAAGGTCGCGACGGGCGAAGCGGGCACGCCGACACCTCCAGGTCGATACTTCTTCACCGAGCTGGTGAAGCCCGTCGACCAGGGCGGGGCCTACGGCGCCTACGCCTTCGGGCTGAGCGGCTTCTCACCGGTGCTGAAGAGCTTCGCCGGCGGCCCAGGCCAGCTGGCAATCCACGGGACGAACAAGCCCTCCGCCATCGGCACGCGGGCCAGCCACGGCTGCGTCCGGATCAGCAACGACGACATCACCTGGATGGCGAAGAACCTGGCGATCGGTACTCCGGTCGTCGTACAGGGCTGAGGCCCGACTCGAATGAACAGGGAAACCCATATGAAGATCAAAGCCACGCTCATCGGCATCAGCGCGGTGCTGGCCCTGACCGCGGGCCTCGCAAGCTTCTCGGGCACGGCCGCGGCCGATCCCAAGAAGCCGGCCGTCACGTCCGCCGCCACGCCAGCCCCGGCGCCGGCCGACCAGCGGCCCGTGGTCAAGACGACGGCGGGTCCGAACGAGCCCGTCGTCGTCAGCCCGTCCTACACCGGCTGATCCAGGCCGCGGCCGTACCTCCTCTCCTGCCCGTGGTCGCGTCAGCGACCAGGCCATCGCGGGCAGGAGCAGGACCCCGTCGTACGACCTCGGCATGTAGTCGACGCTCGTGTGGCAGACGATCGATTGCGTTGGCACCTGTCGCGGCACAGGATCAGCGGTGGGTCTCCGCGTCCGAACGGGCCGGTTGCGGGATCACTGGGTATGACACCATGTCCGGATGGTCATGGAGGAGCAGACTTCTTCCGGTCGGCTGTTGATCAGTCAAATGGGACACTCGACGATCGTCGTCATCCCCGCCGTCGTCACCCTGCTCGCGACGATGATGTCGGTCATAGTGCTGACTGTCGAGCGTGTACGCCTCACCTCGGATGACGTGATGCCGCTGTTCGTCATCGTACCGGCCGCTATTTGCTGGCCGGTGTTGTACCTCTTTGAAATACGCCGGGCATGGCTCGTCGCCGTCCTAGGGGGCGTGTTCATGGGGGTGCTGTGGCGGCTGGCGGCCCAAGTCGATATTGGTAACCTCTACCCCGCCGTTCCCCTGGGCGGGATCGTCGCCTACCCCCTGGCCGTCTTGGTCGCCGCACCTCGTGTCCCGGTCGTGTGGCGTGTCCTACCGCTGGCGCTGTTCGCAGGGCTCTTCTGGCTCGGTGCGTGACCATAAGCGGGTCATTCATCCCAGTGAGAAAACATGAGCGAGTAGGCAACTGGCGAGAGCTCAGAACTTGTCGTCTGGCCGAGCCGGGCGTTTGAGGCCTATGAAGTCATACGTCGGGCTACTGCGGTCATGGCCGCGTAGTCCCGCGATCTATCCCGGCCATGTGTGCATCCTGTGGCAGAGCTTGCCGTCCGATCTTGCTGAAGACCGACCACGGAAGCACGCGAATGTCGATTTCCCCACGTGGTCGCTGGGAGCTTGCGTAAGCTGCAAGCTATGTTTCAGTTTATGAAACAGCCACCATCCGTCTTGCTTCCGTTGCTGCGCTCTCCCTTTCAGGGTGAGCTCTTGGCCTGGCTCTTTCTCCATCCCGGTGATGAATATCCACAGGTTGAGCTGGCGAAGAGGTTCGATGTCTCGGCCTCGACCGTGACTCGGGAAGTAGATCGTCTCGCTGCGGCGGGTCTGGTCGTCGAGCGGAGAATCGGCAACCTGCGGATGATCCGCGCGGACACGGACGTGGTCGTGGCTCGGCCGCTGACCGAGTTGCTCGCTCTGACGTACGGGCCGGTGGCTGTGCTTGGTGAGCGGCTGTCTGACGTCGCTGCCGTCGAGGAGGCGTACATCTATGGTTCCTGGGCTGCGCGGTACTCAGGTGAGCCGGGCAGGGTGCCGAAGGATGTGGATGTTCTGGTTGTCGGCGCTATTGATGAAGATGATCTGTACGACGCCGCCAGAGCTGCGGAGCGGCAACTTGGCAGAGAGGTGAACATGCGTCGGCTGAGCCGCGATGACTGGGAGTTCTCAGCCGGCGATCCCTTCCTGGAAACGGTCAGGTCCCGGCCACTTGTGCGACTCAAGATTGAGAAGGGGCATGGCCGGTGAGATGGGAGCAGGGGCGGGCTGTCCTTGAGGGCATGCTTAGCCGTGGCGAGATCGAAAAAGTCGCGGCGAGTCGTTCGCAGGCCGAGGAGCTGCTCGCTCAGGCAGGAAAACACGTGGCGACTGCTCGTCTTGCGATGGAATCGGACCCGATCGGTGCTTACCAGCTGCTCTATGACGCGGCACGCAAGGCCCTGTGCGCGGTGCTGGAGAACCAAGGGCTTCGGGCCACCAGCCGGGGTGGGCACATCGCGATATATGAGGCGGTCAGCGCGCAGCTTGATCCACCGTTGGGTCAGAGCCTGCGTCCCTTCGACCGGATGCGCCGACGGCGGAACGAAGCAGAGTATGAGGCCGATCCTTCCCGCCGGACTCGACCGCAGCGTTCCGACGCAAGTGTGCTGGTAGATCGGTGCCTTCCGGGGCGACTGGCGTAGACTCCGGCTATGACCGCTGCTCCTGAAGAGTACGAGGACATGCATCGGCTGGTTGATCGGCTGACGCCGGACCAGCTTCATGAGGTGCGCGCGCACACCCTGCGCCTCGTCCACTCCGGTGAGGGAGAGTCGGGCCAGGAGTGGCCGCCCGCCTGGTTCGGGTCGGTGACCACCGAGCGGGACGACATCGCCGAACACGCTGAGGAGATCTTGCGACAGGGGTATGGTCGCGAAGCGTGATCGTCGTTGACACCGGCCCCATCGTGGCCGCTGCCATCCGAAATGACCGTAAGCACGATGTCTGTGTTGAGATATTCAACCAGTTCCGTAGAGAACGACGTGAGCTTCTTGTTCCGGCTTTTGTGGCCGGCGAGGTCTCCTACATGCTGGGCAAGATCGGTGGAGCCAAGGTGGAGGCCGCGTTCCTGCGCTCGCTGAAGTCTGGAGTCTTTCACCTGGTCGATCACATGGACGATGATCTCGACCGCATCGCCAGCCTGATAGAGCGTTATTCAGATCTTCCGCTGGGATCGGCTCGGAACCTGTCAATTTGATCAAGGCAGTTGAGCTGGGCTAATTCTGTGTCGGCTTCTCTGTGGTCTCCTTCAGGTCCTCGTTCTTGGGCTTGTTG
>NZ_JBEYZF010000024.1:61767-127048 GCF_040645915.1 Nonomuraea sp. NPDC046570 | reverse complement strand
AAACCGCGATACTTTGTCGTGTGACGGGATTTCAGACGTGTGCACTACCGAACGCCCACACCCCCCCGGCGCCCCGCCCCCGGCGCGGCCACGAGCCGCGTCGGGAGCGGCGCATCCGCCCGGCCCGCACGCGACGGCGGGTACGGCGTCAGCCGCCGAACGCGGCCGCGTTCTCGCGCACCCACTGGGCGAAGCTCCTGGCCGGCTGGCCGGTGACCTCCTGCACCGTGGGCAGCACGGTGTAGCTGGCCTCCGGCGGGTTGGTGCGCATGTGCAGGAAGAACTCGATGTCCTGGTCGGAGTAGCCGGTCTGGCGCCACTGCTCGACGATCTCGTCCTGGGTCAGCTCGATGTAGCGCACCTCACGGCCGAGCACCTCGCTGATCGTGCGGACCTTCTCCGGCGGGGTCAGCGCCTCCGGGCCGGTCAGCCAGTAGTCCTTGCCCGCGTGGCCCTCCGTGGTCAGCGCCACGGCGGCGACGGCGGCGATGTCGGCATCGTGGATCATCGCGCTCTTGACGTCGGCGAACGCCTCGCGCACGACGCCCTCCTCCTTCACCGACTCCGCCCATTCCAGGGCGTTGGACATGAACTCCACCGGCGACAGGCTGGTCCACTCCAGGCCGCCCTCCTCGACGGCCAGCTCCAGCGGGCTCTTCTCGACGTCGCCCCGGAGTATGGTGACCTTGCGTACGCCGCCCTTCCTCGCCAGCTCGACGATCTCCGGGCCGTTGGTGAGGGGCGAGAAGTCCTCCCCGTTGAAGGTGATCAGGTGCGCGGCGGTGACTCCGGTGAAGGCCTCGGCCAGGCTGCCGGTGTCGGCCAGATTCCCGGCGACGGCCTCGGCTCCGGACGGGAAGCTCGCCTTGGCCGGGTTGCGGGTGAGGGCGCGGACCTGGTGCCCCGCGCTCACGAGGTCGTCGACGAGAGGACGGCCGACGTTGCCGGTGGCGCCCGCGACAAGAATGTTCATGGGATCTCCTTCGGTCGTTTGGCTCCGACGTTAGGAGTAATCGCGGTCGATTCTTGTCCTCGATCGGTGTGAGACTCTGGCCATGTTGGAAACCTCAGCCCGCCTGCTCCGCATGTTGGTCCTGTTGCAGACGCACCGCGACTGGTCCGGGACGGATCTGGCCGACCGGCTCAGTGTGAGCCCGCGGACCGTGCGCCGCGACGTCGACAAGCTGCGGAACCTGGGCTATCCGATCGACGCGATCGGCGGCGTCGGCGGCGGCTACCGGCTGGCCGCGGGCACCTGCATGCCGCCGTTGCTGCTCGACGACGACGAGGCCGTGGCGGTCGCGGTCGGGCTGCGCACGGCGGCCGGGGCCGCGATCACCGGCATCGCCGAGACCTCCGTGCGGGCGCTGACGAAACTCGACCAGATCCTGCCCTCGCGGCTGCGCTTCCAGGTCAACACGCTCACCTCGGCGCTGGTGACCATGCCGATGGCCGGGCACACCGTCGATCCGTCCACGCTGGTCGAGATCGCCGCGGCGGTGCGCGCCCACGAACGGCTGCGCTTCGACTACGTCTCGAACAACGGCTCGGCGAGCGTGCGGGACGTGGAGCCGTACCGGCTGGTGCACAGCGGACGGCGCTGGTACCTGTTCGCCTGGGACACCGGCAGGTCGGACTGGCGGACCTTCCGGGTCGACAGGCTGACCGTGCGCACCCCCAGCGGTCCCCGGTTCGCCCCCCGGCCGCTGCCCGCCGACGACCTGGCCGCCTACCTGGCCGCGAACCTGACCTCGAACCCGTACCGCTACCAGGCGGTGCTCACCATGTACGGCTCCGCCACGGAGGTGGCCGACGAGGTCCCGTCCACGCTCGGGGCGGTGGAGCCGATCGACGAGCACCGGTGCACCCTGCGCATCGGCTCGGACAGCCTCGACCAGCTCGCGGTGTGGGTGGCCGCGTTCGGCTTCGAATTCGAGATCCACGAACCGCCCGAGCTGCGTGAGCACATCAGGACCCTGACCGCCCGGCTGCGGCGGGCGGTCCAGCCGTGACCCGGCACGGGCGTCAGGCGCGCACCAGGCCGCTGGCCACCGACCGCGCCCGCTCGCGCACGGCGGCCTCGGCCTCCCGCTGCGAGGTGACCGCCTTCTCCAACTCGCCCACGTCGTCGGTGGTGTACGGCAGCACGGTGTGCGAGGCGATGATGAGCTCGACCTGGTAGCCGAGCACCTTGCCCAGCACGGTCCGCAGGTACGGCCCGCAGTGGTCCATGTCGCAGTTCGGCGAGCCGGCACCGTAGTCCCCGCCGTAGGCCAGCACGACGGTCGCCGGACGGCCGGTGAGCGGGCCGGCGCCCGGGACGTAGGGCAGCGTGCGCCCGAGGATCAGCGCCTGGTCCAGCCAGGCCTTCAGGTTGGATGGGATGGTCCAGTTGTACATCGGCGCGCTGAGCAGCAGCGCGTCCGCCTCGAGGATCTCCTCGGTGAGCTCGCTCTGCAGCGCGGCGGCCGCCCGCTGGCCGTCGGTCTGCGGCTCGGCCGCGAGGGTGAAGATCCCGTCGGTGTCGATGTGCGGGACGGGCTCGGCCGCGAGATCGCGGTAGGTCACCGTCGCGTCGGGCCGGCTCTCGTCCCACGCCTCCCTGAAGCGGGTGGCAAGGTGACGGGACACCGAGGGCACCGACGATGACGAGTCGATGTGCAGCAGATGGGTCACGGCATACCTCTCAGGTGCGACGGGCAGATGGCGCTCCTGGCGTACAGGCTGGCGCGGTCCGCTCGAAGCCGGTCAGAGCCCGGCTGGCGTGGTCGCGTCCCGTCATGGCGAAGCGGCGAAGGGCGACGGCGGGTCACGTGCGCACGGCGACGAACAGGCCGCGGCCCGCCTGCACGCCGGGCACGTACTCGGGGTCGAGGCCGGCCCGCACGAACGCCGACTCGTACTCCTGCCGGGTGAAGAGCATGGCGCGGTGCACCTCGCTCAGGTGCCGGACGCCCGAGTCCGGCGCGGCCTCCAGGTAGTGCACCTCCATCCGCGAGGCGTCGCCGTCCCGTACGGCGTGCGCGACCCGGGCGATGGTGGTGCCCTCGTGGTGCAGGATGTCGCTGGAGAGCCAGCGGTCGATGTAGGTCTCAGGGAACCACCACGGCTCGACCGCCACCACCCCGCCAGGCACGACGTGCCTCGCGAAGCACTCGAACGTCCGCTGCAACTCCTCACGCGAGTCGACGTAGCCGATCGAGCCGAACAGGCACGTCAGCGAGTCGAAGGCGCGGCCCAGCTCGAACGAGCGCATGTCGCCCAGGTGCAGCGGGATCCCGGGCAGGTCGGCCCTGGCGATCTCCAGCATCGGCTCGGACAGGTCGATGCCCTCCGCGTAGCCGATCAGCTCGGTGAAGGGCCCGAGATGCCCGCCCGTCCCGCAGGCGACGTCGAGCACCGAGGACGCCCCCGGAAGCCGCCGGCGTATCTGCTCGGCCACCAGCTCCGCCTCGGCCTGGTAGTTCTTGCCGCGCATGGTGTGCTGCGCGTAGTAGATCTTCGCCGCATCGGCGCCGTACATGCGATCTCCTTCGTTGCTGACGCTCTCTGCTGATTACTCCGCCGGGCCGGGGTTCCCTTCGAAGACCGCTGGAGCCGCCGGATTTGAGCGAGCGTCCACCGCGGCGGGCCACGCTACGCGGACGGGTATGCCAGTTCGCGGCGAGAAAGGGACAATATGGCCGCTCGCGGCAGCGCAGTCGTCCTGGGCGGTACGGGGTTCGTCGGCCGGCACGTGTGCACGGCGCTGGACAGGCGCGGCTTCGAGGTCGTCGCCGTGGCCCGGCGCCCGCCCGGACACGAGCAGCCCGGCCGGTTCCTCGCGCTCGACCTCGGGCGGCTGCCGCCCGAGGACCTGGCCGGGGAACTGGCCGCCATCCGGCCGACGGTGATCGTCAACGCCATCGGCAGCATCTGGGGCCTGACCGACGAGCAGATGCGGCAGGCCGCGCTCGTCCCCACGCTGCGGCTGCTGGAGGCGCTGGCCTCGCTGGAGGAGCCGCCCCGGCTGGTGCATCTCGGCTCGGTGCTGGAGTACGGCCAGGTCCAGGCGGGAACCACGGTCGGCGCCGACACGGTGGCACGGCCGACCAGCGCGTACGGCCAGGCGAAGCTGGCGGCGACCGAGGCGGTGCTGGAGCGGATCCGGGCCGGCGAACTCCAGGGCATGGTGCTGCGGATCGCCAACATCGTCGGACCGGGCAGCCCGGACGTCAGCCTGCTCGGCCGGGTGGCGGACCGGCTGCTCGCCGCCAGCGGGCGGCGCCCGGCCGAGATCGAGCTCGACCCGCTGCTCGCCCACCGCGACTACGTGGACGTCCGCGACGTCGCCGACGCCGTGGTGGCCGCCGCGACCTCGACGGTCACCGGCGAGCTGGTCAACATCGGGCGCGGCGAGAGCGTGCCGGTGCGCGCCCTGGTGGACCTGCTGATCGAACGCAGCAGGCTGCCCGCCGCGGTCGTGGAACGGACCGGAGCGGGCAAGCGGCACTCCACCGAGGACTGGGTCAAGGTGGACATCACCCCGGCCGCGCGGCTGCTCGGCTGGGGACCCCACAGGGCGATCGTGGACGCGATCGACGCGTTCTGGAGCGAGTTCGTACGGCGACCCGACACGACGAGGCGGAACGGAGAGTCGTTCACGATGACTACCTATGTCTGGGACTACCTGCCGGAGTACGAAGCGGAACGGGAGGATCTGCTCGACGCCGTCGACACGGTGTTCCGGTCGGGCGTGCTGGTGCTGGGGCCGAGCGTCAGGGGGTTCGAGCAGGAGTTCGCCGCCTACCATGGAGTGCGCCACTGCGCCGGGGTGGACAACGGCACCAACGCGATCCGGCTGGCCCTGAACGCCCTGGAGGTCGGGCCGGGCGACGAGGTGATCACGGTGTCGAACACCGCGGCGCCCACCGTGGTGGCCATCGACGGGGTCGGCGCCACACCGGTGTTCGTCGACATCCGCGAAAGCGACTACCTGATGGACACCGACCAGGTGGCCGCCGCCATCACCCCGCGCACCAAGGCGCTGGTAGTGGTGCACCTCTACGGTCAGAGCGCGGACATGGACCCGCTGCTCGACCTGGCCGAGCGGCACGGGCTGGCGGTGCTGGAGGACTGCGCGCAGGCGCACGGCGCCCGCTACCGGGGCAGGCTGGCCGGCACCATGGGAGACGCGGCGGCGTTCTCCTTCTACCCCACCAAGGTGCTGGGCGCCTACGGCGACGGGGGAGCGGTCATCACCGCCGACGAGACGATCGACGCGAACATGCGCAGGCTGCGCTACTACGGCATGGAGAAGACCTACTACGTGGTGCAGACCCCCGGCTACAACAGCAGGCTGGACGAGGTGCAGGCGGAGATCCTGCGCCGCAAGCTGCGTCGGCTGGACGACTACATCCTCGGCCGCCGCAGGGTGGCCAGGCGGTACGAGGAGGGACTCGGCGACCTGGCCGACCGGGGCCTGATCCTGCCCGCCACGAACCCCGGCAACGACCACGTCTACTACGTCTACGTGGTCCGTCACCCGCGCCGGGACGAGATCATCGAGTCGCTCAAGCGGTACGACATCTCGCTGAACATCAGCTACCCGTGGCCGGTGCACACCATGTCGGGCTTCGCCCACCTGGGGTACGCCGAGGGGTCGCTGCCGGTCACCGAGCGGGTCGCGAACGAGATCTTCTCCCTGCCGATGTACCCGTCGCTGCCCGAGGGGCTGCAGGACAAGGTCATCGCGGCGGTCCGGGAGGCGATCCTGGCCTTCTGACGCGGGCGTCGCACAGCAGGCAGGGCCGCTCCCGGAGGAGCGGCCCTGCCCGCGTTCGCCTCAGATCATCTTCTCGATCTCCGCGATCACCTCCGTCTGCCGGGGCAGGCCGGCGATCTCCGCGGCGAGTTCGAGGGCCCGCTCCTTGAACGAGGGGTCGGACAGGATGCCGGTGACGGCCGCGCTCACCACGTTCACCGGCTCGGTGTGCGTCGGCAGGGTGATCGAGGCGCCGTACTCGTCGACCAGGCGCATGGGCTGGGCCGAGGCCAGCATCTCCGGCAGCACGAGCTGCGGCGTGCCGGCGTTGAGCACGGTCATCACGGTGACCCCGCCCCCGTGGTGGATGACCAGGTCCGCGGTCGGCGCGAGCACGTCGAGCGGGACGAAACCGGCCTTGACCTCGGGGTAGTCGTCCAGGAGCTGCGCGGCGACCGGCTCCGAGGTGGCGACGACCACCTCGACGTCACCGTCGCGCAGCGCCGGGTTGTCCAGCAGGGGGCGGAAGAAGTCGATGCCCAGCGCCGGGCTCAGCGTGCTGCGCGAGCCGGAGGTGAGCACGACCCGCGGCCTGTCGCCCTTGGCGTACATCCACGGCTGCAGCGGGACCTGCGGGTTGCCGGGCGCCCAGCGCATGAGCTGGGCGGGCTCGGCGTCCTTCGGCCGGATGCTGGGCGGCGTGATGTCGATGAACATCCCCGGTTCGGGGATCGCGTCCAGGCCGAGCCGCGACAGTTCGGGCCGGAGCTCGTCGGTGGCTCCCCGCCAGTCGACGTCCGTACGGGCGTAGACCGCCCAGGTGTGCCGGACCAGGGGCAGGTCGAACTGGTGGGCCAGCAGCATGGCGGCGAGGTTGTACTCCCCGCCGATCACCACGTCGGGCCGCCACGACCTGGCCAGTTCCACGATCGCCGGGTAACTGGCGGCCGCCAGCCGGGCGAAGCCCCGGCCGGCGAAATCCAATTCCTGGTCCTCGGCGACAGGCATGCCCAGCCAGTTGCCCTGCCTGTCCTTGAGCATCGCGTCCACGATGCCGAGGCGGGTCACCCCGTAGGCGGGCAGTCCCAGCCTGACCAGGAGGTCGATGTTCTCCTCGGGAGCCGCGAGGATGACCTCGTGTCCAGCGGCCCTCGCCGCCCACGCCAGCGGTACGCCGGAGTGCACCGGCGCCGAACCGCCCCCAGTGACGAACAGGAATCGCACAGGTTCTCCTTCCGTGCATCGATCCGGTTTCCCCGCGGGCCACCGGACACAACGTCTAGGAACTACTGGCTCACCGTTTTCTTGTAGCGGTGGACGGCCAGCGGAATGAAGATCGCCAGGATCAGGGCCACCCAGAGCAGGGTGGCGAGGATCGGATTCTGCAGCGGCCACACCTCGGGTGCGGCTCTGCCGGGCGGGATGTTGCCGAACAGCTGACGACACGCCTCCACCAGCGCTGACACCGGATTCCACGCCGCGATCACCCGCAACACGGTCGGCAGCCCCTCGCTGGGCACGAACGAGTTGGAGATGAAGGTGAACGGCACCAGCACCAGGAGCATCGCGTTGCCGAGCACCTCGGGTGACTTCGCGGTGAGGCCGATGGCCGCGGTGATCCAGGACACGGCGTAGGCGAACAGGAACAGCAGCAGGTAGGCGAGGGCCGCGTCCGCGACCGACGAGCGGATCCGCCAGCCCATCAGCAGACCGGTCAGCGACATGAGGACGATGACCATCACGTTGTTGACCGCGTCGCCGTTCGTCCTGCCCACGAGCACGGCGGACTGGGCGATGGGCAGCGACCGGAAGCGGTCCACCAGGCCCTGCTTCATGTCGTGGGCGATGCCGACCCCGGTGTTGGCGGCGGTGAGCAGCATCGTCTGGGTGAGAATGCCGACGATCATGAACTCTCGGTAGTTCGTCCCGATGTCGATCGCGCTGCCGAAGACGAAGCCGAAGAGCAGCGCGAAGGCGATGGGCGCCGCGCTGGAGAAGACGACGATGTCCGGGTTGCGGAGGTTCTTGAGGATGTTTCGCTGAGTGAGGGTGAGACCGTCGCTGACGGCCTGGCTGAACGCGTTCACGTGATCTGTTCCTTCGCCTGGTTCGGCCTGGCCGGCATCATCGGAGTGGCGCCTTGGCGTCGTCCGCCGCGGAGCCGCGGGCCTCGTGGGAGTCACGGGACTTGTCCGTCAGCGACAGGAAGACCTCGTCCAGGCTGGGCCTGCGCAGGCTCATGCCGGTCAGCCGCACGCCCGCGCCGTCGAGCAGCCGCACGCTCCGCACCAGCGCCTCGGAGCCGATGCTCACCGGCACGATCAGCAGCCTGTCGTCGAGGTCGACCGTGATGTCGCCGCTGGCGAGCTCCCGCAGCGCCTCGCGCGCCGTGGGCACCTCCGCGGCCTCGCCCACGGTCAGTTCGAGCCGCTCGCCGCCGGTGCGGGCCTTGAGCTCGTCGGGGGTGCCCTCGGCCACCACGCGGCCGCGGTCGAGCACCGTGATCCGGTCGGCCAGCTTGTCGGCCTCCTCCAGGTACTGGGTGGTGAGCAGCAGTGTGCTGCCGCCCTCGACGAGTTCGGAGATCACCTGCCACATGGCCAGTCGGCTGCGCGGGTCGAGCCCGGTCGTGGGCTCGTCCAGGAACAGCACCTTTGGCTTGGCCACCACGGCGCAGGCGAGGTCGACCCGGCGGCGCATGCCGCCCGAGTAGCCCTTCGTCTGGCGGTCGGCGTCCGCGGTCAGGTCGAACCGTTCGAGCAGCTCGTCGGCCCGCTTGCCGGCGGCCGCGGTGCCCAGGTGGTAAAGCTTGCCCACCATGCGCAGGTTCTCCCTGGCGGTGAGATCCTCGTCGACCGCGGCGTACTGGCCGGACAGGCCGATCTTGCGGCGGATCGCCACCGCGTCCTTGACCACGTCGAGGCCCTCGACGGTGGCGCGGCCCGAGTCCGGCCGCAGCAAGGTGGACAGCAGTCGCACCGCTGTGGTCTTGCCCGACCCGTTGGGTCCGAGCAGGCCCATCACCGTTCCCTCGCCGACGGCGAGATCGAGGCCGTCGAGCGCCACGATCTCGCCGAAGCGTTTGGTCAAACCCTCTGCGACTATGGCATTTCGCATGTACCCCTCCAACTTCCCGATCAGGTGGTTGCGCGGGGCCTCACTGTAGAACTCGTCGCGGTCAACTTCCGTCCGCCATTGCGCAGGCCTGGGGAAAAGGGCTTCCGCGGTTCGAGCGTCCGGCTTTGACCAGCATCAAACCGGCGTCTGGACATCCGGTTGAAATCGGCTTAACAGTCCACTCAAGGTGAAATCCAGACCGTCTGCCGTGTCGCTATATAGTCTGCTAATCATGGAGGTCCCGCCGAAATCGGTCATAAGGGGGCAAGGTGTGATGAGACATCAATTACGTACTCTCGCGGTCGCCGGCGTTCTAGGGGCGGCGCTGCTCGTCACCCCGGTCACCGGCGGCCTCGCGCACGCCGTCACCGGGCGTGCGGCCGGGAGCGAGGCGCGGCTGAGCACCCCTATCGGTCTCTGGACCGGGACCGTGGTGTTCGAGGGTGGTCAGATCGAGGCCAAGGTGTCGTTCCACCTCGACGGCGCCATGTGCCTGCACCCCGGGCCGCCCGGTCCGGACGGCGGCGTCGAAGGGTCGGGCACCTGGACGCGTACCGGCTTCAGGACCTTCACCTTCCAGGGCACGGAACGCTTCTTCGACGGCGCGGGCACCACCACGGGCTACCTGGTCACCACGCACAGCGCCACGCAACGGCACAACGTCTTCACCGGTACGGGCACCGCCACCTTCTACGACGCCGCCTGGGTGCAGCAGGGGGACCCGCTCACCACCGCCAGCGAGATGCGGCGCACGCAGTACTACCCGGGACCCCACTGCTGAAGCCGCGGGCGCGGTTCAGGATGCGACCGGTGGCCGGTAGGAGCAGTTCCACGGCGTCTTGTCCGGCCACGGCGCGTCGATGGGCTGGAAGACGAGGTCGTGCTCGCCGGACTCCCTGGCCGCGAAGCGCAGCAGGCGCAGACCCTCCTCGGTCACCGCGTCCCTGTCCTGGCCGGACAGCGGCTCGAAGAGCCTGACGACCACCGTGGCCCGGCCCTTGTCCCGCCTGATCCGCCAGAGTCCGCGGACGAAGCCGTCCACGGTCATCGCCGCTTCGAGGAAGACGTGCTTGCGCTGCTCGTCGTTCACGACCCGGCTCCGGTCGTGGTGGCCGAGCAGCACGTTGTCGAGCGCGGCCAGGAAGCGGACGGGCGCCTCGACGTCCGGGCCGGGCCGCGGCGCGTCGGGGAGGTCGAACAGCTCGCGGCCGCTCTCGTTGCGGAACACCCGCAGCCCCGGCCTGAGCTCCTCCATCACCTCGCGCAGCCGGGTCAGGCCGCTCCACGCCTGGACGTCCCTGACGGTGGCCGGGCCGAAGGCGGCCAGGTGGCGCAGGATGAGCCGGGCCGCGGACGGTTCGTCGGCCAGCGGGCGGCCGAGCCACTGCTCGGCCAGGACGAAGGGCGTCTTGCTGCGCCAGGCCCAGGTGCCGTCGGGCGGCGGGTGCACCACCGCCGTCAGGAACTGGATCGACCTGGCCAGCTCGACGGGATCGCCGTCCGGCCACCGCTCGGCGAGCGTCCGGCCGAGTTCGGGGCGGGTCAGCTCGCCCTGACCGAGCAGCGTGCGCGCGGTCCCCACGAGCTCGTCGAGCGCTATCCCGTCCGTGGTCTTGAAGGCGTTCTTCTGCAGCCGGACCAGCATCGGGTGCAGCAGCGGGCGCAGCCACAGGTAGTCGTCCGCGGTCACCATGTGCTGGGTGCCGCGGTACAGCGACCCCCGCACCACGGTCCGCTCGTACAGCAACCGGGTCAGGTCATCGGTCTCGAAGCCGGTGATCCGCGACCAGAGCCCGATGTACGGCGGGTCGGGATCCTGCGCGTTCAGGCCGACGAGATGATCGACCACGCTGAGCGCGGATGTCTCCCGCCTTTCCAGGAGCATTTGACGGGCCAGCAGCGCCCTGTTGAGCCCGCGCAGGCTCAGGACTTCCATGATGCCCTTTCCCCCGTTTGACGGCATGCCGCTGACATGTTTACCAAGGAAACGCGTTTCATTCCAGTCGGATGCCCGCTGTGCGCGACTCGTCCGGGGCATCGGTGCGCGAATATTCGGCGAACGCCGTCTCCCACATATCCCGTAATGAGGTGATAAGACCTATTTGCGGCTTCCAATGGAGGAGTTCGGCCGCCGGCCGGATATCGGCTTTCCCGCCCTCGCCGCCCAGGCTCGCCACTTCCCTGTGCTCTTCCCTGAGCATGCCGAGCGGGTATCCGGCCGCCGTGACGAACGTTCTGACGAACGTGCGCATGTCCACGACGCCGCCGCCGCCGATGTCGAGCGCCCGCCCGGTGAGCGCCGCGTCGGCCGCCCTGAGCACGGCGCCCGCGACGTCGCGCACGTCCACGAAGTCGCGCCTGGAGTCGGAGACGGCGACCTCCATCGGGCGGCCTGTGGCGACGGCGGCCAGCAGCAGGCGGACCAGCTTGCCGGGAAAGGTCTCCGGCGAGGGATGCGGTCCGGTCATGTTGGCGCACCGCAGCACCACGCCGTCCACCTCGCCGGAGCGGGCCGCGGCCAGCACCGCCCGCGATCCGGCGAGCTTCGTCCGGACGTAGGCGGACGCGGGCTCGGCGTCCCCGCCCTGGCCGTACTCGTGGATCGTGCCGACGTGCACGACGCGCGACGGCCACGGCAGGGCGCGCATCGCGGCCAGGACGTTGCGGACGAGGCCGACGTTGGCCGCGGTCATCTCCTCCTCGGTGCGCGCCCAGCCGTCCGTGGCGTTGGCGGCGTCGGTGGCGTTCACGACGACGCTCACCCCGCGCGAGCGCAGCAGCGCGTGGATCGTCTCCGGTGCGGCGACGGTGAGGTCGAGCCCGGCGAAGAAGTGGCCCGCGACATGAGGCGCGGGACGGCGCGCGACCACGACGACGTCCTGGCCGCGCCGGGCGAAAGCCGCGCACACGTGCCGTCCGAGCCACCCCGTGCCGCCCAGCACGGCGACACGGGGGGCGTTCACCGTGCTCACCAGGCCGGCTTCCGCCTCGCGCCGACCTGCTCGATCGCGGCCACGATCTCGGCCGGCGAGGGCTGCGCGGCGATCTGGTCGCGCACGATGGCGGCCTGCCTACGGTAGCCGGGCTCGTCGAGCAGGGCCTGGCAGGCCTTGGGCACCCGGCTCAGCTCGTCCGGCGCCACCTGGCAGGCGGCGCCGAAGTCGACCAGCCGCGCGATCGCGTCGAGCGGCTTGCCGATGCCCGGGATGATCACCTGGGGCAGCCCCTCGCAGAGGCACGCCATCATGGTCCCCGGACCGCCGTGGTGCACGACGGCGTCGCAGCCGGGCAGCACCGAGGTCAGCGACTGCCATCCGGCCGCGATGACCGAGTCGGGCAGCGGCCCGAGCTTCGGCACCAGGACGTCCGCCACCGCCACGACGATCTCCACGTCCAGCGACGAGACGGATCGTACGAGCTCGCCGAGCGCGCCGAGCCCGCCGGCCATGGGCTGGACAGAGCCCAGGGTGACCAGGACGCGCGGCCGATTCCGATCCCGCCGCAGCGCCCAGCCGGGCACCAGGCCCGGCTCGCCGTACGGGACGTAGCGCATCGGCTGGGCGCCGGGGAACGCCTCGCCCAGCAGCGGCGGGCAGTTGTCGAGGACGAGGTCGGGGCTGGGCAGCCGGTCCAGGCCCAGCTGCGCGAGCTCGGGGGCGAGTTCCTCCGCCACCCAGGTGTCGATGTCCAGGTCGCCGGGTCCCACGCTGTGCTTGACCCAGCCGATGCCGTTCTTCGCGGCCACGGCCGCCGCCGCGGCGTAGGAGTAGGCCTCGGCCAGGACGACGTCGGGCTGCCACCGCTCGACCAGGTCCGTGGTGCCTTCGAGGGCGCGGGCGGCCAGCCTGCCGAACCCGTGGCCGACCGCCACCGTCGCCTCGTGGTCCGTGCGCGGCGGCGTGATCGGTGTGCCGTCGCGGTGGCGCGCCATCGCCTCGGGCATCTGTAGCGGGCCGCAGACCGCCGCCATGGGCAGGCCGGAGCCGCGTACCGTCTCGGCGAAGCTCTCCGGAGCCCCGACCAGGACGTCGTGCCCGGCCGCGCGCAGCGCCCAAGCCAGTGGCACGATCGGGTAGTACAGAGGGTGGGCGGGCCCCGTCGTCACCAATATCTTCATGCCGGGACCGTAGGCGGAGCCGCTGGAGGACAGCTCGACCCTGGTTGGACCGGGCGCACGGCCGTCATCCCAGTTCCTGCGCGATGTCCATGACGTATTTTCCGTACTCGGACGCGCCGAGCCGCCGGCCGAGGTCGTAGCAGGACTGAGCGTCGATGAAGCCCATGCGCAGCGCCACCTCCTCGACGCAGGCGATGCGCACCCCCTGCCGCTCCTCCAGCGTGCGCACGTACAGGCTGGCCTGGAGGAGGGAGGCGGGGGTCCCGGTGTCGAGCCAGGCGAAGCCGCGGCCCAGGTCGACGACCCTGGCCTGGCCGCGGAGCATGTAGGCCCGGATGACGTCGGTGATCTCCAGTTCGCCGCGGGCCGAGGGCCGCAGGTTCTTGGCGATGTCGACCACGTCGGCGTCGCAGCTGTACAGGCCGGTGATGGCCCGGTTGGAGCGCGGCTTGCGGGGCTTCTCCTCGATCGACACCAGCTTCCCCGCGTCGTCGGTCTCGCCTACCCCGTAGCGCCCCGGGTCGGTGACGCCGTAGCCGAACAGTACGCAGCCGCGCAGGTCGGTGAGGTTCGCCCGCAGCACGTCGTAGAAGTGCTGACCGTGGAAGATGTTGTCGCCGAGCACCAGCGTGACGTTGTCGCCGCCGATGTGGTCGGCGCCGATGACGAACGCCTCCGCCAGGCCCCTCGGCTCCGGCTGCAGGGCGTACCCGAGGTTCAGGCCGAGCTGCGAACCGTCGCCGAGCAGCCGCTGGAACTGCTGGAGGTCGTCCGGGGTGGAGATGATCAGGATGTCCGTGATGCCGGCGAGCATCAGCACCGACAGCGGGTAGTAGATCATCGGTTTGTCGCCGACCGGAAGCAGCTGCTTGGAGACCGCCAGCGTCGTCGGGTACAGGCGGCTGCCCCTGCCCCCCGCGAGAATGATCCCTTTCATGACTGAGCCCCTCCGGATAGGCTGTGCAGGCAGGCGATCAGGCTTCGGGCCTGAATGTCCAGGTAGTGGCTGTGCCTGAGCAGGTCGACGAGCTGGTGCAGGGTCATCCAGCGGAAATCGGGGCGGCCGGCGCCCAGGTCCGAATCGGCCTCGATGATCATGTGGCGGATGCGCGCGTGGTAGAAGCGCCCGCCCTCCTCCGACAGCTCGGCGTCGAACCTGATCTGGTCGGGCCGGGCCCGCAGCACCTCGTCCATGAACGCGGGCCGGGCGGCGGCGGGCAGGTGCTCGTAGTTGCGCGGCACGCACTGGAGGGTCGGCGCCAGCTCGACGGTGTCCACGAACCCGGGCTCCGCCCTGGCGTGCATCAGCACGTGCAGGACCCCCTCGATCTCGCTGACCAGGAACGCGACCACGCCGGTCCCGTACGGCTCGATCAACGGCTGGGACCACTGGGCGACCTCCCGGCCCTCCGCGCTCACATCCACGCCGATGACGCCGAAGTACCGGCCGCTCTCATGGCTGATCGCCTCCGCCGTCCGCCGCCAGCCGCGCACCTGGTGGAGCGGGATCTGCCGGGCGCTGACCTCGGTACGGGTGCGCGCCTCGGTGATCCAGCGCAGGATGTCGTCCATGCCGTGCAGGCCGCCGTCTCCGGCGCACGAACGCAGCAGCCCGGCCCGGAACACGTCCCCGCCGGGAGGCAGCGCGGTGTCCAGGCCGGGACCGGCGAACGGCAGGCAGGAGAGCACCGTGCGCGTGTCGCCGTGGACCACGTGGTCGACGGCGAGCAGCCGGTGCAACTGGCCCAGGGTCAGCCAGCGGAACCCGTCGAGCACCTCCACCTCACCGGCGACCTCGACCACCATGTTGCGGTTGCGCTTGCGGTCGAACCACGAGCCGTGCTCGGACTGCCGCACGTCGGCCAGCACCCGGTGCGACGAGGTGTCGGCGAAGTACTCCAGGTAGGGGACCGGCCGCCCGCGATGCACGCCGGTGTAGTTGCTGCGGGTGGCCTGCACGGTGGGGGAGAGCTGGAGGCCGTTCAGGTTGCCCGGCTCGAACTTCGCCTGCATCAGGCAGTGCGGCACGCCGTCGAACTCCTTGACCAGGATGCCCAGGATCCCGATCTCCGGCTGGTTGAGTATCGGCTGGCTCCACCGGGCGACCGGGCTCGCCGGCATGTGCACGTCCAGCCCTTCGACGCTGAAGAACCGGCCGCTGCGGTGCGCGATGTCGCCGGTCTCCGGCCTGGTACGCCAGCCGTTCAGCGCGTCGAGCGGGATCCTCTCCACCCGGGCCCGGTAGCGGTGCCCGAGCTCCTCGAACCAGTGCCGGGCGTCCGCCCACCGCGAGAGCGCCGTGTCCGTGGCCGCGACCGACCTGGCGATCCGCGACGCCGTACGGACCTCGGAGAAGGCCGCGTGGCCGTTCATCAGGCGCCTCCCGGACGGCCGGCGCCCGGCGGCGGGCACAGCTCCCGCTCCCGCTGAAGGCAGGCCGCGTACTCGGGCAGCAGGCCGGTGACCCTGGCCTCCTCCAGCGTGGGCGCCTTGACGTCCCGCTCCGAAAGGATCGGCTCCAGGCCGGCGGGCAGCGGCAGCGCCAGCGCCGGGTCCGTGACGGACAGGGCCCGCTCGTTCTCCGCGACGTAGCTCTCCGACAGCAGGTACGTCATCACCGTGTCGTCCTCCAGCGCGGCGAACGCGTGGCCGACCCCCACCGGCAGGTAGATCGCCCGCGGGCGCTCCTCGTCCAGGACGACGGCCTCGCACCGGCCGAAGGTCGGCGACCCCAGCCTGATGTCCACCACCATGTCCAGCGCCCTGCCCCGGGTACAGGTGACGTACTTGGCGGTGCCCGGCGGCAGCAGCGTGAAATGGACGCCCCGCACCACGCCCCGCCGCGACCTGCTGTGACTGGTCTGGGCCACCGGGAACAGGCCGTGCCCGACGGCCTCCTCGAACGCCGCCCGCTCGAGCGGCGACACGAACATGCCCCGATCGTCGGCAAAGACCGTCGGGGTGAACTCGACCGCGCCCTCAATGGACAGTGCACGTGCCTGCATGAGCGTCGCTCTCCTCCTCGCGGTGCCGATCGGCCCGCTGGACGGACCGATCGGCACCGGGCCGTCGCCGCCGATCGTGGAGCGGCGAGGTCGAGCCTCGCTGGAGAGGCCGGTGAGGCGGGGTCGTCCAACACCTGTTGAGCACTGTTCTAGGCGGGGACGGAAGGGTTCAGTCCATCGTCGCCGGCCGCGCGGAGGCGGTCGCGGCACGGACGCCGCGTGACACTCGGAGGTGCATGTGCGGATCATCGACCTGTCCTCGCCGGTTGACGCGTCCTCGTGGGAACCCGATCCCCTCAACCACGAGATCCTGACGCCGCGCGAGGGCGCCCTGCACATGTGCGAGGAGATGCGCACCCACTTCGGCATGGACTTCTCGGCCGACGAACTGCCGGACGGGGAGTTCCTGTCACTGGACAGGATCACGCTGACCACGCACACCGGCACCCACGTGGACGCGCCGTCGCACTACGGGACCCGCGCCGCCTACCGCGACGGCCCGCCCAGGCACATCCACGAGATGCCGCTGGAGTGGTTCTACAACCCGGGTGTGGTGCTGGACCTGCGGCACATCGGCACCGGGACGGCGGGAGCGGACGACCTGCGCAAGGAGTTCGACCGCATCGGCTACGAGCCGGCGCCGATGGACATCGTGCTGCTGAACACCGGCGCCGCGCACTGGGCCGGGCAGCAGCGGTACTTCACCGACTTCACCGGGCTGGACGGCCCGGCCGTGCACCTGCTGCTCGACCTGGGCGTCCGGGTGATCGGCACCGACGCGTTCAGCCTCGACGCCCCCTTCGGCCACATCATCTCCACCTACCGCGCGACCGGCGACCGTTCCGCGCTGTGGCCGGCGCACTTCGCCGGGCGCGAGCGGGAGTACTGCCAGATCGAGCGGCTCAGCAACCTGGAGGCCCTCCCGAGCGACCACGGGTTCCGCGTCGCCTGCTTTCCGGTGAAGATCGCCGGGGCCGGCGCGGGCTGGACCCGAGCGGTCGCCCTGATCGACGAGTAGCCCACCGCAGGATCCGTTTCATTGGAGGACCTTCCATGAGCCAAGGGAATCTCGCTTGTCGCGTGTGTGGCGGCCGGTTGGCCGAGTTCTTCGACTTCGGGCGCCAGCCGCTGTCGGACGCGTTCCTCACGCCGGACGACATCGACGAGGAGTTCTTCTACCAGCTGACCGTCGGGGCGTGCGAGTCGTGCACCATGGTCCAGCTCACCGAGGAGGTCCCCCGCGATCGCATGTTCCACGAGGACTACCCGTACCACTCGTCGGGGTCGGCGACCATGCGCCAGCACTTCGAGCAACTGGCGAAGCACCTCATCGACACCGAGCTGTCCGGCCGGGACCCGTTCATCGTCGAGATCGGCTGCAACGACGGCGTCATGCTCAGGCAGATCAGCAAGGCCGGCATCCGCCACCTGGGCGTCGATCCGTCCGGGGGCGTGACCAGGCTGGCCATGGCCGACGGCGTGCGGGTGCTGACGGACTTCTTCGAGGAGTCGCTGGCCGAGGCCGTACTGGCCGACGAGGGACCGGCGGACGTGATCTACGCCGCCAACACCATCTGCCACATCCCGTACCTCGACTCCGTCTTCCGCGGCGTGGACCTGCTGCTCAAACCGGACGGGGTGTTCATCTTCGAGGATCCGTCCTTCGGCGACATCATCGAGCGCAACAGCTTCGACCAGATCTACGACGAGCACTTCTACTTCTTCACCCTCCGCTCGGTCCAGGCGATGGCCGAGCGCATGGGGTTCGAGCTGGTCGACGCCGAGCGCCTGCCCGTGCACGGCGGTGAGATCCGCTACACGCTGGCCAGGAAGGGCCGGCGCCGGCCGAGCGCGCGGGTCGCCGAGCTCACCGCCGCCGAGCGCGTCCTCGACCTGGCCGCTCCGGCGACGCTCGAGCGCTTCGCCGCCGCCGTGCGCAACATCCGCCAGGACCTCACGCGCCTGCTGGAGGACCTGCGGGCGGAGGGCAAGCGGGTCGTCGGGTACGGCGCGACCGCCAAGAGCGCGACCGTGACGAACTACTGCGGCATCGGCCCCGGCCTCATCCCGTACGTCTGCGACACCACGCCCGCCAAGCACGGCAAGCTGATGCCGGGCTCGCACATCCCGGTACTGCCCGCCGAGGCGCTCGCCGAGCCGTTTCCGGACTACGCGCTGCTGTTCGCGTGGAACCACGCGGAGGAGATCATGGCCAAGGAGCAGGCCTTCCGCGAGGCAGGGGGCCGCTGGATCCTCTACACGCCGAAGGTGCACATCCTCTGAGCCGCCTCGCCGCGGCTCTGCCGAGCCCGCCGGACGCGTCCGGCGGGCTCGGTTCTGCTTCGGGGGTGTTCACAGGGGGATGTTGCCGTGCGCGCCCCGCCGCACGGGGGCCGCCGCGAACGCCTCCACCAGCGTGCGCCTGGTCAGGGCCGGATCGATGATCTCGTCGACGACGCCGATCGTGAGGGCGCGGCCGAGCCCGTCGTCGCCTCGCTCGTACTCGTCGGCGAGGGCGGTGCGCAGCGCCGCCCTGTCCTCCTCCCGCACGGCGGCGAGCTTCTTGCGGTGCAGGATGCCCACCGCGGCGTCGGCGCCCATCACCGCGGCCTTCACCCCCGGCCAGGCGTACACCGCCGTCGCGCCGAGCGCGCGGGAGTTCATCGCGACGTACGCGCCGCCGTAGGATTTGCGCAGCATGAGGGTGACCCGCGCGACGACCGCCTCGGCGAACGCGTGCAGCAGCTTCGCCCCGCGCCGCACCACGCCGTCCCACTCCTGCCCGACGCCGGGCAGGTAGCCGGGGACGTCCACGACGACCAGCAGCGGGATCCCGAACGCGTCGCACAGCCGGACGAACCTGGCCGCCTTCTCCGAGGCGAGCGAGTCCAGGCAGCCGCCCTTGCGCAGCGGGTTGTTCGCGACCACGCCGACGTGGTGCCCGCCCAGCCGGCCGAACCCGATGACGATGTTGGGCGCCCACCCGGCCTGGAGTTCGTCGAAGGTCTCGGCGCCGTCCCGGCCAGCGTCGAGGAGGCGGCGCAGCAGCGGCTTGATGTCGTAGGCGCGGCGGTCCCGTTCCGGCAGCAGCTTCCTGAGGCCGTCTCCGTCGTCGGCCACGGCGGCGGGATCGAAGCGGCCGGGCCGGGTGAACACGCCGGTGATGCGCCGGGCCCGCGTGTACGCGTCGGCCTCGGAGTCGGCCAGCACGTGGACCACGCCGGACCGGCGGCCGTGCGCCTCGGCGCCGCCCAGCCCCACCATGTCGATCTGCTCACCGGTGACCGCGCGGATCACTTCCGGCCCGGTGACGAAGACGCGCCCTTCCGGGGCCATGATCACCAGGTCGGTCAGCGCGGGACCGTAGGCGGCGCCGCCGGCCGCGGGGCCGACCACGACCGAGATCTGCGGCACCCGGCCGGAGGCGCGGACCATCGCGGCGAACACCTGGCCGACGCCGTCCAGCGAGCCGACGCCCTCGGTCAGCCGCGCGCCGCCGCAGTGCCAGACCCCGATCACCGGGCAGCGCTCTCTCATCGCCAGGTCGATGGCGTCGACGATGCGCAGGCAGTCGGCGGCGCCGATGGCGCCCCCCATGAGGGTGGCGTCGGTGCAGAAGGCGACCGCCCTGGCGCCGTCGACGAGCCCGCGCGCGGCGTACACGCCGCCGCCGTCGTAGTCGCCCAGCGGCTGCGCGGAGCCGGGGTCGAGCAGCCGCGACAACCTCAGTGCCGGGTCGAAGGGTGCGGGGCCGGGGGTCCGCTGTCGTTGTTGGTCCACCGCGTGCGTCACCATCGTCCGCCCTCCGGATCTTCCGGCTTTCGCCATGAGTCAGCCGGCGGATAGCGTACGTAGGGGGCGATCGAGGGCGGCTCGAAGAATTCAGGAAAGCCGTCGACCGGCATGCGACCGAGCTTGCTGCCGCCGCGCGGAACGCCCGGGCTAGTGTGCGGCCTCATGAGATTACTCGTCACCGGCGGCGCCGGCTTCATCGGCTCGCACTATGTCCGCACCATGCTCGGCGGCGGATATCGCGGCTACGAGAACGCGGAGATCACGGTCCTCGACAAGCTGACCTACGCCGGCAGCGTCGGCAACGTCCCCGCCGATCACCCCCGGTTGACGTTCGTGCACGGGGACGTGTGCGACCGCGAACTGCTGGCGGGCGTGCTGCCGGGGCACGACGCGGTGGTGCACTTCGCCGCCGAGTCGCACGTGGACCGGTCGGTGGAGTTCTCCGATCCTTTCGTCACCACCAATGTGGTGGGCACGCAGGCCCTCCTGGACAGCTGTCTGCGCGCCGGCGTGCAGCGGTTCGTCCACATCTCCACGGACGAGGTGTACGGCTCCATCGACGAGGGAACCTGGACCGAGGAGTCCGCCCTGCTGCCGAACTCGCCCTACGCCGCCTCCAAGGCCGCCGGGGACCTGCTCGTCCGGGCCTTCCACCAGACGCACGGACTGCACACCACGATCACTCGGTGTTCCAACAACTACGGGCCCTACCAGTTCCCGGAGAAGGTCATCCCGCTCTTCGTCACCAACCTGCTGGAGGGCAGGGACGTGCCGCTGTACGGCGACGGGCTCAACGTCCGGGAATGGGTGCACGTCGATGACCACTGCCGCGCGGTCCAGCTCGTCCTGGAGTCCGGCCGCCCGGGGGCCGTCTACAACATCGGCGGGACGGCCGCGCTGACCAACCGGCGGCTGACTGAGATGCTCCTGAAGCTGTGCGGGGCCGGCTGGGACCGGGTGACGCCCGTCGAAGATCGCAAGGGGCACGACCGGCGCTACGCCATGGACGACACGAGGATCCGTGAGGAACTCGGCTACCGGCCGCTGCGCCCTTTCGAGCGGGGCCTGGCCGAGACCGTCCGCTGGTACCGGGACAACTCGGAGTGGTGGCGCTCCGGCCGGCCGCAGGCCGTAGGCCCGCGCGCCGCGCTCGGATAGTCGCTACGCGATCATCTGATGCGTGCCGCGGCCGACCTGGCCGTTCTGGTCAGGACCTCGCTCTCGCCGTTCAAGCCGATCCGCCTGGTCCAGGGCTCGGCCACCGCCGGCATCCCGTCCGCGGGCACGGCCGTCCCGTCCGGCGGCGTCCCGTGACCCCTCGGTCCGGTGCGCGCCGGGTCATCGGACGGGGGCTCGCGCCGGGAATCCAGCGCCGAGGTCAGCCGCTCCCAGGCGTAGGCGCGGGTCAGCTCGGGGAAGGCGTAGCGGACCTCGCCGTCCGCCCAGCACATCGTGATCAGGTGGTGGTTCCCGAGCTGTTCCAGCACATGCTGCGCCTCCGGCTCCTCCAGACCGAGCAGGTCGGCCGTGGCCGAGGCGGTGAACTCGGTCACCGGCAGCGCGCTGAGCAGCCTGAAGACGCGCTGCTCCACCTCGCCGAGCCCCTCGTACGCGGAGTCGAACGTGGAGTGCACGTTGAGCCGCCCGATGCGCAGCAGGTCGAGCCGCCGGGACGAGCGCGCCAGTTGCTCGGCCATCTTGGCGATCGGGAGCCCCGGCATCGTGGTGAGGCGCCCGCCGAGGCAGCGCAGCGCCAGGGGCAGCCGGCCGGCCAGTTCCACGAGCCGGGACGCGGCCACGGGCTCGCGGGCCACCCGATCCGGCCCGATCATGCGGGCGAGCAGCTCGACGGCTTCCTCCTCGTCGAGCACGCGCAGGTTGATGTCCCATCGGCCGCCCAGCTCGAACAGCCACCTGCGGCTGGTGACGATCACCGCGCACTGCGAGCCGCCGGGCAGCAGCGGCGACACGTCGGCCTGGGATCCGGCGTCGTCGATGACCACCAGCAGTCGCTTGTCGGTGGTGATGGAGCGGAGCATCTTGCCGCGCTCTTCCAGCGCGTCGGGGATGTAGGTGTCGGGGACGCCCAGCGCGCGCAGGAAGCCGTGCAGCGTCTCGGAGACGCTCTGGCCGGCGCTGCTCGCCCCGTGCAACTCCGTGTAGAGCTGGCCGTCGGGGAACCCGCCGCGCAGCCGGTGGGCCAGGTGGACGGCGAACGCGGTCTTGCCCACCCCCGGCATGCCGGTGATCGCGACGAGGCCGGTGGCGGTACGGTCGGCGGCGATCTCGTCCTCCGCCAGGAGGCCCGCGGCGATCTCGTCCATGAGCTTTTCGCGCCCGGTGAAGTCCGCCAGGTCGGGAGGCAACTGGGCGGGCGGGATGACGGGTTCGGTGAGCGTGGCCTGCGCCGCCGGGGGAGCGGGGTCGAGCGGCGGGAGCTCGGCGGGGACCGGTTCGAGCACGACGGCGGCGTCCGTCAGGCGAGCCGGGAGCATCTGGGACGGGATGGACAGGGCGGTGGCCGAGCCGCCGTGGTGGATGAGCTCGACGGCCTTCTGCTGGGGCCCGGGTTCGAAGGGCGGACCGGTCGGGGAGTCGGCCAGCAGCGCCTGGTGCACCTGCTTGACCTCCGGCCCCGGCTCCAGCCCGAGGTCCTCGATCATGTTGCCGCGCAGGACCCGGTAGGTCTCCAGCGCCTCGTGCCGCCGCCCCGAGCGGTAGAGGGCGATCATCAGGGAGGCGTGCAGGTGTTCGTTGAGCGTGTGGGTCAGCACCAGCGACTTCAGCTCGCTGATCAGCTCGCGGTGGCCGCCGAGCCGCAGGTCGGCCTCGATCCGCAGCTCCAGGGCGCGAAACCGCAGCTCTTCGAGCCGCGTCACGTACGACGACAGCAGCTCCCCTTGGACCACGTCCACGAGCGCGGCCCCGCGCCACATGCCCAGCGCCCGTCTCAGCACCTCGGCGGCACGAGGGGCGTCACCCCCCTCCATGAGCGCCTTTCCAGCCTGGGCGCTCTGCTCGAACACGTGCAGGTCGATGGAGGAGTTGGGGATGGTGAGCATGTACCCGCACGGCTGCGTCCGCAGTATCGTCTCTCCGCCGTGCTCCATCAGGATCTTCCGGAGCTTGTAGATATAGGTCTGCAGCGTCGTCATCGCGCTCGCCGGAGGACCGCCCTCCCATAATTCGTCGATGAGCTCGGACGTCTGCACCATGGTGTTGCGGCGAAACAGGAGCAGCGAGATGACCTGTCGAGGCTTGGCGGCGGTCGGCGCGATATTACGGCCCCGCTCGATTATCTCCATCGGGCCTAGTACGCGGAAATCCACAACACTCCCGAACCGATGCTCGAGTAGATACTCTGCCGTCACTTACCTAAGATGCTTAACACGGGACGACAAGGCGAGTCAAACTTCATTCACCGCATTGACGTAAATATCTTGTCACAGGAGGTGATGAGTGCAGTCTACCGGTCTGTCAGATCTTTGATCGGACTGGTGGAGTTAGGCCTTTCTGTCTCACCAGACAGCCGATTGGTGAGATTTTCTCGTCTTCGGCCGACCAGGTGGTTCTGAAGGGCGGCGATGGCCCTGTCCTGCGGGATCTCCTCGGCGCTCACGGCGCCGGGCCCGGCGGACGGCGAGATCGCCATGAAGAGATCCCGTCCACGGTGGTGGATCAGCCCCATCGGTGAACGGATATATCGGTCGGAGCCGTATCCGCTGATCGAGAGCCTCAATATCCGCCCGGCCACGCTGGACGGGGAAGAGTTGCAAGCGGTTGAGGACCTTCAAGAAGGCGATAAGCTTCAATGCTTCGTTGTTTGATATTTAAATTATGGCGCCAATTTGACTTTTCTCGCATATGCGGATAGTGCAGATCACGGGCGGGTCACAGGGGGATGTTGCCGTGCTTCCTGGGTGGCGGCGTCGTGCGCTTGCCGCGCAGTGCGCGCAGCGCCGACGCGACATGGCGACGCGTGGTGGCCGGCCGGATGACCGCGTCGACGTAGCCGCGTTCCGCGGCCAGATGCGGGTTCTCCAGCGTGTCCTCGTACTCGGCGGCCAGCCGGAGCCGGAGCCCGTCCGGGTCGTCGCTCCCGGCGATCTCGCGGCGGTGCAGGACCTCGACCGCGCCTTTCGCGCCCATCATCGCGACCCGCGCGGTGGGCCAGGCCAGGTTGACGTCCGCGTGCAGGTGCTTGGAGCCCATGACGACGTAGGCGCCGCCGTACGCCTTGCGGATGACCACGGTCACCAGGGGGACGGTGGCCTCGGCGTAGGCGTAGATGAGCTTGGCGCCGCGCCGGATGATGCCGTTCCACTCCTGGTCGGCGCCGGGCAGGAAGCCGGGCGCGTCGACCAGGGTCACCACCGGGATGTTGAAGGCGTCACAGGTGCGCACGAAACGCGCCGCCTTCTCACTGGCGTCGATGTCGAGGCAGCCGGCGGACCGGCTGGGCTGGTTGGCCACGATCCCCACACTGCGGCCCTCCACCCGCCCGAAGCCGACCAGGATGTTCGGGGCGAAAAGCGGTTGCACCTCAAGGAAGTGGCCCTCGTCCAGGATCCGATCGATCACCACCCGCATGTCGTACGGCGCGTTGGGCGAGTCCGGGATCAGCCGGTCCAGGGCCAGGTCGCCGTCCTGCGGCCCGGTGCCGGCCGCGCCGGGCTGCCAGGCGTAGGCGGGCGGCTCGTCCAGGTTGTTCGACGGCAGGAAGGACAGCAGGTTCTTGACGTAGTCGAGGGCGTCCTCCTCGCCGGCGGCGGCGTAGTGGGCGTTACCCGACCTGGAGTTGTGCGTGTGCGCGCCGCCCAGCTGTTCGAGCGCCACCTCTTCGCCGGTCGTCGCCTTGATCACGTCCGGTCCGGTGATGAACATGTGCGAGGTCCCGGCCACCATCACGGTGAAGTCGGTGATGGCCGGCGAGTAGACGGCGCCGCCCGCGCACGGGCCCATGATCAGGGAGATCTGCGGCACGATGCCGGAGGCGCTGACGTTGCGGTAGAAGATCTCGCCGTAGAGCGCCTGCGCCGCGACGCCCTCCTGGATGCGGCCGCCCGCGCCGTCGTTGATGCCGACGATCGGGCATCCGATCTTCATCGCCAGGTCCATGACCTTGAGCACCTTCTGGCCGAACGCCTCGCCGAGCGCGCCGCCGTACACCGTGAAGTCCTGGCTGAACACGCAGATCGGGCGCCCGTCCATCGTTCCGTGGCCGGTGACGACGCCGTCGCCGAGCGGGCGGTGGCCGTTCATGCCCAGGTGGGTGACGCGATGCCGGACCAGCTCGTCGAGCTCGGCGAACGAGCCGGGGTCCAGCAGCAGGTCGACGCGTTCCCGCGCGGTCAGCTTCCCCCGGGCCCGCTGCTTCTCGACGGCTCGCGTGTCGGTTCGGCGCGCCTCGTGCTGGGAGCGGAGCAGCTCGGCCAGTTTGGCCGCGGTCGTGCGGGGAGGCGGCGACTCAGTCATCGCGCCCCTTCTGCGCGGTTCCCGGCAGGCCGTTCGGGGCCTCGGGCAGGCCGGGCCAGATCTCCACGGCGCGCTCGGCGGCGGCCCTGATCTCGAGGCCGCTCAGGTCGGCGCGGGCGGACGTGATGCCCTGGTCCCGCCAGGCGATCGCCAGCACCACGGGACCGGACGGCGGCAGCGGCCAGATGTGCGCACTCTGCCGGTAGTGGAAGGGCCCGCCCTCGCCGCGGCCGGCGAGCAGGACGGGGCCGTCCGGCGGCTTCTCGTCCTCCGGCCGGCGGTTCAGCCAGGGCCTCGAACCCCGCCGGACGGCGCGCCGGCCGTCGGCGAACCAGGCCTCCACCCGCAACCCGCCGGCCCCGGCCTGGCGCGGCGCCTCCTTGCCGAAGGGGGCGAGCCAATCCGGCGTGCGCGGCGGGGCCTGGCGTGCGAAGACCTCCACGTCCACGGTGAACGACTCCGTCCACACCCGGATCCCGGTGAGCAGCACGCGGACGTTCATCGCCTGGGCCAGCACCCGCGTCCACGGCAGCGCCGCGGGCAGCACCCACTGCCGCGGCGGTTCCAGCCATTCCGCGGGACGGCGGGCGTAGAGCTTGAGCAGCGGCTCGCTCACCTGGGCCGCGTCCTCCCACGATGCGACATCGTCATAGATCACGTCGTCGTCCCCTCACTGACTCACTTCAGGACGCCGGCGAACAGGCCACAGGCGAACCGGCCGCTCTCGATGTACTCGACCTGGCAGCCGGCCCGCTCGAACGCCGTCTCGTACTGCCGCCTGGTGAACAGGTTCATCTCATGGACATCGGTGAAGTGCCGGACTCCCGTGGCCCTGTCGCCGACGAGGTAGTGCACGTTGATCGGCACCCGGTCGCCGGCCCGCTGCGAGTGCGACAGCCGTACGACGACCTGGTCGTCTCCCTTGACCAGGTCGTGCGCGATGTAGCCGGGGATGAAGGTGCCGGGGGTGTGCCAGGGCTCGATGACGATGACGCCGCCCGGGTTCAGGTGACGCGCCATGCACGCCAGCGTCCGGTCCAGTTCCTCCGGCGAGCGCAGGTATCCGATGGAGCTGAACATGCAGACGATCGCGTCGAAGGCGCGGCCCAGGTCGAAGTCGCGCATGTCGCCCTCGCGCACGGGGACACCGGGCAGGTTCTCCCCGGCCTGGCGGACCATGTGCTCGGAGGCGTCCAGCCCGGCCACCTCGAACCAGTCCTTGAAGTACGCCAGGTGCGCGCCCGTTCCGCAGGCGACGTCGAGCAGCGACGACGCGGACGCGTGGCGGGCTCGGACGACGTCGGCCACCTCGGTGGACTCCGCCAGGTAGTCCTTCCCCCGGCCGGAGTAGATCAGGTCGTAGATCTTCGAGAACTCGGCACCGTACACCTCGGCAAACCCCCTCTCCTCAAACCGTGTACCGGGTTTCCTTGGCGTCCCAGTCGATGTGGTGCTTCTGCATCCAGGTCGGGTCCTTGACCTTGCCGGGCGGCTTCCTGAAGGCCCTGGCGAGGAAGAAGTTGCGGACCGTACGGCCGACCGGGCCGCGCATGTTGCCCTCGATGTTGTACTTGCCCTGCGCCACGACGGCCTCGACGCGGTCGCGGCGCACCGCCTCGTACGCGGCGAACCCGGCGGCGATCGTCGGAGCGTCGCGCAGGCACTTGGCCAGGACGACGCCGTCCTCCATGGCGATGGACGCTCCGGAGCCGACGGTGGGGGAGACCGCGTGCGCGGCGTCACCGATGATGATCATGCGGCCCCGGTGCCAGCGCCTGACCGTCGGCAGGTCGCGGTTGGGGAAGAGCGGGGCCATGTCGGTGGTGGCCCTGATGATGTCGGCGGCCGGCATGCGGTCCCCCTCGAACAGCCGCAGCAGCTCGTCGCGCCAGGCCGGGTCGCGCAGATCCGCCGCGCCGGGCTCCGTCGGCCGCGGCGGGTTCGCGTACCACACGATGTTGCTCGCGTGGTCCTCGGTGTACATGAAGAAGCACTTCCTGCCGAAGAACATGCGGATCGCGCCCGGGGCCTCGCCGGTCGGGTAGCCGCGCAGGTAGCCGAAGGCGTTGAGCACGCCGAGGTAGCGGGGGCCGGGCGCCGCGGGGTCGATGACCTTGCGCACCTGGGAGTGCAGGCCGTCGGCGCCGACGAGCAGGTCGCCCTCGACCTGCTGCCCGTCCTCGAAGACCGCGACGACCTTGTCGCCCTCGTTGGTGGCGTCCACGAGCCGCTTGCCGTACTCGATGGGGATGCCGCGTTTGACTGCTTCGTCGCGAAGTGTGATGTAGAGGTCGGAGCGTTGCAGCGTGTGGATGGTGGTGCCGTTGCGGGACAGGCGGTTCGTCGGGATGTCGCCGGTGAGGCGGCGGCCGGTGTGCCCGTAGAACGCCATCACCGGGGTGTCGAAGCCGTTCTTGCGGACGATGTCGGCCAGGTCGAGGCAGTCGAGCGCGTCCAGGCCGTTCGCGCCGATGTTCATGAAGGCGCCGACGCCCTCCGCGGTGCGGTCGAACGCCTCGTAGAGGGTCGGCTTGAAGCCCGCTTTCTGCAGGGCCATGGCGGTGACCGGGCCGGCGATACCACCGCCGATGACGAGTGTGCGTAACATGTCCACTTCCTCTTGTCGGGCTCGGCTGCGAATCGGCGTCATGCGGTCGGGTCGGCGGGGACGTCCGGGCGGGGCACGGTGCCGGGACAGACCACGTCGGCCGCGGGCAGGACGCCGTCGAGCAGGTAGTCGTTGACCAGGGCGTTGACGGCGGGATTGCCGCAGAAGGCGTAGATCTCGTGCTGGCCCGAGTCCCGTACGGTGACCAGCCGGTGGCCGAGCAGCCTGGCCATGGCCGCCCCGCCGGACGGGTGGTCGATCGGGTCGCCGTCCGCCACCACGACCAGGCCCGGGGGGAACCCGGCCCGGGTCAGCTCGGCCGGTTTCTCCGGCGGCGTGAACGAGCGGAAGGCACCGACCCACGGCTGGGCCCGCAGCACCCCGTACCCGTACGGGTACTGCTCGCGGTATCGGCGCATGTCGTCGAAGTAGACCTCGAGGTCGGTGGGCCAGTCCTTCTCCAGCGTCACGGCGTCGAGCACCCCGCACCGCGTCGGCCCCTCGGTCTCGGCCGGCGGCCAGACCTTCTCCGCGGCCAGCCAGCGCGCTGCCGCGGGCAGGCCCTCGGCCCGGATGCCGGCGACCATGCGGCCGAGTTCCTCCCACCGGGCCCGGTCGGCCGACCGGTTGCCGAGCGCTCCGTCGAACAGGGATCGGAGGGGGATGCCCGCAGGCTGGGCGGCGAGCCGGTCCACGGCCTCCTCGACGGCGGCCAGCACCCGCTCCCCGGTCGTGCCGAGGCCGAAGGCGCGGTCGCGTCCGGCCACCCAGCCGGCCCACGCTTCGAGGTTGGCCCGGTTGGCCGGCCCCTGCGCCATGAGCTGTTCGCGCCAGGACCAGTCCGGGTGCACGCAGGAGTCGAGCACGCTGCGGTCGAGCCGGGAGCCGAACATACTGCCGTACACCGCGCCGAGATAGGTGCCGTAGGTGTAGCCGAGGTAGTTGATCGTGCTCTCGCCGAGCACCTCCCTGATCGTCTCCATGTCCCTGGCGACGTTGCGGGTGCTGAAGTGCGGGCGCAGCTCCCCGCCCGCCCGCCGGTTGCCGTCCTCGCGGGCGCGGAAGTCCTCGGCGATGGCGAGGAAGTCGGCGTCGGGCGGCCGTGAGTCGAAGGGGGCTTTCGTGTCGGTGATCTCGGCCCGCAGCGGCGTCGAGTCGCCCGTGCCGCGCGGGTCGAAGCCGATCAGGTCGTAGCGCCGGCTCAGCGGGGTGTGCGCCAGGGCCGCGGGGAACCGGCGGCCGAGGCCGAAATAGCCGCCGGGCCCGCCGTTGACCGCCAGGAGCACGCCGCGCCGCCGCCGCGGGTCCGGTGCCCGCCTGCGGCTGAGCGCGATCGTCAGGCGCGGGCCGTGCGGGCTGGAGTAGTCGAGCGGGACCTCGATCTCCGCGTGTTCGACGCCGTCCGTGGCAGGCGCCGCCGACCACACCGGTCGCTGCCGGTGGAAGTCGCCGAGGGCCGCCGACGGATCTTCGCTCGTGCGCATGGTGTGAGCTCGACCTCCGGGATAGGCGGGGCGCTGGGCTTCGATGGGTGGGCTCACCAGGTGACGGGCAGCTCCCGCACGCCGTACGCGAGCCCGCCGTCGCGGAAGGAGAGCTCCTCGGACGGCACGGCCAGCCGCAGTGTGGGAATCCTGCGGAACAGGGTCCCGTAGACGACGTCGAGCTCCAGCCTGGTGAGGTTCGCGCCGATGCACAGGTGGACGCCGTGGCCGAAGGCGAGGTGCCGGTCGGCGTTGGGGCGCCGCAGGTCGAGCTCGTCCGGCTGGTCGAACACCTCGGGATCGCGGTTGGCGGCGCCGCCGAGCATGATGATGCCCTCACCCTTGCGGATCAGAACTCCGCCGATCTCGATGTCGTCGATCGCCACCCGCGGCGTGGCCAGGTCGGCGACGGTCAGGTAGCGCAGCAGCTCCTCGGCCGCGTTGGTGGCCAGCGACGGGTCGCGCCGCAGTTCGGCGAGCTGGCCGGGGCGCTCGAGCAGCACCAGCGTGCCGACCGCGATCATGTTGGCGCTGCTCTCGTGGCCGCCGTTGAGCAGCAGCCTGGCCAGGTCGGGCAGGCGGTCGTACAGGCCGGCCGCCCGGTACTTCGGCACCAGCTCGCTGATCAGGTCGTCGCCCGGTTCCCGCTCCTTGTCCTCGATCAGCCGCAGGAAGTAGGCGTTGAGCCGGTCGAGCCCGGCTCTGCGCTGCTCGGCCGTGCTCGTGCCGTCGAGCATCCCCTCGGTGGCGGCGCGGAAGATGCCGTGGTCGGCTTCCGGCATGCCGAGCAGGTTGCCGATCACGAAGGTCGGCACCGGCAGCGCCAGGGCCTTCATCAGATCGACGGGACGGTCCCCGGCGAGCATGGCGTCGACGCACTCGTCCACCTTCCGCTGCACCTGCGGGCGCATCGAGCGCACCCGCCGGGTGGTGAACGCGCTGGCGATCATGGTGCGGTGCACGGTGTGGTCGGGCGGGTCCATCCCCAGGAACCCGGCGTTGTCGCGGAACTCCTGCGGGACGGGGAAGAAGTAGGGGAAGCCCGGGTCGGCGCGGTTGGAGCTCGCGCGCCGATCGGTCAGGAGGCTGCGCATGTGGTCGTGCCGGGTCACCACCCAGGCGCTCATGCCGGTCGCCAGGCGGATCTTCGTGATCGGCTCCGTGGCGCGCAGCTCGGCGTACTCGGCGGGCGGCAGGTGCGGGCACTGCCGGAGCCAGGGGAACAGCGCACGGGTGGTCTCGGCTGATGCTGGGCTGTTGGTCATGCCCCCTACCTCTCGGTCGGCGTCATGGGTCCCTTGCTACGGCAGCGCGGTGGAGCACTGCTCGAACCACCCCGGATCCGGCCCGTCAGGGGCTGTCCACCATGTCGAGTACGGCCACCGTCCAGGCGAAGCCGCCGCCCGCGCCGACCAGGGCGCAGGACTGGCCGGGGACGATCGCGCCGGTGCTCACGAGGTGCGCCAGCCCGGCGAACTGGTCGCCCGCGCCCAGATGGCCCACCTCCGATCCCCAGGACCAGGTGGTCCGCTCGGGGGCGATGTCGAGCGGCTGGAAGAACTGGTGATCCATCTTCGGATAGCCGAGGTTCGGCGGCACGATCCAGGTGATGTCGACCGCTTTGCTACCGGCCTCGGCTACCGCCTGCTCGAAGGCCCGGCGCTGCCCGGCCTGCAGCCGCTCCAGGACCGCCGCCATGCCGAGCTCGCGGAACAGCGCCTCCCGGTGCGGCTCCACGCTGATGGGCCGCCGGGCGGTCAGCGGCGCGGCCGCGAAGGGGTCGTCGCCGCGCCCCATCTTCTCCAGCCACGGGTCCGATACGGTCACCAGGCTGCGGATCCTCGCGAAACCCCCGGCCTTGGACAGGACGACGGCCGTGCCGCCGTCCGCGCACACGGTTCCCGGCTCGGAGTTCCAGCGGTCGAATCCCGGCTCGCAGAAGCGGTCGCCGGTGGTGATCAGCGCGCTGTGCCGGCCGGGCGCCGCCTGCAGGTAGGCCACGGCGAGTTCCATGGCCGCCATCCCGCCGTTGGACAGCTGGCGCACCTCCATGGCCGGGCAGGCGTTGCCGACGGCCTCGTTCTGCACGTACGAGGCGGGCGCCCACAGGTCATGGCCCTGGAAGTAGGCCCCGGCGTGCAGTACCAGGTCGATGTCGTCGGGGGCCGCCCCCGCGGCGCGGATCGCGTCCTTGGCCGCCCGGGCCGCCATCTCGGGGCCCGACTCCTCGCTCACGCACACCGAGCGCATCCGCGTACGCCGGATGGTCTTCCAGTCGGTCAGTCCCTGCTCCGCGGCCTGCGCCACCGGCATCGCCCGGGGCAGGCAGAGGCCCGTGCCTGACACGTACACACCGGTCACCTTCATCGAGCGTCCCTCCATCGGGTCCGGCCGCGACCGCGGCGCGGCCGGAAACCGGGTCCGGTCAACTGGTGCTCAAGCGAGCCTTGACTCCACGGCCACGGCCCGAGTCTGCTGCCCGCGGCTCGAATCCGGCCTGAGCTCCACCCGGTCAACCCGTTCTCAAGCGAGCCTTGACTCCCGCGGGCCCACCATGTCCCAAGCCCCTAGGAAAGGCGCGTGCATGACGGACATGGCGCAGCGGCCCAGCCGAGCCGTCGCCCTGCTGTTCACCGGGCAGGGCACCCAGCACCTCAGGATGGCGGCGGGCCTGTACGGCACGGAGGAGTCGTTCACCACCTGGATGGACCGCACCTTCGAGCTGTTCGGAGCCGTCGGCCCGCGACTGCGGGAGCAGTGGCTGGCGACCGAGCCGTCCCCGATGTTCGACGACGTGTCGGTGGCGCAGCCGCTGCTGTACGCGGTGAACCACGCGCTCGGCCGGATGCTGCTCGGCTGGGGCGTCCGGCCGGTGGCCCTGCTCGGGCACAGCGCGGGCGAGCTCGCCGCCGCCACCCTGGCCGGGGTGTTCGACTTCGCCGACGGCGTCCGGCTGATGCGCGGGCGGATCGGGCAGTTCGCCGACACCCCGCCGGGCGGGATGCTGGCGGTGGCGGCCTCGGTGGACGACGTCGCCGACGTGCTGCCGCTCGGCGCGCATGTGGCGGCCGTGAACGCGAGCCGCCAGGTGCTGCTGTCCGGCGCGCTCGGTCCGCTGCGGGAGGCGGCGCGGGTCCTCGCCGCCCGGGGCGTGGTCTGCCGGGAGGTGCCCGCCCGGCAGGCGTTCCACAGCCCGCTGGTCGCCTCCGCGGCGACGGCCGCGCTGCCCGACTGGCAGGCGGTACGCCTGCGGCCGCCCCGGCTGACCCTCTACTCCGCCTACACCGGAGGACTGCTCGACGATCTCACGGCCGTCGACCCGGCGTTCTGGGCCGACCAGGCCGTCGCCACCGTCTACTTCGGTCCCGCGCTGACCAGGCTGCTGGCCGACCACGACTGCCTGCTGGTGGAGTGCGGCCCCGGCAACAGCCTCAGCACGCTGGCGCGCAGGCAGCCTGCGGTGATCAGCCGCAGCAGCGCCGTGCAGCCGCTGCTGCCGGACCGTCCCCGCGGCGACGTGGCCGACCTGCGGGCGGTCGCGGAGGCGCGACGGCGGCTGCGGTCCGAGGGAGCGCTCGGCGCGGCCGCTCATCCGCCGGGACGTGAACCGTCGCCGGTTCGTCTTCGCTGATTCCGGAGGATGACGTGTCTGATCACCCCACCCGAACCCCCGCGCCCGCCCCTGGCGAGCCGATCGCCGTGGCCGGCATGGCCTGCCGCTTCCCCGGCGCCGACGACCTCGGCGCGTTCTGGCGGCTGCTGACCTCCGGCGGCCAGGCCATCGCCCCCGGCACGGGCCGCCGGGCCGGGCGCCGGCCGGGTGGCTACCTCCGGGACGTCGAGCGCTTCGACGCCGAGTTCTTCGGCATCTCGCCCAGGGAGGCCGCCGCGGCGGACCCGCAGCAGCGGCTGCTGCTCGAACTGTGCTGGCACGCCCTCGAGGACGCCAGGATCGCCCCGGACTCGTGGTCCGGCCTGCCGGTCGGCGTCTTCGTCGGGGCCTGCGCCGACGAGTACGCCTACCTGACCCGCGCGAGCGGCCCCCCGACCTCCCACACCATGCCGGGGACCGGCCGCGGCTTCCTGGCCAACCGGCTCTCGTACGCGTTCGGCTTCACCGGCCCCAGCCTGGCCGTCGACTGCGGGCCCGCCTCCTCGCTCGCCGCCCTCCAGCAGGCCATGCACGGCCTTCGGCGGGGGGAGTTCGACACGGCGATCGTCGCCGGGGTCCAGTTGAACCTCACCGCCGAGGGCGATCAGGTCATCGAGGCGCTCGGCGCCCTGTCCGCGGGCGGGCGCTGCCACACCTTCGACGAGCGAGCCGACGGGATCGTCCGGGGCGAGGGCGCGGGCGTGCTGGTGCTCAAGCCGCTCAGCGCGGTGGACGCCGGCCGCGACCGCGTCTACTGCACGGTGCTCGGCGGCGCGACGAACAACGACGGCACCGGCTCCAGCCTGACCGCTCCCAGCCGGGCGGGCCAGCGCGACCTACTGGCGGCGGCGTACCGGGCGGCCGGAGTGTCCCCGCAGGAGGTGGGCTATGTCGAGCTGCACGGGACGGGCACCGCGCTGGGCGACCCGGTGGAGGCGGCGGCGCTGGGCGGCGTGCTCGGCCAGGGCCGCCCCGTTGAAGCGCCCCTGCTGGTGGGGTCGGTGAAGACCAACATCGGCCATCTCGAAGGCGCGGCCGGCGTCGCGGGCTTCATCAAGACCGCGCTCAGCCTGTTCCACCGCGAGCTGCCGGCCAGCCTGAACTTCCGCCGGCCGAACCCGGCCATCGACCTGGCCGCGCTCCGGCTGCGCGTGTGCGACCAACGGCAGGGGTGGCCGCCTGCCGGGCGCACGCCGCTGGTCGCCGGAGTCTCCGCGTTCGGTCTCGGCGGAACGAACTGCCATGTGGTGCTGGCCGAAGCGCCCCGACCGGCCGACACCGAGCGGCGGCCGGAGGCCGAGCCGAAGGCCGTACCCGTCCTCGTGTCCGGCCCGAGCCCGGCGGCGCTGCGGCGGCAGGCGGCGGCGATGGCCGGCGCGGCGCGCGGCGGCCTCCCGGCCCTGGCCGATCTCGGGCTGTCTTCAGCGACGACGCGGACCGCGTTCCGGCACCGCGGCGCCGTGGTCGCCGCCACCGTGGACGAGCTCGTCTCCCGCCTGCGCGTGCTCGCCGACGGCGCCCCGGGCACCGCCGAGGGGGTGGTCGAGGGCGTCGAGGGGGACGGCCGCACGGTGTTCCTGTTCCCCGGCCAGGGCGTGCAGCGGCCCGGCATGGGGCAGCGCCTGCACAAGGAGTTCACCGTCTTCGCGCGCGCCTTCGACGCGGCCTGCGCCGCCCTGGAGCCGGTGCTCGGCGTGAGCATCAAGGACGCCATGTGGGGAGGCGGCGACTCCGGCGCGGTCGACGCCAGCGAGTACGCCCAGCCCGCGCTGTTCGCCATCGAGGTCGCGCTGTACCGGCTGCTCGAATCCTGGAACCTGACACCCGACCTGGTGATCGGCCACTCCCGGGGGGAGATCTCCGCGGCGCACGTCGCGGGCGTGCTGTCCCTGGAGGACGCGGCGACGCTGGTCGCCCAGCGTGCCCGCCTGATCGGCGGCCTGCCGCCGGGCGGCGCGATGGTCGCCATCCAGGCCGAGGAGGCCGAGGTACGCGCGGTGATCGCCGGCGAGCCCGGCCTGGTCGGCATCGCCGCCGTCAACAGCCCGCAGTCCCTGGTGGTGTCCGGTGAGGAGCGGGCCACGCTGCGGGTCGCCGACCACTTCGCCGCCCTGTCACGCAAGACCCGCAGGCTGCGCAACGCGGTGGCCGGGCACTCCCCGTTGATGGCCCCCATCCGGGAGGAACTGCGGGCCGTCGCGGAAAGCCTCACCTGGCACCCGCCCACCGGGCCGGCGATCGTCTCCACGGTGACCGGGCGGCCGGTGACCGGCCAGGAGTTCGGCGACCCCGGATACTGGCCGCACCACCTGTGCGCCACGGTCCGGTTCGGGCCGGCGGTGCAGAAGGCGCATGAGCTCGGCGGGCGCTTCTTCGTCGAGCTCGGCCCCGGGCGCGGGCTCATCGCCATGGTGGGCGAGTGCGTCGCCGACGGCGGCGAGCACTTCGCCGCGCCGCTGGCCACCGACGACGAGGTGGGCGGCGTGGCCGAGACGGCGGCCAGGGCCTTCGTCTTCGGCGCGCCGATCGACTGGCCCGCCGTCCACGGACCGCGGGCGCAAGCCGTGGATCTGCCGCTGTACCCGTTCGCGGGGGATCGCCACTGGCTCGACACCCCACTGCCGGATCAGGCGGCCCCGGAGGAACTGCCCGCACCCCGGTGGACGGGCGACCCGCTCGACCTGGTCGTCGACTGCACCTTCCAGGTGCTTGGCCGGAACCCGGACGCCGACCTGGACCTGAGCCGCCCCTTCAACGACCTCGGACTCGACTCCCTGATGGCGGTGCAACTGCGTAACGCCCTGGCCACCGCCACCGGCAGGCGCCTGCCCGCGACACTGCTGTTCGACCACCCCACCCCGGCGGCGCTGAGCGAGGCGCTCAGGTCAGGCGACCCCATCTGACGGCCGGTTTGTGCTCATCCGACCACGTTGAGAAAGGCCATGCTGAGGATGACTCGCGAAACAGCTTCGCGGCGGGCGGCGCAGGACGCGATCGCGATCGTCGCCATGGGCTGCCGGTATCCGGGCGGCGTCCGCTCACCCGAGGATCTCTGGCACCTGGTCGAGGCGGGCGGCGACGCGATCTCCGAGTTCCCGGGCAACCGCGGCTGGGACCTGGCGGAGATCTACGACCCGTCGCCGGAGGCCCACGGCAAGTCGTACACCAGACAGGGCGGGTTCGTGCACGACGCCGACCTGTTCGACGCCAAGTTCTTCGGCATCTCGCCGCGCGAGGCGGCCGGGATGGACCCGCAGCAGCGGCTGCTCCTGGAGGTGGCCTGGGACACCTTCGAACGGGCCGCCCTCAGCCGCGACCGCCTGGCCGGCAGCAACACCGGCGTCTTCGTCGGCGCCATCGCCCAGGAGTACGGGCCGCGCCTGTACGAGCCCGACCCGAGCACGGGCGGGCACCGCATCACCGGCACCATGACCAGCGTCGCCTCCGGGCGCATCGCCTACTGCTTCGGCCTGTCCGGCCCCGCGGTCACGGTGGACACAGCCTGCTCCTCCTCGCTGGTCGCCATCCACCTGGCCGCGCAGGCCCTGCGCCAGGGCGAGTGCGACCTGGCGCTGGCCGGAGGCGTCACGGTGATGCCGTCGCCCGGGCTCTTCATCGACTTCAGCAGGCAGGGCGGACTCTCTCCCGACGGCCGCTGCAGATCGTTCTCCGACGACGCGAACGGCACCTCCTGGTCGGAAGGCGCCGGGCTGCTGCTGCTCGAGCGCGTACCGGACGCCGTCGCCCACGGGCACCGGATCCTGGCGCTGATCCGCGGCAGCGCCACGAACCAGGACGGCGCCAGCAACGGGCTGACGGCGCCACGCGCCCCGGCCCAGGCCGAGGTCATCACGCTCGCCCTGGACCGGGCCGGGCTCGCCCCTCCGGACGTGGACGCGGTGGAGGCGCACGGCACGGGCACCCCACTCGGAGATCCGATCGAGGCGCGGGCGCTGGCGGCGACCTACGGCAGGGAACGCACCCCCGACCGCCCGCTCTGGGTCGGCTCGCTCAAGTCGAACCTGGGACACGCCCAGGCCGCCGCCGGCGTCGGCGGCGTGATCAAGATGGTGCAGGCGATGCGCGCCGGGGTCCTGCCCCCCACCCTGCACGCCGAGCGGCCGAGCCGGCACGTGGACTGGCCGGAGAGCGGGCTCGCGTTGCTCTCCGAGGCCCGCCCGTGGCCGCGCGAGGGCAGGCCCCGGCGCGCCGGGGTGTCGGCGTTCGGCATCAGCGGCACCAACGCGCACCTCGTCCTGGAGGAGGCCGCCCCCGCACCCGCCGAGGAGCGGCGCGAACCGGCGGCGGGCCCGTTCGTGTGGACGGTCTCCGCGCCGAGCTCCGGCTCCCTGCGGACCCAGGCCGCGGCCCTGGCCGGCTTCCTCGCCGACACGCCCGCGACCCTGCCCGAGGACGTGGGGCACGTCCTGCGGTCGCGGACCCGCTTCGCCCACCGCGGCGCCGTGGTCGCCGACACCGCGGCGGACCTGGCCGCCGGGCTGTCCCAACTGGCCGCCGGAACCGCGGCCTCCGCCGTCCCCGGCCGTTACAGGTCGCCGACCGTCCTGGTCGCCGAGGCCCGCCCCGGCGACCCTGGGCCCGTCTTCGTCTTCCCCGGCCAGGGGTCGCAGTGGCGCGGGATGGGGCTCGACCTGCTCGACCAGTCCGAGCCGTTCCGCGCGAGCATGGCGGCCTGCGCCGAGGCGCTGGCCCCGCACTGGGAGGGACGGCTGTTCGACGTGCTGCGCGACGACGCCCTCGACCGGGTGGAGATCGTACAGCCCGCCCTGTTCGCGGTGATGGTGTCGCTAGCGCGCATGTGGGAGTCCGCGGGGGTCAGGCCCGCCGTGGTGGTCGGCCACTCGCAGGGGGAGATCGCCGCCGCCCACATCGCGGGCCTGCTGAGCCTGGAGGACGCCTGCCGGATCGTCAGCGTGCGCGCCCGCGCCCTGCAGTCGGTCGCGGGCAGCGGCGGGATGGCCTCCATCCCGCTGGACGCGACCGAGACGCGGCGGCTGCTGAACTCCGTGGGGGGAGTATCCGTCGCGGCGGTGAACGGCCCCCAGGCCACCGTGGTGGCCGGCCCCGAGCCCGCCCTCGCCGAGGTGCTGGCGGCCTGCGAGCGGCAGGGCCTGGACGCCAGAAGGATCGACGTCGACTACGCCTCGCACACCGAGGCCATGGAAGTGCTGCGCGAGCCGCTGGCCAAGGAACTGGAGGGCGTGCGCGGGCGGCCCGCCACCGTGCCGATGTACTCGACGCTGACCGGCGAGCCCGTCACCGCCGCCGACCTGACCGCCGGCTACTGGTACGAGAACCTCCGCAACACCGTGCGGTTCGAGCCCGCGATCAGCCGCCTGGTCGCGGCCAGGCACCGCGTCTTCATCGAGATCAGCCCGCACCCCGTGCTCACCATCGGCGTCCAGGACATCCTGGACGGCGCCGGCGCGCAGGGCACGGTCGTCGGCACCGTGCGCAGGGACGGCGCGGGCACCGCCCAGTTCCTGGCCGCCGCGGCAGCCGTGCACGCGGCCGGCGCGGCCGTGGACCTCGCCCCGGTGCAGCCGGCCGGTCGCCCCGTCGACCTGCCGCCCTTCGTCTTCGACCGCAGCCGCCACTGGGTGACGCCGCCGGGCGACGCCGGCCGCACACCGGGCGCCTTCCAGATCGGGCGCATGGAGACGCCGACCGGGCAGACCGTGTTCAGCGCGGCCCTCGACCCGGAGCGCCACCCCTGGCTGGCCGACCACGTGGTACGGGACGCCGCCCTGGTCCCCGCGACCGCGCTGCTGTCGATGCTCGCCGAGATGGGCGCCCAGGAGGGGTGCGGCCTCGTCGACGAGCTCGTGCACGGGGTGCCGCTGCCGGTGCCCGAGCGCGGGACGATCGAGCTGCGCGTCACCCTGGAACCGGCGGACGACGCCGGCCGCCGCGCGCTGACCGTCCACGCGCGGCAGGAGGACGGCTGGGTCCAGCACGCCTCGGGCGCGCTCGCGCCCGGAGACGGCGCCGCCGCCGATCCGGTGGAGTGGCCGCCCGGCGACGCGACCCCGATGGACGTGGCCGGGGCCTACACCGCGCTGGCCGGGCGCGGCTACCACTACGGGCCGGCGTTCACCGGCCTGCGGCGCATGTGGGTGCGCGGCGACGAGGTCCTGGCGGAGGTCGCGCTGCCCGGTGAGGCTTCCGCGGCGCCGTACGCGACCGCCCATCCCGCGCTGCTCGACGCCGCGCTGCACGCCGCGCTGCTGCACCTGGACCGGGGGCTGCTGGTGCCGTTCGCCTGGAACGGCGTCACGCTGCGGCGCCGCGACGCGCGGACGCTGCGGGTCCGCGCGGCCGTGGCCGGCGACCGGCTCTCGCTGACCTTCGCGGACGAGCGGGGCATCCCCGTCGGATCGGTCGACTCGCTGGCGCTGCGCCCGCTCGACGCGGCAGCCGACCCCGCCGACGGGACCGTACTCTCGCTGACCTGGGAAGAGGTGCCGGCCCGCGACGACCTCGCGCCGCGCGACTGGTCCGTGCTCGGCGCGCGAGAGTTCGGCGGCAGGGAGGCCCATCCCGACCTCGGGTCCGTGCCCCAGCCCGTGCCGGAGTTCCTCGTCGCGCCCGCCGACGGCTTCACCGCGGGCGGCGACGACCTGGTGGACTCGGTGGACCGGCTGACCGGAGAGATCACTGACCTGCTGCAGGCGTGGCTGGCGGACCGGCGACCGGCCGCGGCGCGGCTGGCGGTGGTGACCCAGTCGGCGCTGGCCGTGTCCGGGCGCGAACATGTGCCGGGACTCGCGCACGCGCCGGTCACCGGCCTGGTCCGGGCGGCCCAGACCGAGCATCCCGACACGTTCGTCCTCATCGACGTCGACGACGAGCCGGAGTCCGTCCAAGCCCTGGGCCTCGCGCTGGCCTGCGGCGAGCCCGAGGTGGCGATCAGGGCGGGCCGGCTGTACCGGCCGCGCCTGCGCGCCCGGACCGACGACGGCCTGCCCCAGCCGCCCGGGCCGTGGCGGCTCGACGTGACCACCAGAGGCACCCTGGACGACCTGGCCCTGGTCCCGCACCCGGAGGCGGCCGGCGTGCTCGGGCCGCGCGAGATCCGCGTCGCGGTACGCGCGGCGGGGCTCAACTTCCGCGACATCGCGGTCGGGCTCAACCTGGTCGCCGCCGAGAAGACGATGGGCGGCGAGGCGTCCGGCGTGGTCACGGAGGTCGGCGCCGAGGTCACCGGGGTCGGGGTCGGCGACCGGGTGTTCGGGATGATCCCGCGCTCGCTCGGCCCGGTCGCGGTGGCCGACGAGCGGGCGGTCAGGCCGGTCCCGGCGAGCTGGAGCGACGCGCAGGCGGCCGCCGTGCCGACCGTGTACATCACCGCCTACCAGTGCCTGGTCGAACTCGCCGACGCCAAGCCCGGGGAAAGCGTGCTCATTCACACGGCGACCGGCGGGGTCGGACTCGCCGCGATCCAGCTGGCCAGGCACCTCGGCCTGGAGGTCTTCGCCACCGCGAGCCCCGGCAAGCACCACATCCTGCGCGCCTGGGGTGTCGCCGACGACCACATCGCCTCCTCGCGCTCGCTGTCCTTCGCCGAGGAGTTCCGCGCGGTCACCGGCGGCCGGGGCGTCGACCTGGTGATCAACTCGCTGTCCGGCGCGGCCACCGACGCGTCGCTGGCGCTGCTCGCCTCCGGCGGGCGGTTCCTCGAGATCGGCAAGACCGACCTGCGCGACAAGGCGCGGACCGAGGCCGCCTACCCCGGCATCACGTACTGGGCCTACAACATCCTGGGCGTCGAACCCGAGCGGATCGGCGAGGTGCTGTCCGACCTGATCGCCCTGTACGCCGACGGCACCCTGACCCACCTGCCGCTGCGCACCTGGGACGTCCGCCAGGGCAAGGTACCGCTGCACCTGCTCAGCAGGGCGCGGCACCACGGCAAGCTGGCGCTGACCATGCCCCGCTCCTTCGACCCCGAGCGGCCCGCCCTCATCACCGGCGGCGTGAACGGCCTCGGCGCGCTCCTCGCCCGCCACCTCGTCACCCGGTACGGCGCCCGCCACCTGGTCCTGACGAGCCGGCGGGGCCCCGCCACACCGGGAGCCGACGCCCTGCGGGCCGAACTGTCGGCACTCGGCGCCGAGGTGAGCATCCTCGCCGCCGACATCACCGACCGGGCGCAGGTCGAGCGGCTGGTCACCGAGCATCCGCCGGGAAGCGTCTTCCACGCCGCCGGAGTGCTGAGCGACGGGCTGGTCACCCAGCTGACGCCCGCCAAGCTCCGCGCCGTGCTGGGCCCCAAGGTGGCCGGAGCCTGGCACCTGCACGAGCTCACCCGCGACCTCGACATGTCGGCGTTCGTCCTGTTCTCCTCCGCGGCCAGCGTCATCGGCACGCCCGGACAGGCCAACTACGCCGCCGCCAACGCCTTCCTCAACGCGCTGGCCCAGCACCGGCGCTCGATCGGCCTGGAGGCGACCTCGCTGGCGTGGGGCCTCTGGGAGCTGCCGACCGCGATGACCGCGCACCTGACCGCGGGCGACCTCGGCGCGCTGGCCCTGAGCGGGATCGCCCCGATGCCGACGGGGAGCGGGCTGCGGCTGTTCGACGAGGCCCTCGCGACCGTCGAGCCGCTCGCGGTGCCGCTGCGCCTGGCCGAGGGGCACCGCACTCCCGGCAGTCGGCCCGCGCGGCTGCTGGAGGTGCCCGGCCGCCCGCCCGCCGCCTCGAACGGGTCGGCGCACGCCCGGCACATCGGTACCCGGCCGTCCCTGGAGAACCTGCTGGCGGTGATCCGCACGCACACGGCCGAGGTGCTCGGCTATCCCGACCCGTCGATGGTCGACGCGGGGAATTCGTTCAAGGAACTGGGACTCGACTCGCTGCTCAGCGTCGATCTACGCAACCGGCTGAACGCGGCCACCGGGTTGCGGCTGGCGGCGGGAGTGGTGCTGGAGAACCCGACACCGCGCGAGCTGGCCGAGTTCATGGCGGTCAGGTTGAGCGAGCAGTGAGCAGCGAACCGAGGAGGCCCATCATGACCACCACCAGAGTGACCCACCGGATCGACGTGACCGGACCGGCCGAGGCCGTCTACCGGATCGTGTCGGACGTGACCCGGTGGCCGCTGTACTTCCCGCCGACGATCTGGGCCGAGCGCGTGTCCGGCGACGACCGCGAGGAACGGATCCGGATCTGGGCGCTGGCCCAGGACGAGGTGCGCACCTGGGAGTCGCGGCGCCGGTTGCGGCCCGACGCGTACCGGGTGGAGTTCGAGCAGGTCCGGCCGGCCGACCCGGTGGCCGAGCTGGGCGGCGCGTGGTCGGTCGAGGAGCGCGGCGACGGCGTGTGCGGCGTGACCCTCGACCACCACTACCGGGCCGCGGGCGACGACCCGGTGAACCTCGGGCGGATCGCGCGCGCGGTGGAGGCCAACAGCGTCTCCGAGCTCGCCAATCTCAAGCGGGTGGTGGAGGGCCGGGGGCGCGAGCCGGGGCTGCTCCTCGACTTCTCCGACAGCCAGACCATCGCGGGCTCCGCCGAGGACGCCTACGACTTCGTCTACGACGTGGCCAGGTGGCCCGAGCGCATCCCGCACGTCCAGGCCGTCGACCTCAAGGAAGGCGTGACCGGCCTGCAGTACATGAAGATGGACACCCGGGCGCTGGACGGCTCCGTCCACACGACCGTGTCCGGCCGGGTCTGCACGCCGTCGCGGCGGATCGTCTACAAGCAGACCGTGCTGCCGCCCGGCCTGCGGGCGCACCGCGGCGAGTGGTTGTTCGAGCCGGCGCACGACGGAACGGTCACGGTGACCTCGCGGCACGTGGTGATCCTCGACCCCGAGGCCCTCGCCGCGCTGCCCAAGCCCCCCGCCTCGCTGGAGGCCGCCAGGGCCGCGGTACGGCACGCGCTCGGCTCCAACAGCCGGGCGACGATGGCCGTGGCCAAGGAGTTCGTCGAAGCGCGTTGACCACCCATGAAAGGAGCGGATGACATGCAGGAGCTGACCATCGACACGCTGAAGGAGTTCCTCCTGAAGGCCGTCGGCGAGGACGAGTCCATCGACCTGTCGGGCGACATCATGGACGTCGAGCTCGGGGAGCTGGGCTTCGACTCGCTGGCGATCATCGACACCACGGCCAAGATCGAGAGGCACTTCGGAATCAAGCTGCCCGACCTGGAGATCAGGACTCCGCGGGACTTCCTGACCACCGTCAACGCGCAGTTCACCGGTGCCTGACCGGCGGCTCCCGGGGCGCGAGGAGAGATGATGACAACCACGCTGGTGGATCGCGTCCGGGCCTTCGCGCAGGCGGAGTTGACCTCCAAGGAGGCCTACTTCGACAGCCTGCCGGAGGCGCCGACGGTCGAGTCGGTCAGGCTGCACGAGGCGGGACTGGCGAACTGGTGGATTCCGGCCGCCTACGGCGGCCCGGGGGTGTCCCTGGAGGACGGCGTCGACGTCGTCTCCGAGCTGGCCTACGGGGACGGCGGGTTCGCGCTCGGCTCGATCCCGACGATCATCGGCACCACCGTGCTGCAGTTGTGCGGCGACGAGTCCCTCGCCCGGCCGTACCTGGAGGGGCTGGCCCGCGACGGAGGGTTCCACGCGATCTTGGCCGCCGAGCAGGACGCGGGCAGCGAACTGGTCCGGACGTCGGCCACCTACGTCCAGGCGGGCGAGGAGGTGGTGGTCTCCGGGGACAAGTACTTCTCCACCAACGCCGCCACCGCCGCGGTGCTGTTCGCGCTGGCCAGGTCCGGCGGCGAGGACGGCGGGATCAGCGTGGTCGTGCTGCCCCGCGACACCCCCGGCATCGAGATCGTCAAGCGCTGGGACATGGTGGGCGTCCGCGGCTCGGCCACCTACCAGGTGCGGCTGCGGGACTGCGCCGTCCCCGCGCGGCACCGCCTGCGCGGCAACGGCGTGCGGAACCTGGAGATCGGCCTGAACGCCAGCAGGATCCTGATCGCCGCCACCGCGGTCGGCATGGCCCGCAAGGTGCGGGACCTGGCGATGGAGTACGCGGCGGTCAAGCACGTCAAGGGCGCCCCGCTGGCCGACAACGCGGTGTTCGCCGCCAAGCTGGGCCAGATCGAGATGCTCGTCGACGTGATGCGCAACCAGTGCCGGGCCGCGGCGGCGGAGTTCGACCGGGCCATGGCCGCCGCCCGGTCGGGCGACACCACGCTCTACCGGGTCGGGACGCTGCGCTCGGCGCTGGCCGCGAAGATGTACTGCGGCCAGGCCGGCTGGCAGGTGGCGACCATCGGTTCCGAGATGTTCGGCGGCCTCGGCTACACGCACGACCACCCGATCGGGAAGCTGGTGCGCGACCTGCGGCACGTCGGCCTGGTGGAGGGCGGTGACGACGTCATCCGCGATCTGCTCTACGCCCGGTACGTGGTGCCGACGGGCAGACGCCGCTGACCCCGGCCGGCCCGCCGCAGGCCGGGCCGGCCGCCAGGATCATCGGCGAGGCCCTTCAGGGCTTGGTGAGGACCATCGCCGAGGCGAATCCGCCGTGCCCCCTCGCCAGCACCAGCGCCGAGTCGAGCCGCTGCCGCCGCGGCTCACCGACCACCAGGTCCACCCGCGGATCCACGGTGTCCTCCTCGGCGCCGGCGACCGCGGGGATGACCCCGTCGCGCAGGCTGAGCAGCGCCGCCACCACGTCCAGTACGGCCCCGCCCGACATCAGCCGCCCGACCAGCGCCTTCGGCGCGCTGACCGGGACCGCTCGTTCGCCGAACAGCCGCTCGATCGCGTCCGCCTCGGCTCTGTCGAGCGGCCCGCTGCCGCCGGCGTCGGCGAAGACCACGTCGATGTCCCGCGGCGACATCCCGGCGTCGGCGAGCGCAGCCCGCGCGGCCCGCACCAGCCCGTCGCCCGCCCCCGCCGGGTCCGGGTCGAAGGCCGATCCGTGGCCGGCCAGCACCCCGTACACGACGGGCACGCCGCGCTCGGCCGCGCTCGTCCGCGACTCGATCACGAGGATCGCCCCGCCCTCGCCTGGGACGAAACCGGTGGACTCGGCGCGGAAGGGCAGGTAGGCCCGCTCGGGGTCGTGGCTCCGGCTCATCCCGGCGGCCGTCGCCGCCGTCGCCACCCCGTACGGGCAGAGCATGCTGTCGAAGCCGCCCGTGCACATGATGGAGGTGCCCTTGCGGATCAGCCGCCGGGCGAAGGCCAGCGTGTCGAGGCCGCCGGCCTGTTCCGACACGACCACCCCGCTGGGGCCGCGCATGCCGTTCCTGATCGAGATCTGGCCGGTGTGGACCGCGTAGTACCAGGCGAAGGACATGTACGGGCTCACCGACTCCCAGCCCGTGCCCCACTGCAGTTGCATCTGCCGCTGGCCGAACTCGAGCCCGCCGGTCGAACTGGAGACGGCCACGCCCGCCTCGAAGTCCGCCAGCGCCGCCGGGTCGACCTTCGCGTCCGCCATCGCCAGGTCGGAGCAGATCAGCGCCAGCCTGGTCAGCCTGTCGGTCTGGGGGAGCAGCTTCTTCTGCAGGGCGGACTCGGCTTCGAAGACGGGGATCTCGGCGGCCAGCCGGACCGGGTAGTGCGGCGCGTCGAACCGCTGGATCGGGCCGATCGCGGAGACCCCGTCGAGGGTGGCGTCCCAGTAGGCCTGGGCGCCGATGCCGTTCGGCGCGATGACGCCGACACCGGTGACGACTACGTCCTGCTTCATACTCGGCCTCGCTCCAAACTCGTCAGGATCAGCGCGCTCTGGAATCCGCCGAACCCGCTGCCGACGGTGAGCACCGCGTCGAGGCGGCGCTCCCGCGGCGTGTTGGGCACGTAGTCCAGGTCGCATTCCGGGTCCGGCTCGTGGAGGTTGACGGTGGGGACGACCACGCCGTGCCGGATGGACAGCGCGCAGGCCGCGATCTCGATCGAGCCGATCGCGCCGAGCGAGTGGCCGACGACCGCCTTGATGCCGCTCATCGGGGTCCGGTAGGCGTGCTCGCCGAGGCTGCGTTTGACGGCCGCCGTCTCGTGGCGGTCGTTCTGCTTGGTGCCGGATCCGTGCGCGTTGATGTAGTCGATGTCGGTGGGGTTGACCTTCGCCTCGGACAGCGCGATGTCGATGGCCTCCGACATCTCCCTGCCGTCGGCCTTGAGCCCGGTCATGTGGAAGGCGTTGCACCGGGAGGCGTAGCCCGGTATCTCCGCGTAGATGTCCGCGCCGCGCCGCCGGGCGTGCTCGTACTCCTCGAGGATCAGCACCGCCGCGCCCTCACCGAGGATCAGCCCGGTTCTGGTGCGGTCGAACGGCCGGCAGGCGGTCGCCGGGTCGTCGTTGCGGGCGGAGGTCGCCTTGATGACGTCGAAGCAGGTGAGCGTGATGGGGGAGATCGGCGCGTCGGTGGCGCCGGTCACCATGACGTCGGCCCGGCCCTCGTGGATCAGCTCCACCGCGTACCCGACGGCGTCGATGCCCGAGGTGCATCCGGTCGACACCACCGCGGCGGGGCCGAGCGCGCCGGTGATCAGGGCGACCTCGGCCGCGATCGAGCTGGGCAGGAAGTAGTCGTACATGTGCGGCAGGGCGAAGGTCGGGTCGACGACCCAGTCGCGGCCGCTCTCGGAGAGCACCGCGTACTCGCGCTCCATGGTGATGGTGCCGCCGACGGCGTTGCCGATGGCCACCCCGGTGCGCTCGGCGAGCCGGCCGTCGACGACCAGGCCGCTGTCGGCCAGCGCCTCCATGGCCGAGACCATCGCCAGTTGCGCCACCCGGTCGGTCCGCCTGGCCTGCTGCCGGGACAGCCCGTGGTCGAGCGGGTCGAAGTCGCATTCGGCCGCGACCTGGCAGCGGTGCGCGCCGGCGTCGAAGTGCGTGATCATCCGCGTCGCGGTCTTCCCGCTGGTCAGCAGGTTCCAGAACGGTTCCTTGCCGATACCTCCTGGCGCGACGACGCCGATTCCGGTGATGACTGCCCTTCGGGCCATGAGGCAGGCTCCTCCATGAGACGGACTGGTCAGGCGATGTCCCCGTGTCTTCGGCCAGGTCCGGGCATGGGCCCCCGGCGGCCCGTACGGGCAGATGCGCGTGTGCCCCACTGTGCAGGTGTCCGCTCGAAGCGCGATAAAGGCCCGTTGGAGCCGGGAGGGAGCGCCGGTCAAGCCCTTGTCCACACGAGGTCGAGGCGGAGGCTTCATCGTGGGCGGAACACACGACACACCACGAGCGGAGGGCCTCATGCGAGAGGGTGTGGTTTCGGACGTACGGAAGTCGGTGGTCGTCCCGGCCACCCGGGAACACTGCTTCCAGGTGTTCACCGAGCGGATGGCCGACTGGTGGCCGCCGTCTCACGTCCTGCTCACCGAGCCCCGCGTCGGCCTGGCCATGGAACCGAAAGCCGGCGGCCGGTACTACGAGTGGGACGCCGCGGGAAACGAGAAGACCTGGGGCACGGTGCTGGAATGGGAGCCCCCGCACCGGATCAGGCTCACCTGGCGGGTGGACGGCCGGTTCCAGTCACTGCCCGACGACGAGGCGGCCAGTGAGATCGAGGTGCTGTTCACGCCGCTCGAACCGGCGGGCACCCGGGTGGAACTGGCGCACGTACGGCTCGACAAGCACGGCGAGGACGCCGAGCGGATCTTCCAGGCGCTGAACGGCCCCAGCCCGGGCGAGACACTGCAGCGCTTCGCCGACGCCGTCTGACAACGGGAGACGCCCGGGACTCCCACTTGCGGGAATCCCGGGCGTCGCCGTACAGCGGGCGGAGATGTCAGCCCATGTGCGGGTAGCCGTGGGTGGTCGGCGGCACGAAGGTCTCCTTGATCGTGCGGGCGTTCACCCAGCGGATCAGGTTGAAGATCGAACCCGCCTTGTCGTTGGTGCCCGACGCGCGGGCGCCGCCGAACGGCTGCTGCCCGACGACCGCCCCGGTCGGCTTGTCGTTGATGTAGAAGTTGCCCGCCGCGAACCGCAGCCGCTCCGCCGCCGAGGCGACCGCGTACCGGTCCTGCGCGATGATCGAGCCGGTCAGCGCGTACGGCGAGACGCTCTCCATCTGGTCCAGCACCGAGTCGTAGGAGGCGTCGTCGTAGACGTGCACCCCCAGGATCGGCCCGAAGTACTCCTTGACGAAGATCTCGTCGGCCGGGTCCGCGCACTCCAGCACGGTCGGCTTGACGAAGTAGCCGACGCTGTCGTCGTAGGATCCGGTGAGCAGGTCGATGTTCGAGGCCGCGCGGGCCCGGTCGATCGCCGCCTTGTGCTTGGCGAAGGCCCGGTCGTCGATGACCGCGCCCATGAAGGTCGACAGCTCCGCCGCCACGTCGCCGATGGTCAGCGACTCGGCGGTGCCGACGAGGTCGTCCTTGATCCGGTTCCAGATCGAGCGCGGCACGTAGGCGCGGGAGGCGGCCGAGCACTTCTGACCCTGGTACTCGAACGCGCCGCGGATCATCGCGGTGGTCAGCACCGCGGGGTCGGCCGACGGGTGGGCGACGATGAAGTCCTTGCCGCCGGTCTCGCCGACCAGGCGCGGGTAGCCGTGGTAGGAGCCGATGTTGGCGCCCACGGTCGACCACAGGTGCTGGAAGGTCGGAGTGGAGCCGGTGAAGTGGATGCCCGCCAGGGCCGGGTGGGTCATCGCGACCTCGGACACGGCGGCGCCGTTGCCGGTGACCATGTTGATGACGCCCGGCGGCAGCCCGGCCTCCTCCAGCAGGCGCATGGTGAAGTGCGCCGCGAACTGCTGGGTGGGCGAAGGCTTCCAGACGACGACGTTGCCCATCAGGGCGGCGGACGTCGGCAGGTTTCCGGCGATGGCCGTGAAGTTGAACGGGGTGATCGCGAGCACGAAGCCCTCGAGCGGGCGGTACTCCATCCGGTTCCACACCCCGGGCGAGGAGACCGGCTGGTCGGCGTAGAGCTGGCGGGCGTAGGCCACGTTGAACCGCAGGAAGTCGATCAGCTCACAGGCCGCGTCGATCTCCGCCTGCTGCGCCGACTTCGACTGCCCGAGCACGGTGGCCGCGTTCAGCGTCTGCCGCCACGGCCCCGCCAGCAGGTCGGCCGCCTTGAGGAAGACCGCCGCGCGCTCGTCGAAGGAGAGCGCCCGCCAGGCCGGCGCGGCCTTCAGCGCCGCGTCGATCGCCTGGCGCACGTCCCCGGCCGTAGCGTCGTTGGTACGGCCGAGAACGGCGCTCTTGTTGTGCGGCTGCACCACGTTGATGGGCGCGCCGCCACCGAGGCGCTGCTCGCCGTCGATGGTCATGGTCAGGTCGATCGCCGACCCGGACAGCTCCTTGATCCGCTTCTCCAGCGCGGCGCGCTCGGTGCTGCCGGGCGCGTAGCCGTACACCGGCTCGTTGGCAGGGACCGGGACGTTGCTGATGGCATCCATTACTTACCCCCAAGGGAACGAAGGAAGAAGACGACGTTGGCCGGGCGCTCGGCCAGGCGGCGCATGAAGTAGCCGTACCAGTCGTCGCCGTAGGGCACGTAGACGCGGACCGTGTGACCCGCTCCGGCCAGGGCCTCCTGCTTGTCGGTCCTGATGCCGTAGAGCATCTGGTACTCGTAGTCGCCGCGGGTGCGGGCGAAACGGTCCGCGAGCAGCTCGGTGATCGAGATCAGCCGGTCGTCGTGCGTACCCACCATGGGGTAGCCCTTGCCCGCCATGAGGATCCGCAGGCATCGCACGTAGGCCTTGTCGACCTCGCTCTTGCTCTGGTGGGCGACCGAGGCGGGCTCGCGGTAGGCGCCCTTGACCAGGCGCACCCGCGACCCCTCGACCGCCAGGTCGCGGCAGTCGCCCTCGCTGCGGAACAGGTAGGACTGGATCGCCACGCCCGTGGCCGGGAAGTCCTCGCGCAGCGTGCGCAGGATGTCCAGCGTCGAGTCGACGGTGGTGTGGTCCTCCATGTCGAGCGTCACGGTGGAGCCGGCGGCCTGGGCCGCGGCGCAGATGCCGCGCGCGTGCTCCAGCGCCATCGCGTCGTCCAGCGCCTGGCCGACGGCCGACAGCTTGACCGACACCTCGGCGCGCCCGCCCAGCTCGGCGGGCCGCAGCGCCTCCAGCAGCGTGACGTACGCCTTGGCCGTCTGGGCCGCCGCCTCGGCGTCGCGTGTCTCCTCGCCCAGGTGGTCGATCGTGACGGTGAGGCCCGCGTCGCAGAGCCGCTCGGCGGCCGCGCAGGCGTCCGGGGTCGTCTCACCGGCCACGAAGCGGTCGACGACCTTGCGAGTCAGCGGGAAGCCGGAAACCGCGCGCCGTACCAACGGACTGCGCGAACCGGCGAGAAGGACTTGACCGAGCATGCTTCCAGCCTAAAACCCCTGCTCATGACCACCCATCTACGACCGTAACGCGGGATGTGGGAGGCTGTCAGACAAATGCACAACACCGCTGATCTTCAGGAGACCGTCGACGAGATCGCCCGCGTTCTGGGGGCGTCGGCGACGCTGGAGGACCGCTCGTTCCGGCTGCTCGCGTACGGCGCGCAGCACGGCGACATCGACCTGGTCCGCCAGGAGTCCATCCTGCGCAAACGCGCCAGCGGCGAGGTGCGCGACTACTTCGAGCGCTACGGCATCGCCAGGGCCGAAGGCCCGGTCCGCATCCCCGCCGACGCCGAGCTGGGCGTACTGGCCAGGGTCTGCGTGCCGCTCCGGCACCGCGGGGTCACCTACGGTTACCTGTGGCTGCTCGACTCGGGCAGCCTCACCGAGCCGCTGCTGGAGCAGGCCGCCCCGCTGATCGCGCGGGCCGCCTCGATGCTCGCCCAGGAGGCGCGCAGCCGCCAGGACCTGGGCCGCGAGCTGGGCGCCCTGCTGTCGGCCGACCCGGAGGAGCGCGAGACGGTCTCGCTGGAGATGCGCGGCCCGGTCGCGGCGATAGCCGTACGGGAGTCGCAGGAACGGCTGGCGGCGCTCTGGACGCTGCCGCGCGGGGTGCTGGTGCGCGCCGGCTCGCCGGTCGCGCTGCTCGCGCCCGCCCACCTGGCCGCGGAGGTCGCGGCCGGCCTCCAGGCGGCGTACGGCACCGCGGCCGGACTCGGCGCCCCCCGGGCCGACCAGGGGGAGGCGTGGCAGAGCTGGCGCGAGGCCAAGCACGCGCTCCGGGTGGCCGAGCACTTCCCCCGCTTCGCCCCGGTCGCCCGCTGGGAGGACCTCGGCGTGCACCGGCTGCTGGCCCGGCTGAGCAGCACCGACCTGCGCGAGCTGGCCGCCGAGACCGCCGCCCTGGACGCGGAGCTGGCGCGCACCGTGGAGACCTACCTCGACCTGGGCGGGCACGCGCAGAAGGTGGCGGCGCGGCTGGGCGTGCACCGCCAGACCCTCTACTACCGCCTGGGCAAGGCCGAGCGGGCGCTCGACCGGGACCTGGCCGACGGCGAGGACCGCCTGGTCGTCCACCTCGGCCTGAAGGCGGCCCGGCTGCTGCCTCAGCCACCGGGCGCCCGGTAGATCCGCACCCAGTCGACGTACATCGACACGGTGTCGGGGGTGGAGCCGTTGCGGCACGGCGACCACTCGTTGCACACCACGTCGTTCTGCAGGGCCAGCCCCATCCGGCGGCCCTCGGGCACGTTCGGGCCCCGGTAGTCCCACACCTTGCGGCCGTCCAGCCAGAACGTCAGCCGTCCGGGCAGCCAGTCGACGGCGACGGTGTGCCAGCGGGTGAAGTCGGCGCGCAGTTGCCGCTGCGCCTGCTGCCGCCCGGCGTGCACGAAGATGCCGCCGCCCTGCCGCTTGGGGTCGATGATCTCGGCGAAGTCGACCTCGGCGTAGTCGCCGTCGCTCTGCCGGTCGGGCCAGAGCAGCGCCACCGGCGTGTACCCGGCGCCCTTCTCGGCCTTGAACCTGACCTCCCAGCGGCCGTACTCCTGCGCCGACCTGGTGGCGACGCCGCCGGAGAGGTCCCTGCCGCCGTAGAAGCCGCCCTTGAGGCGCAGGACCCCGTTGGCGACGGTCGTGGCCCTGCCGGTGCGGGGGTTCTCGCCGGCATTGGGGGAGTGGTAGACCATCCAGGTGTTCGTGTCGAGCGAGTCGAAGTTCTCCACCAGGACCGGCTTGCCCCAGCCTGACTCGGCGTGCGCGCTGTGGGGGATAGCGGCGGCCGTCACGAGAACGGCCGCGGCCATGATCGAACCGCGAGTTGACATGCGCCCTATCGAAGCAAAGATTTCACTCTAGTAACAGAGTTATGGCGATTTAGCATCCGTAACCGCCGAGCCCAGGTGGGTCAGCGCGCTCGCGTCGCCCGGCCCGTTCCTGGTGGCCAGGTGGCCGGCCACCCGCTCGCGGTGCCCGTCGTCCTTGTGGCCGTCGTACTTGAACTTGCCCCGGACCTCCTCGATCGCCAGGCGCAGCCCCCGGATGCCGGACAGCAGGCGCGGCATCGCGGCCGGGTCGCCGGGGTCGGCTTCGAGTCCGGCGAGCTGCCGGCGCAGGATGTCCAGCTTCTCCCCGGTCTCGGTGACGATCTCGGCGTGGCAGACGAGCTGGACGGAGGAGTAGTAGGTGGTCGGCACGCCGAGCCGCGGGTCGGTGCCCGGCTCGGCCCGCCAGCCCCCGGGAATGTACGCCCAGGGACCGGCGACCGACATGACCACCTTCGGGTTCTCCTCGATCGGCGCCCAGATCGGGTTCGGCCGGGCCAGGTGGAGCAGGATCGTGCACTCGTCGGCGAGCAGGAACTGCGTCGGCACCACCACGGGCACCGCCCGGTCACGGCCGGCGGCGATCAGATGGCCGAACTCGTGAGCCTTGACGAACGCGAGGGAGGATTCCTCGGTGCCGGCATCCCATGGATGAATGAGCATGCTTTGCACCATATGAGATCAGCGCGCCACCGAGATCAGCGCGTCCTGGTAGACCCGTACGAGCTCCTGCCCGACCCGCTCCCACGAGTAGCGCGAGCGGACCCGGTCGGCCCCCGCGAAGCCCAGCGCGGTCCGCGTGGTCAGGTCACCCAGCAGCTCCCTGGCCAGCCTGGCGACCTGCGCGGGCCGATCCGGCGGCACCAGCAGGCCGGTCACCCCGTCGACGACCGAGTCCAGGTGCGCGCCGACGGCCGAGGCGATCACCGGCACGCCGCAGGCCATGGCCTCCAGCGCCACCATGCCGCCCGGCGCCTCGCGCGGCAGCGACACCACGATGTCGGCGCCGCGCATGAGCTTCGGCACCGCCGAGCGCGCCACCTGCCCCAGCACGGTGACCCGGTCGGCCACCCCCGCCTGCTCGGCCAGCGCCCGCAGCCCGCACGCGTCCCGGTCCCGGGCCAGCTCCTCGGCCTCCGGACCGCCCGCCAGGACGAGTTCCACCTCCGGCAGCCCGGCCAGCGCGCGGACCACCGTGTGCGCGCCGCCGTCCGGCGCCAGCGACCCGACGTGCAGCAGCCGCTGACGGCTGCCCTTGGCCGCCGCCACCCCCAGCCGCCGGAACCGCTCGGTGTCCACGCCGTACGGCACCACCGCGATGTGGTCACGCGGCACGCCCAGCCTGATCAGCTCCGCCCCCTCGTCCTCCGACCCGGCGATCACCGCGTCGGCGCGACGCCCGAGCGCCCGCTCCAGCTTCAGATGATGAGCGGACCCGCCCCGCGGCCCCGAGAAGGTCTGGGTGACCGGCACGCCCAGCCCCTGCGCCCCCGCCACCGCGGCCAGACCGCAGGTCCAGGAGTAGGCGTGGATGACGTCAGGACGATCCTGCCCCCACCGTCGCGCCAGATGCCCGCCCAGATCGGACAGATAGGGCATGACCTCGTCGGCGCCCAAATCCTTGGCCGGACCCGCGTCGATCTGCTCGACCGTCACACCGTGGGCCACGCGTGCCTTCGGTCGGCGTTCGGCGTCGTTGCGGCGGCTGTAGACGGTGACCCGGTGCTCGCGGCCCAGCTCGCGGGCGACGGACATGATCGGGATGCGACGGTCGTCGGAGGAAACGATCGCAATATGCATGACACACCTCGGGAAGAGATGGGCGGGAAGACAGCCCTGTCTTTCAGGTGTGCCTGCGTCTTAGGCACGGACGAACTACTCCACGACCATACCCATTTCCACCGCGAGCGCAAACCCCGCCCCCCGCCGCGCCTCCTCGGCCCGCGCCCCCGGCACGTTGAGCTGCACCACGCACAGCCCGTCGCGCGAGCGGATCTCGAGGCTGTCGCAGAGCTGGCGAGCCAGCCACACGCCGTCGCCGGGGGACGGCCGCGGCCCCGGCGGGCAGTAGCCGGACAGCGGGTCGACCTCGCGTTCGCCGCGGCGGCGCAGCTCGCAGGTGACCCCGCCGAAGCGGTCCCAGATCCGCACGGTGAGCGGGTCGGAGTCGCCCATCGCCAGGAACACCGCCATCTCGTTGGCGGCGACGGTCAGCAGCCCGGCGCGCTCGCCGTACAGGCCGAGCTCGGCCGCGCGCTCGGTGGTGTACTCGCGCAGCGCCGACAGCGAGGTCAGGATCGCCGCGGGCGTGCCCTTCGGCGGGACGGCCAGCGGCACCGCCGCGTCGCAGCGCTCGATGAACCTCTCCGTGCCGGTGAAGCGCTCGTTGGCGGCGGGCTCGTGGCCGCCGCCGATGGTGTGCGGGTGGGTGCGCAGCGCGTTGTCGAGCACCTCGCGGCTGCTCGCGCGGGTGTCGTACGGGCAGAGCATCCAGATGTCGGTGCCGGCCAGCAGCACGTTGAGGCCCGCCTCCATCCGGTGCCAGGCGATCCGCTCGCGCTCCGAACGGCCCGCCCACATCGGCTCCGACAGCACCCTGACCCGCCCGCGCGGGGTGTCGCGGCGGCGGCGCCGCCAGTAGCGCAGGTAGGCGGCGGTGCGCTCGTGCGTGCGGCGGCCGAGGTAGGCGCTCTCGCCGTAGTCGAGCAGCCCCGCCCGGTCGCCGAGAGCCTCGCCGAGCAGCTCCAGGTTCGCCTGGGTGGTGATGGCCAGGACGGGCTCGCCCCGCCTGATGCCGTCCTCGCAGAAGGGGACCGCGATGTCGAGGAAGGACCGCTCGCCGCAGTAGGTGGCCACCTGGTGCACGAATCGCTCAGCCATGGTCACCTTCGCGTACCGAGAAGCCCGGCTGGTCGCCCGCGCCCAGCAGGCGCAGCAGGTGGGACAGGGACGCCCCGGCGAGCACCGTGGTCGTGCCGGCCGTACGGCCGCCGAGGGCGATCAGCTCGCGCATGGCCGCCAGGTCGGCGAAGGACAGCTGCCGGGCGTCCAGCGTCACGTCGTCGCGGCCCGCGCCGAGCGGCGCGAGCAGCCCGGCCAGCGCGGGGGCGTTGGTCAGGTCGGCCTCGCCGAACAGGATCAGCCGCGGCGGCGTGGCGATGAAGCGCAGCTCGGCCTGCCCGGGGGTGAGCGGATGGGCGGCCGATGCCTCGCGCATCCGATCGGGCGGGAACAGGCGGCGGTCGTACAGACAGGCGGCGGCCAGGCCGCCGACGGCGAACAGCGGGTTGATCGCCGCCTCGTACGCGAACAGGTCCTCCGCGCCGGGGGAGTCGCGCGCCGCCCAGCCCATGTCGGCCAGCACGCACACCCCCGACCAGCCGGAGCGCAGCGCCTCACGCACGGCGGCGGTCAGCGCCGAGGTCGAGCGCGCCGCGTCGAACACGCCGCCGGCCAGGTGCGACCCGGCCGAACAGGTGATCTCCACCTGGCCGCCGGCCTCGGCCGCGGCCAGCCGGGGGATCGATCTGGACAGCTCGGTACGCATGGCGGCGGGAGACAGCGCGTCGGTGTGCACCAGCACTTTCCTGCCGGTACGCATGGCACTGCCCACATAGGCGACGGAGAAGGCCAGCCGCTCGCCGTCACTGTCGTACGGCAGGCAGAGGTGATCGCCGAAGCGGGGATGGGCGAAGGGGGTCATCTCCGCGGTCCTTCGTGTGACGCAGGTCGGGAGGTTCGAGCATACGCCGCCGACACGCACAGTAGCGGCCTGTTACACGACTCGTAGTGCCAGCACCACGATCTCGTCCCACACCTGGCCGCCGGAGAAGGCGTGCCGGTCCTGCTCGATCGCCTTGACGACGGTGGACGGGGTCTGTCCCACGCAGCGGGCCAGCGCGTCGGCCAGCCTCGCCTCGCCGTACGGCTCGCCGTCCTCGTTCCTGGAGGAGACCAGGCCCTCCGAGTACAGCACCAGGGTCTGCCCCTGGACGAGGGTGATGTCCTCGACCGACGTCTCGGCCTCCGCCGAGATGCCCAGCGGCACCCCGCCGCCCGCCGCGAACCGCACCGTCCCGTCGGGCTGCACCAGCGCCGCCGGATGGTGGCCGGCCGAGGACAGCCGGATCTTCCGGCCGCGCACGAATCCGGCGGCGGCCATCACGAACATGCCGGTGTGCTGGGCGACGAGCGCCTCGTTGACCTTGCGCACGGCCTGGTCCGGGTCGCTCTCCCAGACGCTCAGCACGCGCAGCCCGCCGCGCACCATCGCGCTGACCGAGGCGGCCTCCTCGCCGGTGCCGACCGCGCCGCCGAGGGAGAAGGCCCAGCCGTCCTTGACCGGGAAGACGTCGTAGAACTCCGCGCCGACCGAAGCGCCCGGATGGTAGATCGCGGCGGCCTCGAAACCCGGCACGTCCGGCAGGGTCCGCGGCACCACGCTGGCGGTCAGCGCCTCGGCCGCCCGCGAGCGGGTCCTGAAGCTCTCCTGGGCGTTCAGCGCCAGGCCGAGATGCCTGCCGATCTCCTGGACGACGCCGAGGTCGGCGAGCGTGAACGGCGGCCGGTCGTGCAGGCGGACCAGGGTGAGCACGCCGCACACCCCTCCGTCGCCGCCGATCGGCACGCTCAGCAGCGAGCCCGCGCCCATGGCGCTCAGCAGCGGCACCTCCTCGGCGGAGCCGAGCAGCGTCTCCTCCTCCACCATCTCGTGCAGCACCCCGGACTCCTGGTCCAGGACCTGCGCCACCAATGGCGCGGCGGCGGGGGCGCAGCCCTCGATCAGGCGGACCAGGTCGCCCAGCGGCTGGTCGCCGGGCGCCAGCACGACCGCCCGCCGGACCAGGCCCTCGCGGACGTGGTCGGCGATCACCCAGTCCGCGCACTCGGCGGCCAGCAGCCTGGCCGCGCGGGCCAGCGCCACCGGCTGGCGCTGGCTCTCCTCATCCAGGAGCAGGGCGGTCATCCTGGACAGCAGCTCCTGCCGCTTGGCCGAGGCCATCAGCAGGCTCGCGTCCGACGCCCCAGCCCGGCCGGCGCCCGGCCCGGCCACCTGAACCTCGGTGGGCAGCGCCACCGCGGCCACCATCTGCTGCGGCTCGCCCGGCATCGTCAGCCGGGTCAGCACGAGTTGGACGGTGTGCGTGCGGCCCTGATGGGCCAGCCGGGTCTCGAACGCGGACGGCTGCCCCGTCTGCAGCACCGCCGTCAGGTGCGAGCGGAACGCGGCCCGCCTGGACACGTCGACCAGCAGGGGGAAGGAGCGCCCCACCAGGAAGCCGTCGGGGCTGCCCAGCAGGCGGGAGGTCTCGGCGTTGATCCGCCTGATCGCGCCGCCGCCGTCGAGGACGGCCACCGGCACGGGGAACGCCCTGAACACCTGCCGCAGCATCTTCAGCTCGCGCTGCGAGGTGCTCTCCCGCCCCGCCTGCCGGCGCGGCGGCCTGCGCAGCTCCGCCCGTGCCGCGACCAGCAGCTCGGTCGCGGTGTCCAGCTCGGCCAGCGCGGCGTCGAGCGTCGGCCCGAGATCGCCGGGATAGGCGGTCCTGGCCGCGCGCAGCGAGGAGACACGGCCGGACAGCTCGTCCACCGCCTCCTCGAGGGCGCTCAGGCCCATGGGATCGCTCAAGGCACCTCCTGGTGCGTCAATGCCGACGCTACGTCACGCTGGATTAACCTAGCCATATCGGGAAGGGGTCTGGTGTGGCAAGAATGATCACTTCCGTCCTGGCCAGGGATCTGGCCGCGCTGGGGCGCGTCCACGAGGACACCTCCAGCGAGAGTGTCCTGCGCGGCCTCACCACCACGCTCGCCAGAGGCGTGCCGGGCTGCTCGGGCGGCTCGGCGGAGCTGTGGCGCGACGACAAGGTCCTGGTCTCCGGCTCGCACAGCGAGCTGATCATGCTGGTCGAGGGGGAGCGGGAGCTCGGCGAGGGCCCCTCCGTCGAGGCCAGGGCGATCAGACGCCGGGTCGTGGTCGCCGACGTCCTTCAGGAGCGCCGCTGGCCCCGCTACGCCGGCCTGGCCACCCGCTGGGGGGTGCGCTCGGCACTGCTGCTGCCGATCGAGATCCCGCCGGTCCTGCTGGTGGTCGGCCTCTACTCGGTACGCCCCGGGGCCTTCACCGCGCAGGCGGCCGAGCCGCTGACCGAGATGCTGACCGAACAGCTCGGCGTCGCGCTGGCCAACATGTGGGACTACGCGGACGTGCGCACCGACGCCGCCCAGATGCAGGAGGCGCTGGCCGGCCGGGCGATCATCGACCAGGCCAAGGGCATCATCATGAAGACCAGCGGCTGCACCTCCGAAGCGGCCTTCGAGGAGCTGCGACGCGTCTCCCAGCACCACCAGGTCAAGGTCGTCGACCTGGCCAGGCTCCTGGTGGAGGAGCACCAGCGCAAGACCCGCTAACCCAGCGCCGCCAGCGCCTCGTCGAGCGAGTCGAACAGCGGCAGCCGCTGCGCCAGCCCGGTGATCCACATCACCTTCGAGGTGGAGTACCGCACGCCGATCAGCGCGAACCTGCCGCCGGAGTCCACGCAGGTCTGCCAGTGGTGCACGATCAGGCCCAGCGCGCGCGAGTCCATGAACGTCACCCCCGACAGGTCGAGGATGAGGTGGTGGCCGTGCTCGGCCACGACCTGCGCCAGGTGGTCGGCGAACTGCTCGCGGGTCGTGGCGTCCAGGACGCCGTCGACGTTCACCACCGCGAGCCCGCCCGCCGTCGACGACACCAGGCTCAGGGCCGCGACCGGCCCCCCACCGTTCTCGGACACCGGCACCCGACGCCTCCTCGTTCCACCCGCTTGCACAAGTAACCTTACTGTCACGGGAACTGGGTGGAATACTTCCAGCCCATTGGGGCATACTCATCCCGAAGTCCAGCAGAGGGCTTCGCCTCCAGCTTTAGTGGGGCGTGCTTCTGCCTGGGCTTTTTCTGTTTGGGCGGGGGCCGCCTGCGCATCCATATGAGGAGCCGCAGCGATGGCTGTCCAGGAACTCTCCCTCCACAGCATGACCGCCGAAGAGCTTCTAGCCGAGCTGGCCCACCCGGAAACCCCCGACTCCGTCCGCGAGCGGCTGCGCGAGCGCATCGTCGAGATGCACCGGCCGATGGCCGCCGAGATCGCCCGCCGCTACCGCTACCGGGGCGAGCCCACCGAGGATCTCCTCCAGGCCGCCTACGTCGGCCTGATGAAGGCCATCAACGGCTTCGATGCCGACCTCGGCCACGCCTTCAGGGGCTACGCGGTCGTCACCATGACCGGCGAGGTCAAGCGCCACTTCCGCGACCGCACCTGGGCCATCCGGGTGCCCCGCCTCTACCAGGAACGCCGCTCGGAGCTGAACCGCCTCGTCGCCGACCTCAGCCAGGACCTCGGCCGCTCCCCGACGATCGCCGAACTGGCCGCCAGGATGAACATCTCCGAAGAGGACGTCCTGCTCACCCTCGACGCCTCCGCCGCCTACAGCACCCTGTCCCTCGACGCCCCGCTCGGCTCCGACGACGACGCCGGCTCCCTCGGCGACGTCATCCCCGAGGTCGACGACACGCTCACCACCATGCTCGACGCGCACGCGGTCAAGCCGCTCATCGACGCGCTGCCCACCCGCGAGCGCAACATCCTGCTCCTGCGCTTCTTCGGCAACATGACCCAGGCGGAGATCGCCACCGAGTTCGGCATCTCCCAGATGCACGTGTCCCGCATCCTGCGCAAGGTGCTCGACCAGCTGAGGACCCAGCTTGTTCGCTAGAGACGACTACCACCCGGACAACGGGGCACCGTGAGAGGTGTCGCCGCGGTCAAATGGGGAGGCGGTGCACGGATGAACTTCCCGGACCCGCCCCCCGGCGCGCCCGTGCGCGAGGTCGCCTTCCGCCTGCCCGACCTGCCTGGCGTCCGCGACTTCGTCGCCGTCCACGCCCGCCGCCTCGGCATGTCCGAGGATCACGTCGGCGACTTCCTGCTCGCCGTCAACGAGGTGACCACCAACGCCGTCACCCACGGCGCCCCCGCCAAGGCGTACCTGCGCGTCTGGACCGACCACGGCGACCTGGTGGTCGAGGTCCACGACCAGGGCGACTGGACACCCGGCTTCGCGCCCGGCCGCGCCGCCCCCGGCCCCTACGCCACCAGCGGCATGGGGCTGTGGGTGGCGCGGGTGCTCGCCGCCGACATCGTCTTCCGCACCAGCGAGGACGGCAGCACCGTCACGATGCGTTTCACCGTCCCGGGGTAACGCCTCCTGACCGTGGGCGGCGGATACGTTCTCAACGGCTGGCTCACCCGCATCGACACCGCCGCCCGCGCGGTCGAGTTCGCCCGCCCTGCGAGGCCACCGGCCGCATCCTGCCCGAGGTCGGCCCTCACATGGGCCGCTGGACGGTGGAGCGGTTGCGCGCCCGCGGCGTCGACGTGCGCCTCGGCACCAGGCTCGAATCGGCCGAGTCCAGCAGGACAGTCCTCGACGACGGCACCTCCTTCGCCGCCGCCACCCTGGACCGCCGGAGTCAAACCCACCCCGTCGTCAGGGCCGGAGACCCGCCCACCGCACGGTGAAGTCCACCCCCTGCCTCCACGTCGAAGGGCTCACCGACGTCTACACCGCGGGCGACTGCGCCCCCGTCCCCGACCTGACCCGGCCCGGCGAGTACTGCGCGCCCAACGCGGGGCATGCCGTACGGCGTGCGAAGGTCCTGGCCGGGAACATCTTCGCCGGGCTGCGTGGAGGGGCGCGCCGACCGTACCGGCACGCCTACGCAGGATCCGTCGCCGGCCTTGGGCTGCACCAAGGGGTCGCGCTGATCTACGGGCGCGATGCGCGGGCCGCTGGCCTGGTTCGTGCACCGGAGCCACCACCTGTCGCGGGTGGCCACCGTCAACCGCAAGGTCCGAGACGCTGGTGCTGTTCTTCCGCCGCGACATCACCTCCCTGGGCGCGCTGACCCAGCCGCGCCGCGAATTCGAGTTCGCGGCCCGCACCGCGGAGACACCGAGAGGGGCGGCCCGGCAGGCCGCCCTTCTCGGTCTTCGCTCCCTACCTCCGGGTACGGCGCCAGCCGCCGCTCCGGTAGCCGCTGAGCGTCCCCTTGCCGACGCCGCCCTGGTGCAGGGCCAGCAGGCACAGGCCCAGCAGCATGAACGTCACCCCGTTGATGCCGCCCGCGATCTGCGTGTTCAGCAGGTCGAGCAGGAAGCCTAACCCGAAGACGATCGCCGCCACGATGGCGAGCATGTCACTTCACCTCACTCTTCCGGTCTGACAGCTCCAGCAGCCCCTCGAGCACGTTCCGGTACTCCCGCAGCGCCAGCCGCAGCCGCTCGGTGTCGTGCCGCTCCTTGTCCTGCCAGCTCTCCCGCAGCTCGGCGGTCCTGGCGGCCAGCGTGGCGGTGACCGCGGTGACGATCTCGTCGAGCAGCCCGTCGGCGCGCTCCACGGCCTCCCGGGGGTCGTCCACGAACGCGGCCTGCACGTCCCGCCACCGCGAATGAACCTGCGCGGGATCCTGATCGAACAGAACCAGACCGGTGGGCGCGGCATGCACAGGCTCGGAATCGACCAGCACGTCCCCAGCCCTCGCGTACGGGTCCTTGTACGGCGAGCCATCGTCGACCGGGACACTCTGGACGTCGCGGCCGGTCTCGCTCACAGGGGTCAGGGGGTCGTGTGTCCGGAAGGGATCACGCTCTCCGGCGCTCGACGGGTCCGCCTGGTCTTCCGCGGCGCGCCCAGCGGCCATCGGGCCGCGGTCCTCGTCGGCCGGGTCATGGCCGGACGCCGCGCCGCCGCTGTACTCCAGACCGCTCGCGTGGCCTGGGCCGCTGCTGTGTTCCACGCCACTGGTGCGTTCCACGCCATGCTCCACGCCACTGGTGTGTTCCACGCCGATGGTGTGCTGACGGTCGCGGCTGGGGTGCTCCGGGGCGTCGGTGTCTGCCGGGGCTTCGGTATGGTGCGGGTCACGGTCCCCGGCATGTGCCGGATCGAGATCGCTGGTGTACAGCGGGTCGCGGTCCCGGAACTCGTCGCCGGCGGGGTCCTGGGGGTCACGGCCGGACCTGTCGCGCACCAGGACGTCGTCGTCGTTGGGGGCCACCGGGACGTCGGCGGCGGCGTCGGCACGCTGGTGCGGGACCTTCAGATCGTCGTCCGCGTGCTTGCGGTCGTTCATGTCGTCACCGTTCCCGAACGTTGTGGTCGTCGCGGACGGGCGCCTCGTCCAGAAGCTCCTCGAACAGGGAGCGGTAGTGCACCATCGCCTGGCGCAGCTCCTCCGTCGAAGCCTCCTTCCTGGCGGCCCTGCCGCTGATCTCGTGAGCCTGGCGGTAGTGGTCCAGCGTGGCGCCGTGCGCCACCGACAGATCCGACACCCGCTGCTCGAAGTCCTCCGTCGGGTAGCCGCGCTCGGCCATCACGGACGTCACCAGTTGGTCGGCCTCCGTCACCGCGAAGCCCGGCGCGTCGACGAAGCGCTCCTGCACCTCGGCCCACCGCCTGGCGTACGCCTCCCGCGTCTCGGGGGCCAGCGGCCGGATGTCAAGCTCGGCGAAGCGCTGCTCACGGGCGAGCAACTCCTGCTCGGCCTCGCGCCTGCTCTCGCGCTCCGCGACCGTACGCTCGTACTCAGGGCCGAAACGTTCGCGAAGGCGGTTGCGACGCTGTTGCTGCAGTACGACATAGCCGACTGCGGCGATCGCCGCCACCACTACCACGACGACGGCCACCCAGATCAATATCTCGGCGGTCATAACGCCTCCGGTGTCTTCTAGGGTGCCCCCGCGCCTGCCCTGAGACTCCCCCTCAAAACCCACCCCCGCAGTTGGGCGGCCCAGAGACGTCACCCAGGCGGCCCAAAGACGTGGCCGCGCGCACCCCAGAGAGGCCACCCCGCGCGGCCCAGAGACGAGAGACGCCGCGCGCCCCTAAACGAGGTCACCCCGCGCAGCCCAGAGACGTCACCCAGGCGGGCACGGAAGACCGCCCTGCCTCCTGGGGAGAGACGATGGGAGTCCGGCCTGCCGGACCCCGGGGTAGCGCGATAGGGGATGGCAGCCTTGCATACCTGATCTCGGGGCGGTGGGGATGGGAGTCCGGCCGCCCGACTTCGGGTAGCGGCGAACATCCGGTCGGCTCAGCTTGGGTTCAGGTCTCGTCGATGGCTTTGAGGGTGCGGTTCAGGACGCCGGCGATGTGCGAGCCTGCGGCGGGAGCGGGGACCTCGAGGAAACCCTCGGCCGGGTCATAGGTGACGTCGAGTCCACCATCGACAAGCCTGCGGGCCCACCGCAGCGCGGTGTTCAGCCGCTCGGGAGCCACCGCCCGGCCCTGGGCCGCGGCGGAAAGGTTGCGCAGGTTGGTGGCCGGGCCTGACTGGCTGTGTTCACGACTGAGCTTCCACGGGATGCTCTGGCCGTGATCCAGTTGCGCCTTGCTCAACCCGGCCGCCCGCTTCGCCTGCAGAATGCCGGACTCGCTCACGCCGAAGTACGCGGCCATCTCCTGGACACTCCGCCCGGCGGCTGCCAGCCGTACCAGCTCCCGCTTGTCGATGAGCGGCTTGCGCCCCAAACGCCACCTCCATACCCCTGCCCGGCCCACGTTCGTGTGCGCAGGTCCCTGCGATGTGCGCTAAGGTTATGACGTCTCGCCACGCAAGGGGCAGACAAAACCGGGACGTAGCGCAGCTTGGTAGCGCACTTGACTGGGGGTCAAGGGGTCGCAGGTTCAAATCCTGTCGTCCCGACCGCGTTTTCGCAGGTCGGAGCCGTGATCATAAGAAATATGATCACGGCTTTCTGCTTTCTCGTTGCCCATTTGTTGCTCGGACGAGGCGTCAGTTGCTGAGAGTCTGGTGCCTGTCGTTGTCGCAGGTTGCCGCCAGTTCCGGGCTCGTCGAGCGGGTGTGTCGCCGGGTTGTTCAAACGAGTGTGGCGCCTGCATGCTGATCTACAGCGTAAAGGCGTCGGGTGTTGTGGTCACCTGTAGGACGTCTTTCTCGATGCCTGGTTGCTTCTCTTCGATCAGGCGGGGTGGGCGAGGATCTCGCGGAACACGTCCATGTCGTAGCTGCCAGAGCACTTCTAACCCCAACCGCGAGCCGACCGAGTCGTTGGCAGATCTGCTGCGTGACTGCGCCGGCGCGGGAGGCGCGCCAGTGCTGGCCATCGGTGACGGAACGCTCGGGTTCTGGCCGGCGCTCTGGGGGCGTAAGGAGGTCGATGCTGCTGGCAGGGCCTTGTAGCTGGTCCGATCGACGGTTCCTCTGGCGTTGAATTTGGAGATGGCTCGTTTGACGACGCGCGGGCTGGTCCGATGCGGCGATCGGACATGGGGATGGGCCAGTCCCACGAACAACCAAGCCGAGCGCGATCTGCGGCCAGCCAAAACCCAGCAGAAGATCTCCGGCAGACTCCGCTCGGAGAGGGCCACCGAGCAGCGCTACGCCGTCTGCGGTTACCTGTCCACCGCGCTCAAGTACGGCGCTGCGCAGCCTCATCCACGCCGCTAACCTCGCCCGCCAGCAGGCAAGGATGCCATCGCGGCGGGCATCCTGGCGATGTTCACGAAGGCGTTCCGCGGGCGGGGTCGGGGTCGGCCTGTCGCAGGTCAAGCGCCTGCGTGGCCAGGCCAAGACCGTCACCCAGCCGGTCGGCCGATCACGACGGTCCTGCGCGACGCGCTCCTGGGCAACCTCTGGATGCCACCCGACCGGCAACAACGGCCTGACACTCCGGCAGCAGCCGTACCCGCGCACGCCCTGGGACGATCACACAGCGCGATCGCCAGGACCCGAAATGCGCTGGAGGTGCATGCTTACCGAAGTAGCCGATGCTGTGACGCACCCAGTCCATGATCACCTGCTCCAGCAGAGCCCTGCTGTCCTTCAGGGACCGATGAGGTCCGATGCGTCACGGGCGCTCTCTGTCGCAGGGGTATTCCGGGACGTTGCACGATCGATCGCAAGATAAGTCCGGACGTCGCAAGGTTCGCGCGGACTGGACACCGATAGTTGGCGGGGCAAGAACCATGCCGGGCTGTGCCGGAGCGGAGCAAGATAAGTCCGGACGTCGCAAGGTTCGCGCGGACTGGACACCGATAGTTGGCGGGGCAAGAACCATGCCGGGCTGTGCCGGAGCGGAGCAAGATA
>NZ_JBEYZF010000024.1:0-61672 GCF_040645915.1 Nonomuraea sp. NPDC046570 | reverse complement strand
AGATATGTCTAATGTCCCTTTATCTCTGGACCCGGCGGGGTCCGGCGATGCACGCTGCTGATCAGGGTGCACCACGTTTCCGCAGCTGGGTGCGGGTGGTGCTGATCAGCAGGGACCGGGCGCGGTCCGTTCGGGGGATGTGATCGAGATGCCCGATGAAGGCCAGGGACCAGTGGCGAGGCAGGTGCGGCGGCGTCGGGAACGGCATGAGGTGGCGCGGTCGCGGGTGGTGAAGTTCGTGTTGACCGAGGACGAGCACGCTGATGTGCAGGCCGCTGCGCAGAGGCTTGGGCTGGCACGCGGGGCGTATGCGGCGCAGGCGGTGCTCGCGGCGGCGCGGGAGGTGAATCCACCGAGACCCGACCCGCTCCGGGAGGCGTTGATCGAGTTGATGCGGGCGAGTCATCAGGTGCGGCGGATCGGGATCAACCTGAACCAGGCGGTGGCGGCGTTGAACGCGACGGGGGAGGTGGCGGGGAATCTGATTCCGTACGCGGCCGTGTGTGTGCGGACGGTGCGGAGGCTGGATGGAATCGCGGAGGCGGTGCGGAGGCGGCTCGGTTGATCGGCAAGGTGATGCGTGGTGCCCGGGTAGAGGGGTTGATCTACTACCTGTACGGGCCGGGACGGGCGAATGAGCATGTGGACCCGCATCTGGTGGCCGGATGGCGGCATCCGGCCGAGTTGGAGCCGGAATTGCGACCGGATGGGTCGCGGGATTTTCGGCGGTTGAATGGACTGCTCAAGCAGCCTGTGGCCGCGTTGGGCGAGCGGGGGTATGCCGAGCCGGTGTGGCACTGCGTCGCCCGCGCTGCCGAGCAGGACCGGATCCTGGACGATGACGAGTGGGCGCAGGTGGCGCACGAGATCATGCATCGCACCGGCCTGGCCGCCCACGAGGATGATGAGGCAGTGCGGTGGGTGGCGGTCCGGCACGCCTCTGACCACATCCACATCGTGGCCACGCTGGCCCGCCAGGACGGGGTCAAGCCGAAGACCTGGAATGACTTCTTTCGGGTGCGGGAGGCGTGCCAGGCGGTGGAGCACCGGTTCGGGCTGCGCCTGACCGCGCCGGGGGATCGTACCGCTGCTCGCAGGCCAACCCGGGCGGAGAACGAGCATGCGCGGCGACGCCGCTGGACGGAGGCGCCCCGTATCGCGTTGCGTCGCCAGGTCATCAGCGCAGCCGGTGGCGCTGCCTCGGAAGTGGAATTCTTCGGACGTCTGAAGGCGGCTGGGGTGCTGGTTCGCAAACGGTTCGGCGAACGCAACCCCGGTGAGGTCACCGGGTACGCGGTCGCGCTGCCCATCCACACGACGCGTGATGGCGGGCCGGTCTGGTACGGCGGCGGAAAGCTGGCTGCGGATCTGACTCTTCCGAAGCTGCGAGCCCGATGGAGCAACCAGAACGATACCGGCCTGCGGATTTCTGATGTCAGTGCCAAGGTGATGGCGCGCACGGCTGTACGGCAGGCTGCCAAGGACGTGGGCTCGCAGGAGGAGTTCTTCGCCCGGCTGAAGGATGCTGGGCTGTTGGTGCGCTGGCGGTTGAGCGAGCGTGAGCCGGGTGAGGTTACGGGGTATGCGGTGGCGTTGCCGGGATTCCGTGACCGGAACGGTGGAATGCGCTGGTTCGCCGGCGGACGACTCGCCGACGATCTGACGCTTCCCAAGCTACGAGCCCGCTGGGCAGGGGACCGGCAACCGGTGGAGAAGATCTCCGCAGCCGAACGGCAGGCGATCTTTGATGATGCGGCGGCGATTGCTCAACGGGCGGCCGCGCAGATCCGCCGGAGCGCGGCGGGTGATCCGGCGGCGGGGGATGCGGCGTGGGCGGCGTCGGATGTGCTGCATGTCGCGGCGAGCATGCTGGATGACCCGGCGCTTCGCCGGGCCGCGGATGCGTTCGACCGGGCAGCACGCGAGCCGTACGCCCGCATCCCCTGCGCCAGTCCGGCAGGGCAGAGCCTGCGGGTGGCGGCGCGGCTGATGGCGGCGACCGGAGCGATGCCCGGCAGTGCCAGCGGCACCATATCCACCTTGGTGAGGAACCTGGGCCTGGTCGTGGCCGCAGTGGCGGAGTTGCGGGAGTTTCAACAGCGTACGGCTCACGCGGTCGGCGCTCGGGCCGCGGCCCGACATCTCCAGACGGCCAGGGGAGGCGCCGGTCGAGGAGTCTCTGCTCAGGCGCGGTTGGCGGAACTGGATTTCCCTGGCGGACCGGCTGCTCGGACGATGGGTGTACGGCCGAGCGAGGGGCGTACTCGGCGTGGTCCCGAGCATCCCGTCGCTCGGAAAGGTCCGAGGCGGTAGAGGTTCGATCAAGGGATTGGCCGGCCAAGGCCAAGTGTGCGGTTGCGAGAGCGTGGCAGTGTGATCGCCACGGGATGATCGATCGTGGTCTGTTCCGGGAGGGGTCGCTTGAGGATGTCGCGCTGCCCGCGTCTCGTTGCCGGGCTGGGGCGCTGGGCGGGGGTTGCCGCGACAGCCGTCATCGTCTGGGTGCCGTCGAACGCCGGGGCGATCGTCGCGGGCTGTCCTCTCGACCTGAAGGGGATGGCGAAGAAGCACTTCAATCAGGAGAAGCTCTGCGCCGCAGCCAATCAGGGACTCGGCACATATCTGGAGACGGGACTCAGGCCTGATTGGGGCCAGGTTCTGAATGATTCCCAGAAGAATGCGCGCGCGCCGGGGTCCGGTGTGAAGTCGGCGGTGCCTCCAGTGAAGAAGGGGCCAAGGCCGCCGGAAGGCCGACGGCGACCGATGGAACGTGAACCATCCGAGGGAGCCACAGGGACACCGTCCGAAGGCGCTCGCGATGAAGGCCGGCGAGAGCGACCGGTGACCAAGACTCGCGAAGTGTCAGGTGCTCCGGCAGAGTCGGCGCTGGCTGAGCAACATAAGGGGAGGCAAGCGCCAGCCGTACGAGAAGCGAAGACGCCCGAGCGGCCGGTCAGAGGGCAGCCGTCGCCCACTCCATCTCCATCCCGGTCGATTATGGTTCGACACGTGGAGGCGGCACCGCCGAGTGCCCAGATACCTGCGTCTCAGACGCCTCCTCTTTGGCCTGCTGGCCTCGGGTCCTTCGTGGCGCTGCTGTTGGTTGCCCTATACATCATGCGGCGGCGAATCGCCGTCAGCGTCGGGGGAGCGCTGCGGGAATGGCGGGCAAACCAGGAAGAGATACACCTGGCACGCTTCGAGGCGTCGGCTCCCGTGAAACCAGATGGGCCCACCACCGTGCCGCCGGTTCAGGAGGCCGTGCTGGAGCCGGGGGACATCGCACCTGGCAGCGCCGCCGCGTACGCGATCTCGCTGGCGGCGCTTCGAGGAGTGGGGCTGACCGGTCCCGGCGCCGAAGACCTCGCCCGCGCCATCCTCGTCGATCTCCTGGTCGGGTCCGCGCTTCCGACTGACGTGGTCATGCCGCACGGCCTCGCCCGACGCTTGCTCGGAGATGCCACAACGGTGCCCGGCCTGGTAGTCCTGGACTCGGTGCGAGACGTGGTGACCCACGTCGAGGTGGAGATCGTCCGCCGGACTGGTGAGCGCCAGGATTACGGCAACGCCAAGGACCTGCCCTGGCTGTTCGTGATGACCTTGCCTGGCGATGAGGCGGAGACACTGGACCATGCGATCAGGGCCGGAGCCGAGTCTCTCGTCCTTGGCGTGATGCTGGAGCGCTGGCCGTACGGCATCACCTGCGCAGTCGACACCGACGGATGCATCAGCCACCTGTCGGGGCGCGACGCGCCGCCATGGGTGGGTCACAAGCTTCCCGCCGTCACGATGCCTCAGGCAGTGGCAGCCCTGGAACTACGCTGAGCATCGATAGTGCTCGGGCGCGCGATTCGACGTCTTGGGGAGCATGAAGGCACCGATCAACGCGGCTGGCCAGCCGATGCAGGTCGTTCCGCCGATGAGGTTCACCATCACCAACAGCCAGAAGTAATCGACCCCACGGACAAGGCCAATCAGGCTGGGCAGGATGTACAGCACTACCAGCACGAAGATCAGCAGGACCCAGAAGGCCGCGTTGCCGGCGAGAACGTCCACCCCTTCATCATGAAGTAGCTGCTCGCTTACATTCCGCGATTCTGTCCAGGGTGCTGAGTGGGGCTTGGCGAACGAGTACCTGATGGGGTGCCGGTGCGATTCGTGGTAGCGCGGACTGTTTCGCCGACAGTGTGGGGGAAGTCAGCCCGTGCCAGGCGGGCCGCCTCGGCCGCCTGCGGGTTCTCTTCCGCAGGGAGCAGGACCGGTCGCGCCGGAGCAGGGTTACCTGTGCGCACGTTCGGGTCACGGGTGAAGAAGGGCGCGGCCTTCTGCATGGCCTCAACCAGTGCCAGGCCATCGGCACGGAGGCGGTCGTAATGCTCCATCGCATGCGGGTGGAGCTCGCGCAGCCGCTCCTCACATTTGCGTATGGCATGGGCGGCGCTGACGTCACTGTCCACGTACGGTACTGCGCTTCCCCACGCACGGGCCACCTGTGTCATATCAGCCGTGCGCAACCATTTCGGGTCGTGGGCAGGAGCCCACCGCAGGCGATGCGCCTGGTGGGCTGCCCTCTGCTGGTCGCGGTGGGCGTGCGCCGATCGTTCGGCCTGCTCGCTCCGTAGCCTTTCTCGCTCCGCCCGGAGCTGGGCGAAGATCTGGATGAAGGTCGCGCCGATAGACGTCAGCCGCACCGCTCTCCCGAGACCTTCGCTGGCCGCTTCACCAAGTGGGTCGGCGTGGTGTTCGAATGCGTTCATCGTGTCTTCTCCCCTTGGTGGGTACAGATGTGCCGCCCGGCGCAGGAACGCGCGGGAATTCGACCGTGACCAGCGGTGGGGCGACGAGATCGGTGACGGCTTCGGTGACCTCGTCACAGCGCAGGCTGAGGCGGGTGGCCACTCGATCGACTTGCCGCGCGACATCGTGAGGACGCAGGCGGACGATGACGGCGGCAGCATCCCGCATCGCCCCGATCGTTCCCTCTGCGAAGTGCAGGGAGCCACTCCAGCGGTTGATCGCGGCATCGATGACCAGGTCGGCCAGCGGCTGGGCCTGGTGGCGCAGAGCCGTACCGAGCTCGCCGCTGCGTAGCAGGTCGGCAGGGTCGTGGCCGTCGGGGAAGCGCACGGCGTCGGCGTCGAGCACCTCGTAGGCCCTGACCGCCGCTACGAGCCCAGCGCGATCACCGTCGAGCGCGATCACGGCCTTCTGGTCGGAGATCTGGGCGAGGGCGTCGGCCTGGCGTGGGGTGAGAGCTGTGCCGCACAGGCCGACACCTGCGAATTCAGCGGGTGCGGCAATGGTGACCGCGATAGCGTCCAGCGGTCCTTCGACGAGGACGGGACGGACGCCGTGCCGCACTCGATCGAGCCCGAACAGGACACTGCCCTTGCGGTAAATCAGCGTTTCGGGGCTGTTGAGATACTTCGGCTCGCCGTCTCTGGACCTGCCGATGAAGGCGATGGTGGTCGAGTCGAGCCGTGCGATCGGCAGCATGGCGCGGTCGCGAAACGTGTCGATGAGCCCACCGCGTCTGGACTCGTACGCTAGTCCTGATCTCTCGATCGCGCTGTCGGGAAATCCGAGATAGCGCAGGTGGTCGGTGAGGAGTGTCCACCTATTGGGGGCGTACCCGATTCGCCAGTCTTGCTGGATGGTTTCATTGATACCCCGCGCAGTTAGATAGTCAGAGACCCAACTCCCGGCGCGGTGCGATAGGTAGAACCGCTCGGCCTCCTGGTGAATCGTGTATAGCATTGCGCCTAAACCGATTCCCGGTTCGCACGGAGCCCGACGGCGGTGGCGAGCCAGCGCAGACGTTCGTTGGCGATGCGGTGGCCCTGAGAGCGTAGTCGGGCCGCGAGGTCCACCTGGCTGAGCCGTACACCATCGTGCTCGGCCTCGGCGAGGATCTTCTGGGCGGCCTCGATCAGCGCTTCGTCCCGCTCGGCGACCGGCAACTGCACCCCATGGAGTTCCTCGGGGAACGCCGTCCGCGCTGGATGCAACTGTAGGGCAACCCGCTGGGAAAGCGGCGCCTTCCAACGCCATAGCCACCGGCCGTGCTCTTCCTTGAGCTGGGACACGGCGCGCAGGTGGACGTATTCGAGTTCGAGACCGCACGGGTACTCGGTGATGTTCCACAAGACCATGCGTCGCCAGAGCATCCAGCTCGATAGCGGTGCCAGCACCCAGCGGGAGAGCGGGACGCGTTCGCGGCGGGTGTTGGTGGTAAGGCCGACCCAGCGGCGGATGAGGTGCCGGATCCCCTCAATCACCGTGACGAACAGGAGGGGCATGGCCGCGTGCATGACGGCGGCGACCAGATCGCCGCGCGCGGCGGATATGTTCAGCACGACGGTGGCGGCGATGAAGCTCCAGGCGACCCAGCGCAGCACCGGCCAGGCCAGGTCGGCGAACTCCATCAGCAGGTCCCAGGCCAGCAGCGCGATGATGCCTACGTCGATTCCGACTGGGACGATCCACGACCAGGCGCCGAACCAGGGCTGTGCCAGCTTGCTGATGGTGCCGAAGGAGCCGATGCCGCCGAGGACTGCCAAAACCAGCACCAGCGGGGCGACCAGGTACATGGCGACGGCAACGGCGCGGCCGAAGGGGGCGGTCATGGCCGCCGGGGTCCCGCCAGACGGCGGGCCATCGCAGAGATCTGGGCGTCGCCGGCTGAGGAGAGGATCTGGCCACTGGGGGTGACGAAGACGTACGCACCTTCGGCTCCCGCGCACAGTACGGATATGGTGGTCAGCTTGAGTAGCCAGCGGTCATGGCGGAGCCTGATCATCGTGGCCGGCAGGCCAAGGCGGTGGAGTTCGTCGCGGAGCCGTCCCAGGCGATCGCGACGCGCTTGGAACTCCGTCAGTGCTGGTGTCGGTGCCATCGTCATTGCTAGCCTCCAGGTAGGCAATCAACTGTGGGCTTGGAGCGCCAACAGTCATCAATTAAAGTTGAGTGCTGTGAGTGAAGGATAGGCACGGAGCGTGAGCATCTGTCAACTCTAGTGAATAAAGCGTGTCTGGTGTCGCCTCAAGTTTATGAACTTGGGGAATGTCATGGGTGGTGAAACGCCGTCCGTCGATCCCGGCATGCGATCACTCGGGCAGAAGGTCGAGTGGCTGATCCAGAACAGGTGGCCCGAAGGTCGGCCACGGCCGAAGAACAACGTAGAGACCGCGATGGCCATCTCCGAGGCCACCAGCGAGGAGATGTCGTCGACCACGATCTGGAAGCTTCGCACGGGTCGTACGGACAATCCCCAGCTCAAGACCCTCAAGGCGTTGTCGCGGTTTTTCGATGTTCCGATCGGCTACTTCGGGGATGACGAGGCAGCCGAGTCGGTAGGCGATCAGATCGTGGCCGACAGCTTGGTCGGCGAGGCCGGTCTCAACCGTGACGCGCTGCGTGCGTTGCTGGAGCTGTCACCGTTCGGCAGGCAACTGGTCGCGGACTTCATCATCAGTGCGGCCCGCCTGGAGCAGAACCGCGATGGCTCGCGGGCTGGCGAGGGTCGAGAGTGATCTTGGGCAGTGCTCGTAGCTGCCGGTGCGCTCGACGGCGACCAGCGGCTTCCGGCTTGCCGGGATGAGCCGAGCGCAATCCATGCTGGCGCTCAGGGAACTTGACTTCGGAATTGTCGACGACACGTGAAAACTGGATCTGGCCCACATCTCGTGACCGTTACGACCCCCTGTGAGCCTCACGTGGTGAGGAGCACGCGTTTGCGGAGCAGGTCGAATGCGGCCCGGCCGTAGGTCTGCCGCTTGAGCATCTTGACGCGGTTGACGTTTCCCTCCACGGCGCCGGAGCTGTGCGGGAGAGTCAGCGCGTTAAGGACGGCGGCGTGGTCGTGGCGCAGCCCGCAGGTGAAGGAGCGCAGGTAGGGCAGGTTGTCGGCGTCGACCTTCGTCATCCAGTCCTCCAGCCGGTCGCCTTGGCGTTCAAGCAGCATCTCGGCGAAGCCCCGGACGTGGCCGGAGAGAGCATCGAGGTGAGGACAGTCGGCCAGCGCGTTCTTGAGCGCGATCTGGTCCTCGCCGTCCAGGTTGTCGGGATGGGTCATGATCCAGCAGACGAGGGTGCGGACCTTGGGCGGCTTGGCGACCGCGGGCGGCGCGGCTCCAGTCTCGCGGAACGGGGCCAGGTAGTCGCGGACCGAGCCGTAGCTGCCGCGATACCCCTGCACGGTGATCTCGCGGTGCAGGTCCAGGACGTTGGTGGCGCCATCGTTCCAGCGTTCATGCAGGTAAGGCTTGTAGGGATCGAGCCTGCTCGGCCTCCCGGCCAAGCTGGTGGCCAGGACGTCCTCGACGGCCTCGGCCCGATAGAACTTGCGGACGGTCTCCTTGGCCAGGCCGAGCTCCCGCATGATCGGCTTGATGCCCTTGCCTTCGGCCTTCAGCGCCTGAACCTGCCCATAGCGCTCACGGGTGCGCACCACGATCGCACTGGTCTCGGCGCGGGCCGCGGCCACCTCGGCGGCCAGTCGCTCCAGGTCGCGCGGTTCATCCGCTGCCCCAGGCGCGGGGACAAGGTCGGAGCGATGCAGGCAGTGGTGGTGCGCGGCCACCGTCTTCTCCACGTATTTGCCCAGGTTGTTCCATAGGTGCCAGCGGTCGGCGACCTGGATGGCGTCCGGTGCTCCCCGGCGAGCGCCCTCGGCGTAGGCGCCAGCTCGGTCCCGGCAGATCACTTCGACGCCCGGGTGCGCTCGCAGCCAGGCGGCCAGGGTCGCGGCCTCACGGTCGGGCAACAGGTCAACCGGGTCATGAGTGTCCATATTGATCAAGATCGTTCCGTAGATATGGCCACGGCGCAGCGCGAAGTCGTCCACCCCGAGCACCGTGACCACGCCAACCTCGGGATCGGGCATCGCCCGGATCCGGCGCAGCAGCGTGCTGCGGCTGGTCAGCAGCCCGAGAACCTCGGCAAGGCGCGCACCAGCCCGACCCGCCAAGGCCAACGCAATCGCGTCCAGCATCTTCGTCAGCAACGGACTCCGCCGCGCGTATGGGCTGGTCAGACCATGGACCTGCTCGGCGAACGTCGTTGCCGGGCAGTGGGCGTTGTCACAGAAGAATCGGCGGCTCCTCGCCCGGATCAGTACCCGACGACCGCCGAGCGCCGCGTCAGCGAGCCGCCGCTCGTATTGACTATGGACACGAGTGGACATACTTCCGCATTTCCGGTACGAGGCGCATACGGCACTCGGGCGGACCCAGAGCGTCACATGCGCTGCGGTCACTTCCACGTGGTCCACGACGACGGCGGCGAGGTGAGGGAGGAGCACGTCAAGCCCAGGCTGGTCACACCCGAACCATGATCGCAGAGAACGACTCCATCCGGAGGGGTCGTAATGATCACGAGATGTGGGCCAGATCCAGAATTCGAGCGTCGTTGACATCGGCGGCTGCGCCAGACCATCGGAGTTGGCTGACCGGGTTCCACGCCGGTCAGCCGGAGGCGGCTGCTCTCCGCCGGGCGGGGGCTCGAGCAGCCACCGGGCCCCAGGGCGAGCGCGAGCCCTTGCGCGCAGTCACTCGTCTCCGGGGAGCCGCGGTTCCGGCATCGGCACCCGGGATCAGAAGGCAGGGTTTCGCTGCCGGACGTGTCAGGAGGTGGGCGGTCCCTCGCGTCGCGGCCCAGTCACCGCGACCTCGCACCAAAGCGAGGGACCGCCCCGGCGGCGATCAGAGGGAATGGGGGTTCCGTCGTGATCGTCACCGGATAGGGGTGGCTGACCGGACCTCCTCATAACTCCGGTCAGCCACCATGAGGTGACCGCGGCCGCGGCTGCGCCAGGCGCTCGCGGTCACCCAGTCTCGGGGATACACGGGGCGGGTCTGCGCCCCCGTTCCGTGGCTGCTCCCCGAGAAGCCCTGGCGTGCCTCACCGGCTCACCTCTGTACAGGGGGGCGGCCCCTCCCGTCGCGCTGGGCCGCGACGGTGCCCTCACCAGGTTGAGGGGCCGCCCCCTGGGTGACGATCGACTCAGGCGGGGGACCATCGTGATCGTCACCTCGGGCTGACCGCCGTGCCCGGCCAGCCGCCGGTGATCGCGTCCGCACCCACGCGTGCGCCTGCGGTCACCTCGGATTCGAGAAGACGCTGAGCGTGACAGCACACCCGCTCAGCAACTCCCCGAGAAGTCCTTTGGGGTGCCCTCACCCGGCTCCCCGGATGGCCGGGTGAGGGCGCTGCCAGCCACAGGTATCCCCTAGCGGGCTGTGGCTGACAGGGTCGGTGTCACCGGTCTGGCCGGTGCCGTTCGGTGGACGCGGATCCTGACGGGTCCCCGCCGCCGTCATGGGGTCGCGGGCGCTATCGGGTCGGTTCGCGCCGGGGGGCGGCGTCAAGCGGCCTGGTGGGCGGCCGGGGTCAGCACGTGGCCGATGCGTTCGGCAGCGGTGGTCATGTCGCTGACCGGGGTGATCTGTTCGGCCCACGACCACCAAAAGCTCCACTCGCCTTCCAGCGGCGCAGCCGTGATCACCTCGCACAGCAAGGCGCAATCAGGATTGATGACCCGCAGACGCGGCAGTTGTCCGGGCTGGGTGAGCAGCCGGGTATGCAGGCCCTGCTTCTGCAGCATGCTCTGCAGGCTGCTGAGATGGGTGGCGGCCTGGTCGGCTACAGCGCTCGGGACGGCGGCGGACATGACGATCTCCCAATGGGTCGGCGTGGGCGGCTAGGCGGGGGGCCGATTGCGGCTGGCGGAACGTCGTGCGAGGTAGACGTTCCGCACCAGGGACACCACCGCGCCGAAGACGATGACGAGCACGGCTATTGACACCGGCCGGACCACACTGGCGGGGCCCAAGAGCACAAAGACGACAAACCAGGCGGTCAGCAGGACCGCCAGCGCGGGAATCACCTTGCCAAGGGACATGGAGACACCTTCCTTCGCGAAGGATGAGGGAAAGCAGAACGAGTGGTTGGACGGCGAGCCGAGGCGTTCAGCGGCCGAACAGGGAACGGCCGTTGAGTTCCCGGCGGCGAACCCGCCAGCGGTGCCCGAGCACGACGCCCACGAACACGCTCGGCCCGCCCACCAGCACTGCAACCGTCACCGGCACGGGGATGCTGTTTGGGGCGGCGGTGATCCAGCCGACGAAGGCGGCGGTGACGAACACCGGGATGAACATGAGCCGGTGATGGCGGCGCACGATGTCTCCGAATCCAGGCAGGCCAGTACGGACCGTAAACAAGGTGAACAAGGTCAGCCGGCTATAGAGGAGCGCAGTACAACTCCTCTAACTGAGCCGCAGTGGGATGGCGGTCCAGGTGACACCACACGTGGCGGTATCCGCTGCCGGGCATCCGGTAGCTTCCCCACCGGCCGCGCGACAGATTCTCCACGATCGCCAGCCCCCTCCCGTTCTCGGAGTGCAGGTTCGGCGCCTGCAGCGGGATGCGGGCGGGCGTCGAGCAGCGTGACCCTGGGTCGGTCACCGCTAGCCGGAGAACAATCGTGTCCTGAGACAGCTTGAGCGTGATCTCGCCAGGGCCGTCACCGGTGCCGGTGGCGTCGGCGTACTTGACGGCGTTGGTGACCAGCTCCGATGCAGCCAGGATGACGATCTCCCGTGCTGTGTGGGCTCCGCCCAACCACGTAGTGATCGCTTCCCGAGCCAGATACGGCGCCCGAGTGCTGCACGCCAACTGGATTGTGCCGAGTTCCTCGAACTTCGTCGGTGGGGGTATGTAGTAGATCACCGGATTTGCCTCGCTATTTCCAGATCATCGGCTGCTTCCTTTATGCGAAGAACGCGAGCAGCGTCTAACACGCCTTCTCGCCATTCGTGCGGCTGGTGGTGTAATCCAACCTGGCCTGAAGAGACCATCTCAGAAAACCCCTGCATGTGGGGCCTAAGGCAAAGCACTTCCCAGGCACTAACCAGGTGTGCTAATACACATGCCCTGTGCGTTTCTCGTGTGCCATCGGGAAGGAGGCGTTCTGCCTTGGCAAGCACCGAATCGGAACCCGCAATAAAAGCACCCAGAGCGGAATTCGGATTTCATCTTCGCGAATACCGCATAATTGCAGGCAAGCGACAAAAGGAGCTCGCTGCCATGCTCGGCTGGTCAGTGTCGAAGATCAGCATGGTCGAGCGCGGAGAACGCCGGGCCGACGAAGACTTCGCCCGCGCCGCCGACACCGCACTTGGCGCAGGCGGCGGGCTGCTGACACGCTGGCGAGAGACCGTCGAGCATGCTGGACGATTCTCCATCTGGCTGGCTCAACTGGTCGAGATCGAGCAGCGGGCGGACATGCTCCGTGCTTGGGAGCCGTTGATCATCCCCGGCATGCTTCAAACGGAGCAGTACGCCCGCGCCATCTTCCGAGGCCGGCCGGGAATCACACCTGACCTCATCGAGCAAAGCGTGGCTGCGCGGATAGATCGCCAGCGCATCCTGGAGCGGGAGAATGGTCCTAAGCTATGGGTAGTGCTGGACGAAGGAGTCCTCACCCGGCCCATCGGGAGTGAGGAGGTCATGGCTGAGCAACTCGCGCATCTCGCCGCGACGGACGATCATCCGCGTATCCATATCCATGTCCTCCCTCAAAACGCGTGGCTCACGACTGGTTTGCAAGGTGCCTTCATGTTGGCCGGCGGTCCGGAGATGCCGGACACGGCCTACATCGAGTCGATCACACTGAGCCAGATCACCGCTGACCCCAGCCGGGTCCTAGACATCAAGTCGAGGTATGAGATGTTGCACGGTGACGCCCTGCCCCGAAGGGCATCACTCCAGTTGATCGAGGAGAAAGCCAAGCGATGGAAGTGACCAACGAGGATCTGGACCGCGCCGTCTGGCGTAAGGCCACACGCTCTGGCGACGACGGCAATTGCCTTGAAGTGGCCACCCTGCCCGGAGGCCGGGTCGGCATTCGTGACACCGAAGCCCCCGGCCAGGCCCCCTACGTCGTCTCAGCATCAGTATGGGCGGCGTTCATAGACGGCGCCAAAAAGGGCGAGTTTGATTTCTGACCCCCAACCGGCAACAGCGAGGAGGGGGTCTGGGCAGGTCCGGGCCCTCTTCTCCTGCCTGAATGACTAGTCGGATGTCCTTCCCCTCGACCGGTCAGGATTTCACCTGCTCAAACTGCTCAGCGAGCTGCAGCCGGACTGCCGGACCCGTTCGGCTTGGATTGGCCGGACGGCGACGTCGACCTCGATCTCCTCTGGCCGCTCCTGCGTCCGCTGCTGGCGCTGCGGTTTGCGGTCCCCCGTCTCGATCTGCCCTCTGTGCTGCCTGCTATCGCTTGATCCAGACGGATTCGTGGCACTGCCGGAACCCGTCGCGGGTGACGCACATCTTGAAGACATCGATCTGGGATCCCTCCCTCACAGCGCGTGGGTCGAGTTCATCGGGAAGATGGTGGATATATGGACCTCACGGCCGAGCTGAAGATGGCGGCCTGGGCGCAAGGCGACATGTTCGACGGGCAATGGCGGCACGGCCGTTCCAAGATCATGAAGAGAGTCCGAGGATGGTGAATGGCCGGCTCATGTAGCGGCAGGCCCAGCGGGTGGCTTCGGTGATGTCGGTGCGTCCGGCCAGGCGTAAGGCGCCGATAGCGAGGTTGCGCAGGGAGGCCAGGACCCGGGGTCCGGAGCGGGTGCGGACGCGGGAGTGGTCTTCGCGATAGAGGGTGTCGCGGATCCAGTGCAAGACCTCGATTCCCCAGTGCTCGCGGTTGTAGCGGGCCAGGTCGGCGGGGGTGGCCAGGGAGTCGTCGGGGCTGGCGACGCCGAGCTGGGCGACGGCGGAGATTGGGGTTCCGTCACGGCCGGTGACGTGGCGCTCGATCAGCCAGACCTGGCTGACGTGCGGGAACGGCAGGTCGGGTGGGGCGGGGAGGACGTGGATGGTGCGGGTGGTGATCCGGCCGTGGCCGACCTCGGTGCTGGTGTGGGCTATCTCGGTGTCGCGCCAGGGCAGCGCGTCCAGGGCATCGAACAGCGCCCCGCGGTTTTCCTTGACCGGGAAGACGAAGTGACCGCCTCGGGCGCGGATCACGTTCGCGGTGGCCTTGACCGTGTGCAGCGCGTCGGCGAGCCGGGCCGGCCCAAGGCCGTGCGCGCCGCCTTCGACCTGTCCTACCAGAGGCTGGCGGACGCCAAGCCGGAGCAGGCCAGACTGTTTCGGCTGCTGCCGACCGCTCCGGGCCCGGACCTGTCCATCAGCGCCGCGGCTGTCCTCGACGGCCGCCCCGAATCCGCGGGCTGATTTCGCCCTGGCGGCGGTAGATGGTCGTACCCAGGTCGTGGCGGGGTACGACGCCCCGATCGTTTCCCGCTTGGACCAAGCGGCTGGCGGTCCCCGACTCCGAGACCCCGGCGCGCTCCAGGATGGAGATCGACCGGCTGATCGCGCGCCGCGAGGTCGGGCTTCGGGAGAAGACGCTGTACCAGATGCTGTACGAGACTGCCGGGCGCGCTGAGGAGATCCTGGGCGTCAACGTCGAGGACCTGGACTTCGCCGGCCGCCGGTGCCGAGTGAAGGCCAAGGGCGCCCGCGCCAAGACCCGCCGTCGCGGCCAGGCCCGCGAGGATGTGGTGCTGGAGACGGTGTACTGGGATGCCGGCACTGCCCGGCTCTTGCCGCGCTTGCTCAAGGGCCGCGCCCGGGGCCCGGTGTTCCTCACCCACCGCCGCCCCGGGCCGGGCAAGGTGGTCTCCGCGCGCGATGTCTGTCTCGACACTGGGTTTGCTCGCCTGTCGTACGGTCAGGCCCGCGCGCTGCTGGACGCTCACACCGCACTCGGCGGGCCTGGCACAGGGTGGGACCTGCACGAGATGCGGCATTCGGCCCTCACCCACCTGGGTGAGGGTGGTGCGAGCCTGCTGATGCTGATGGCCAAGTCGCGTCACAAGAAGACCGAGAATGTGCGCCGCTACTTCCATCCTTCGCCGGAGGCGATCGCCGAGCTCACCAGCCTGCTGGGGCCCGGCGACCGGTTCCGGTGAGCTACCGGTCAAGACCAGTGAGAACCGTGATCCGCGTGCGGCGTCAGGGTTCATGCACTGGCCGGACATGCTGCGGGTGGTGGCTCCCTGGCCACCGATCAGGTAAGGGCCTACGAACTGCTGCCGATGTTCGGCCGCACGGCTCTCAGGGGGTCTCGGCGCCAGGGTTTTTGAGAATCTCGAACAGGGCGAAATAGTTTTCGGTGCCGTGCCCCTGGGCGATCGCTTGTTCGGCGAGTTGCTTCATCAGTTGCGGCTGGGCGGGGTGGACGCCCTGCTCGACGCTGGTGCGGGCGATGTGTTCAAGGGCGTTCAAGTTCATCTGCATGGTCCCCTGGTCGCCGGGGTAGGCGCCCTTGTCCAGGTTCGGTGCTTGTTCGGCGAGGCTGGCGGGGTCCAGCACCACGGGCATGAACCAGCCGAGCGCGATCTCGGCGAACTCGGCCGCGGGCACGCCGGCCGAGTCGGTCAGGGCGGCGGCGTGCAGGAATCCGTTGAGGGTCGCGTACATCATGCCGAGCAGTGCCGTGTTGAACAGCACCGCCAGGCCCGGGTCGGCGCCGAGGTGGCGGGGGTCACCCAGGTCGGCCAGAATCTCCCGGTGCCGGTCCAGGACGTCGCGGGCTCCGCTGTACAGCAGAACCGATCCGTCGTACCCGATGAGGGGCGGCGGCACCATGATCGCGCCATCGAGGTAGTCGAGGTCGCGCTCGGCCGCCCAGACGGCGGCCGTGCGGGCTTCCGCAGGGGTTCCGGAGTTGAGGTTCACCAGCGCGTGTCCGCTGAGCGCGCCGGCGGATTCGAAGACTTGGTACATGGTCGCGTAATCGTTGAGGCACACGATCGTGACCGGGCTCGCTGCCACGGCGCCGGCGACGGTGGCCGCGCGGTGTGCTCCCTCGGCTACCAGGCCGTCGGCCTTGCCGGGGGTACGGTTCCAGACCGTCAAGGATCGGCCCTTGCCAAGAAGGGTGTGTGCCAACGCCGAACCCATCGGCCCCAGGCCGATGACGGTGACCGCGGTGTCGCGGGCGGATGAATGCTGATCTGTCATGCCGGATAGGTTGGACCCTCACGTCGGTGTGAGAGTCAACTGGAAGTGGCGGTCGTCACATGCGGATCGGAGAATTGTCCCGGCTCACCGGCGCCAGCGTGCGTTCGCTGCGTTACTACGAGGAACAGGGCCTGCTCCGGCCGCTGCGACACCCCAGCGGCTATCGCGAGTATCGGCAGCAGGACGCGGCCACAGTGCGGGGCATCCGCCTCATGCTCGCCGCCGGCCTCAACACCGCCACGATCAGCGAGTTGCTGCCCTGCATGACCGACGACGGCGAGGCGCTGGCACCCTCCTGCGCCGGGATGCTTCCCGACCTGCACCGCGAACGGGAACGGCTCAGCAACGCCGCGGCCGACCTCCTGGCCGCGCGCGACCGACTGGACACCCTCATCCAGACCACCTCACAACTCGATCCCGCCGACCCATCGGAATGCGACGCGGTAACCGCACCCCGATAGGCGCGCCTTCGCGCGAGGCGCCAGTGACCGTGACCCAGCCTGGATCGCGCATTTCAGTCAGGCGGAACTCGCCGGAGAGGGCGGCTCGTGCTGGCGCCGCGTTGGGGAACACCGGCGCGCAGTAGCCAGCTCCAACCAGGCTATGGACAGCTTCGGCGGGGGATACCTGCGCTCGGTACAGCTCACCCGCATCAGCGCCGCAGAGTCCTACCTCGCGATGGGGGAGTTGGAGGGCGCGCTGGTCAGCGCCCGCCAGGCCCTTCCTGTGCTCAAGGAACTGACCTCCACCCGCGCCAAGGGCAAGATTCTCAGCTTCGCCAAGCACCTGCAGCTTCACCGTGACACCCGCGAGGTCAGAGAGTTCGACGCCTACCTGCACGCCGAACTGGCCAGCTGACCTCCCGCCAAGACCGAGCGTGTGATCACGAGAAGGTCTCATCCATGAGAGGCGTTCAGGGGAAGCCACTACGGACGGATCAGTCAGCGGGAACGACCTGGCCTGTCTCTGACCGAAGATGGCTTAACCGGCATGTGAACCGACAGCCGGTCAACTCGGGCGCGGCGGCCTGGAACGGCCTTACGGGAAGGTCTTCTCTTGACCGTCCCGGTGCGACGCGCCCGGAATCGCGCGTGATCCGTGTTCAGCAGCCGCAGAGCAAATCTGCGTCTTCTCCTCACTCGGAATCCTGCCGTCGTGTCCGCCATGTCCGCCACCACCGCTATCGTCAGCGGCGCTGACGAGCACCAGCTCGCCGCTGACGGGGCGGGCGTGGACATGAGCGACCTTCGCCAGGTGTGGGCGCAGATCCCTGACCCTCGTGACCCGCGTGGACGCCGTCATCCACTCGCGGTGATCCTGGGCCTGGTCTAGGCCGTGCTCGTGTCCGGCGCGACCAGCTACGCGGCGATCCGGCAATGGATCGCCTGCGCGCCGCAGGAGGTGTTGGCCCAGCTCGGCGGCTCGCCACGATCAGCGGACCGGCGTCTTCACCGCTCCGCACCCCGATACTGTGTGCCGGACGTTCGCCCAGGTCAACGCGGCGGCAGTGGATGCCGCCCTACGCCGCGCACCGCGCTGGCCAGCTGCACGACTTCTACGACGATCCTGATGAGCTGATCCCGATGACCGTGGAGGGCAAGACCTCGCGCGGCAGCGCCACCACCGGCCGGTCTGCCCGACACCGCCTCGGCGTGCTGCTGGCCGAGGACGGTGGCATGGTCGCCACCTGTGATGTCAGCGCCAAGAGCAACGAGATCACCGCTTTCGCGTCGCTGCTGGACCAGATCGGCTGCCTGACGAACGTCGTGATCACGGCCGATCGGCTCCACTGCCAGCGCGAACACACCCGTTACCTGCATCGGCGCGACGCCTTCTACGTCTTCCACGTCGGCGGCAACCAGCCGAAACTGTTCGACCAGCTGGATGCCCTGGCCTGGAAGGACGTCCCCATCGAGTGGACCACCTACGACCGCGGCCACGGTCGCACCGAGATCCGCACCATCCAGGTCCTGCCCGCCCCGCCTGGCATCCGCTTCCCGCGAGCCCGGGAGGTCTTCCTGCTCGAACGCTACGTCTACGACCCGGCGTGGATGCTCGGCGTCACCAGCCTGCCCGCCGACCTGGCAGGACCGCGCCGTCTCGCGGAGCTGGTGAGAGGTGAGTGGTCGATTGAAAATCAAGATCATTACGTTCGGGACGCCACTCTCGGCGAGGACCGCTGCCGGATCCGCACCGCCTCCGCCCCGTCCATCCTCGCGACGATGAGAAGCTATGCGCTCGGCGCGCTACGCCTGCTCAACCACACCAACATCGCCGAAGGCATCCGCTGGGCCCGCGACGACTTCCGTCAGTCCTGCCGTTGTGAGCTTCTGGATCGATGCTTGCTCTGGAAGGAACGCCACCTGCGGCAAGCTCTGCGCGAGTATGAGGAGTTCTACAACCAGCATCGAGCCCATCAAGTCTTGGCGCAGGGGGCTCCACTACGCGCCGTCCCGGATCCCATCACCGATCTGGCCGGAATCGTCGACCTGAACGTACGCCGACGAGATCGGCTGGGCGGAGTCCTCTCGCGTAGGGAGCGACCGAACCTGAATCCACGGATATCCTTTAGCTCCGCTCCTTGATCTCTTCATAGCGGCACATGTCAGCGACACGCCGGGCTTTCCCGCACAACCGGAGGTCTGCTGAAAACCGGCCCCCGAGCCCGTCGGCTCCACCGCCGCCGACCAGCGGCTTTACCTTGGGGTCCTCATCGCCCCTGCGAGGGGTCACAACGTGGGCAGGTCTTGGAGGACATCCACCACTGCGTGTCCTCATCGCCCCTGCGAGGGGTCACAACTCGCCAAAAATCTTGATCCTTACCACCTTTGATCTGGAGTCCTCATCGCCCCTGCGAGGGGTCACAACAGGTGTGTGGTGGCCCCGGTAGGGCCTGAGGTGGGCGTCCTCATCGCCCCTGCGAGGGGTCACAACTCAAGGGCCAGGGCGGCGGCAAGATCTGTTTCGGAGTGGAGTCCTCATCGCCCCTGCGAGGGGTCACAACAGGTAGACGACCTTGGCGACGCGGAGGGTGCGGCCGTCCTCATCGCCCCTGCGAGGGGTCACAACACGTCCCCTGACACGTGTTGCACTGATACAGAGTCCTCATCGCCCCTGCGAGGGGTCACAACTACTAGTCACTTTCCGTCCTTTCCATTAGGCGCACCACGTCCTCATCGCCCCTGCGAGGGGTCACAACACGACGACTCCTGGCTTGGTGCTGGAGTAGTCGGGGGTCCTCATCGCCCCTGCGAGGGGTCACAACATCAGGTACGGTCGCCGGCCAAGCGCGGCCTGCCGGGGTCCTCATCGCCCCTGCGAGGGGTCACAACTACACCATGCTCAGCGCGCGGGCTACCTGCTCGTACGTCCTCATCGCCCCTGCGAGGGGTCACAACCCCTCGGCCACGGCCCCGCCGACACCGTCGGCGAGTCCTCATCGCCCCTGCGAGGGGTCACAACGCCAAGCTACGTCCGTTCAGGACGCAGTACGTCAGGTCCTCATCGCCCCTGCGAGGGGTCACAACAGCTGCCCGCCGAGCAGGACGCGGAGGTCGCCGTCGGTCCTCATCGCCCCTGCGAGGGGTCACAACCCGGCGTGCAGGGCCCGCCACAGGGACAGGTGGGCTCGTCCTCATCGCCCCTGCGAGGGGTCACAACCAGCCCACATGAGGTCGAGCCCTGCCCCGTGGTCGAGTCCTCATCGCCCCTGCGAGGGGTCGCAACACCACGTGACCAAGGACAAGGAGGGTCGCGGCCGTCGTCCTCATCGCCCCTGCGAGGGGTCACAACATGCCTGGACCACGCCGAAGGGGAAGCGCGTCACGGAGGTCCTCATCGCCCCTGCGAGGGGTCACAACGCGACCTTCTGCAGGGTGTCGGGGTTGGCCATGTGAGTCCTCATCGCCCCTGCGAGGGGTCACAACTCTTTGCGGGTCTTGGTGCCGATCGACATTCCGCCGTCCTCATCGCCCCTGCGAGGGGTCACAACTCGTAGCGGTGGCCGCGTAGCTCGTGGCGGTGAGTCGTCCTCATCGCCCCTGCGAGGGGTCGCAACACCTGCTCCAACATGCCGCCGGTTCCGGACCAGAAGGTCCTCATCGCCCTGCGAGGGGTCACAACGTGGCCAGGTTGTAGCAGGCTGACGCGCGGGCATAGGGTTCTCATCGCCCCTGGAGGGGTCACAACACGAGCGTCGTGTCCGCGTGCTGCGCCGCCACGCCTGTCCTCATCGCCCCTGCGAGGGGTCACAACAGCCCTGCCTACGCTGAACACCATGCGAGAGCAGGTTCTCATCGCCCCTGCGAGGGGTCGCAACTGCGGCCGGATCAGGGAGCACATCCAGGCGATGAGAAATCTCGCGATGGATTCAGGCGATGCGGGTAGGCGGGCGCGCTATCTGATCCGCGACCGGGACGGGAGGTTCCCCGCCCTCGTGGAGGAGATCCTCGCTGCGGCAGGGTATCCAGACTTTGCTCACCGGTATCTGGATCCCGGGGATGAACTCGGTCATGGAGAGGTGGGTGCGGTCATGCCGCGGAGAGCTGCTCGACCGCTGCTTGCTGTGGAACGAACGCCACCTGCGTCATGCCCTGCGCGGGTACGAGCGGTTCTACAACCAGCATCGAGCCCACCAGGCCTTTGGCCAGGCGGCTCCGCTGCGCGCCGTCCCAACCGGGATCGCCGATCCAGAGCGAATCGTCGACCTGAACATAAGCCGACGAGACCAACTTGGCGGACTCCTCCATGAATACTCATATGCAGCTTGTACTGCGCGGATGAGATTTTCGGCAGGCACACAGCCACCGAATCCACCGCAGAGTCATCCTCGGCGCCCTCATCAACGAGTATCAGATCGCCAGCTAACGCCACCCAGAACCGGTAGGTCAGAGGCCGAATCCTGTAATTGAGCCTCACCGGATCACGCGTCGCAAGGTACTCGGCGGGCTGATCAACAAGTACCACCGAGCCGCATAGACGTTTGGAAGAACTGCACCTCAAACCCTATGCAATGAGATTTAATGCGGTACAGCCTAGGGCTCGAACCCGGCATTTACGGACTAAAACCCCTCAAGGGGCGATGAGGGTCAGGTTCCCATGTCTTTCACGAGGAGAACCAGTCTGTTGCGACCCCAGGGGTCATCAATGAGCCCAGGGAATAACTGCACGTCATCATAGCAACGTCGCCCGCCTGAGGCTTTTGTCATGGTTGCTGAATATGGGTCGAGACTCGTTCTTCTCGATTTCATGGCATTCATTGGATTGTTGCGTTAGCGTGAGCGTCGTTACGCAGGAGTGCATGGCGGTCACTGTTCCAGATACCGCTGACATTTCTGGCTTGGGCATGGCGAGCGACTGGGGAGGGGCAGGGTGCGGGTGCTGGTGGATATCCATACGGAAGCGCGGGAGCTGGCCTGGGCTTCGGTGGTACGGCCAGGAAGAGCGCTGGTGTATTCGCTGCTGGATCGTGAGGCTCCTGAGCTGGGGGCGGAGATCCATGCCCAGGGCCTGAAGCCGTACGGCATGGTGCCGTTCGGCTACTCGGCTCCGGTTTTTCCCCGAGCGGAGCGGCGTCGTGGGGTCTACGCGCTGGGCGGGCCTGGGGCGTGGGAGCTGGGCAGTCCGGTGCCGGAAGTTGTGGAAGCCCTCGGGTCGGCGCTTGCGGGTGTGCCGGTTCTGGCGTGGGGGGCCACGGCGTTCTTCGTGGATGAGGTCCGCGTGCTGGAGGCGCCGTCGTTCCCCTCTGGCCAGGCTGTCTTCCGCACAAGTACGCCTGTGGTGGTGAAGGGGGCCGGGGTGGGGGCCTCGGGGGTGCGCGAGACGCGGCAGGACTGGTTGCTGCCGGGGGAGCCGGGGTGGGATCTGGCGTTCGAGCGCAACCTGCGGCGCAAAGCCGAGACTCTGGGGCTGGATTCCGATGTCGTCCTGGAGTGCGTCACCTGGGTCGGGCCCAAGCGGTCGTTCGCCGTCGCAGGCAGTACTGGTGCGGGTGGAAGTAAGCCGGGCGCCTGTGTGGAGGTGACGATCAGCGCCGATCCCGAGGTGCTGCGGGCCTTGTGGAGCTGGGGTTTGGGACAGGCCAACAGCGCCGGCTTCGGATGGGTGGGTGTATGACCCGCACCGACGACGTGGAGCAGGCACGGCTGGTGCTGACGGCGCACCCGCTGCAGCGGATCGGCGCGCATGCCGTGGCTGCGCTGGCCGGCGATCTGGTGCCGGATGAGCTACCGGCCGAGGACTTCGAGCGGGTGGTGAAGACGATGACGCGGGATGCCACCCGGGCCGCTCTGGTACGGGACAGCAAGACCGCCGAGGGGTTCTGGCTCAAGGTGAGCTATTCCGTGACGCCGAACTCGCCGATGAACCATCCGAGCAACGGCAAGAAGCCCGATGGCGTCATCAAGGCGCGGGTGGGGGAGTGGCAGAGCGCGTCTGGAGACGGTGCAAGCCCAGATGTTGACTGCATTCTGTGCGGACGTCCGGCGATCGGGTATTTCGGGAAAGTCGATGTTCCCCTGGCTGAGAGCGACGCCTACCGCAACAGCACACCGCGTGGACATGAAGGTATGGCCTTGTGCCGGCCGTGCTTGGTGAGTTTCCACGCTCTTCCTTATGGCAGCCATCTGACGGGCGGCGCCTCGTACGCGCTGCATAGCTGGGACGCGGGGTTCATGCGAAGGACCGTCCACCGCCAGGTGGACCGCAATTCGATCATCGCTGAGACCGGCAAAGTCGCCGAGGGCTACGCGGCGGTCCGTGAGGTGGTGGCCTTGCGGGCGCTGCGCGAACACAGCAGGCCACTCATCGCCGGGGTGGAATTGCTGGTCTTCAACAACAACAACCGAGGCCAGTCCCTGGAGGTCCATTCGCTGGACCAGCCGCTCGCTGAGTGGCTGCGCCTGACTCTTCGCCCGGCGAACAGGAAGGGTTTCGCATTCCTGGTGAGGGCCCATGTCACGGCCTACTCGGCCGGAGTCGTGGTGCTGGCCCGCAACGCTTTCGCTGAGCCGGCGCGCCTGTTCACCACCGCGGTCCGCCACCTGGGACGGGTCCTCTCCCTTCCCGACCACGACCGTGAGCAGGCGGCCTCCGCTTCGCACCTGCTCTATTCCTTCGTCACCGAGGTGATGCAGATGAACGAGAAGGATCTCACCGAGATCAGAACCGCCGCGCACAAGGTCGCGGGCCTGCTGAGCAGGCAGGAGACCGGGGGAAAGCTCAACGGCCTGCGTGCCTCCATGCGGGACCCCCGCAAGATGCGGGCATGGTTGATCAAGCACAGCCTGGAGTGGGCGATCCAGCCGCCGGGGAAAGCCGAGGGCCCCCTGGTGACCGAGCGGGCGTTCGTCCTGCTGTTCGGCCCCGGCCAGGACAACCCCGCCTGGTTCCACCGCGACGTTTTCCTCTTCGGCGTGCTGGAGGAGCTGTCTCAGCTCGGCTGGCGCTCCAAGAACGCCGAGGAGGACCTGGAAGAGATCGAGAACACCACCGACGCCAACTTCGTCAACGAGGAGGAAGAACAGTGAGCTACCTGGCCGGAAAGATCGTCCTCGACATCGTCGCGGGTGCGCCCAACAACGGCGAGGGCGAGGACAACATCGGCAAGGTCAAGCAGTTGCGGGTGGGCCGGGACGTCTACCCGTACGTGTCGGCACAGGCGGTGCGCCGCTGGCTGCGTGACTCCCTCCCGCGAGACGAGCCCCGTTCCGGGGTGACCCGTTCGGGTTCGGGCAAGAAGCAGCAGGCCCACACCGAAGGCCGCCCGGACCGCTACATGGACGACGATCTGTTCGGCTACATGGTCGCGTTGAGCAAGCAGAACTACCAGCGTGACACCGTGCTGGCCACCGGCACTTTCGTGTCCCTCACCCCACAGCGGCCCACCGGCGACTTCGGGACGATGAGCCGGGACTTCCCCGCCGGCGAGCACCCCGTCATCCACCAGCACGAGCTGTATAGCGCGGTCTTGGCCGCCGACGTACTGCTAGACGTCCCGCGGGTGGGCGTGTTCGAGACCGACGGCAGCGGCCTACGGGTCGCACTCAGCCCGGCCACCGCGCAGGAGGCCGAGGCTGAAGGCTCCACCCGGACGGTGCTGCGCGGCATCGACGCGCTGCGTCTGCCGCAGGAAGAGCGCCGCCGCCGGGTCGCGGTCCTGCTGGAGAGCCTGGCGAAGCTGCGAGGCGGCGCCAAGCAGTCGCTGCACTACGGCGACCGCACCCCTGCACTGGTGCTGCTGGCACCGGTGAAGGGTGGGGTCAACCCTTTCACCCGAGTGGTGGGCGCTCGCGACGGCAGGCCCGCATTCGACTCCGACGTGCTGCGTGAGGAGATCAGCGCCTGGGCCGATGAACTGGACGGGCCAGTCCGGCTGGGGTGGGCACCGGGATTCCTCAAGGACCAGCGCGACAAGGCAGTGCGGGAGCTGAAGGACCTCATCGAGGATCGCAAGGTGGCCATCGAGCACCCCCGCGTCATGCTGACCGGCCTTGCGTGCGAAGTCCGGCAAGGCGACCACGACGGCTGGTTCGAGGACCCGGTGGCATGACCGCCACGAAATCCACCGCGCTGGAGGCGACAGTCACCGCGCCTGTCGCCTCCTTCCGCAACCCGCTGTACGCGGGCGTGCAGGTCACCTTGCCGTGCCCGTCACCGGCGACCGTCGGAGGGCTGCTGGCCGGTGCCGCCGGGAGATGGGACGCTGTCGACCCGAGGCTGCGTTTCGCGATGGCGTTCCGGTCGGGCGGAAAGAACATCGACTACGAGACCTACCATCCGCTGGACGCCTCCGGGAAGAAGGCATCTCCCACTCCCCGGCATCGCGAATTCCTGGCCGGAGCCGTTCTGACATTGTGGCTGCCTGAGGACACCGACATCTGGTGGCGGAGGCTACGCCGCCCGGTGTGGCCGCTGCGCCTAGGTCGTAGCCAGGACCTCGTGGGTATCTCGCTCCGTTTGGTGCACCTCACCCCCGAGCCTGGGGAACTGCGATCCGCGATCGTTCCCGACGAGGCCGGGGTGCCCGGGGGGACGCCGCTGCGGCTGCCGACGGCCATCGGTCCCCGTCGGGACCGGACGAAGTGGGATACCTACCGATACGACTCCTCCGGCCTCAGCCAGACCCTGGTCCCGGGGAGCCGATCGACCGAGGACGGGCAGGCAGTGGCGCTGCTACCTGTTTGCCACCCTGACACCGTCACCTGGCGGTGACACCGGTGGAACTGGCATCCGTTCGTGCCAAGAGCAGCCGGGACGGCCGTCCTCCAGAGCCGCTCACCGATCACCTGGTCGCGACCCGCGCGGCAGCCCGTCAGCTCTCGCACCGAGTGGGAACGCTCCCGTGCCTCGACGACGGTCTCAGGCCGTTGTTCTGGACGGCTGTCGAACTCGCCGCCCTCACCCACGACGGCGGAAAGCTTCCCACCGGCTTCCAGGACATGCTCGCAGGACGGATACGGGTGTGGGGAGAACGGCACGAGGTCTTGTCCCTGGGTTTCCTGCCGTCCCTCATCCACGACCCTGACCTGCTGCGATGGGTGGCCACCGCGGTGGCCACCCATCACCGGCCTCTGTACGGCGAGCCCGGCCGTGACCTGATGGGCCTGTACGGCGACTGCGACGTGGCCGAGCTGCGGAAGAGGATCGGGCCGATCCCCCCGCGGGCCGTCCCCGAGCTGGAGGAATGGTTCCGCCACACGGCGCAGGCGGAAGGCTTGCCCATGGCCGACCCGCCGCGGGCGCAGCTGGACACCGCTACCTTGCTGGAGACCGCGTACGGCTTACTCGGCGCGGTGCTGGAGCAATGGGAAGAGCGGGTCGCACCCGATCGCGGGCTCACCGCCGTTCTCTTGCAGGGAGCCGTCACTCTGGCCGACCACCTGTCGTCCGCGCACGGGTGGCTGTCCCTCACCCAGCCCCTGGACGGCTCGTTCCGCACGCTCCTCGATCGGAGATTCGCCGATCAGGGCAGAACGCTGCGCCCTCACCAGGTGCGCGCCGAGACACGACGGGGCCATCTGCTGCTGCGGGCACCGACCGGCAGCGGCAAGACCGAGGCCGTCCTGCTGTGGGCGGCCACTCAGGTCACTGACCTGGCCCAGGAGACCGGCGGAGTGCCGAGAGTCTTCTTCGTCCTGCCCTACCTGTCGTCCATCAACGCGATGGCCGACCGCCTCCAAGACCTCTTCCAAGCTCCCGGCACCGTCGGGGTCGCGCACTCCAAGGCCGCCTCCTACCATCTGGCCGCGTCGATCGCTCCCGAGGACGGTGACGAGACCGACCAGGACAACGACCCTTGTCGCGTCGACGCCGCCACCAAGGCCGTCTCCCGCGCCGCCGCCACCAAGCTGTTCCACGAGAGCGTCCGGGTCGCCACCCCCTACCAGCTGCTGCGCGCCGCTCTGGCAGGCCCCGCCCACTCCGGCATTCTCATCGACGCGGCCAACTCCGTCTTCGTCCTCGATGAACTCCACGTCTACGATCCCCAACGGCTCGGCTGCATCCTTGCCTCCGCCCGCCTTTGGGAACGCCTCGGCGGACGCATCGCCGTCGTCTCGGCCACCCTCCCCGACGTGCTGTCCGACCTGTTCACTCAGACGCTCACCCACCCCGTCCATCTCGTGGACGCCGAAGGCCTCGATCTGCCACCCCGCCATCGCCTCCGTACCAGGGACCACCACCTCACCGACCCGTCGGCGCTCACTGAGATCCGCTCCCGCCTAACCCGAGACGCGTCCGTCCTGGTGGTGGCCAACAACGTCGCCCAAGCGTTGGAGTTGTTCGAAGAACTCGCCCCTGACGTCGAGGAACGATACGGCGAGGGCTCCGCGCTGCTACTGCACTCTCGTTTCCGCCGGGGGGACCGCAACGGCATCGAGCAGAACATCAGAGACAGGTTCGGCACCGACCTGCGGAACCGGCGTCCAGGGCTCCTGGTCGCGACACAATGCGTAGAGGTCAGCCTGGACCTGGACTTCGACGTGCTCCTGACAGCGGCGGCCCCCCTGGAAGCCCTGCTCCAGCGATTCGGCCGCGTCAACCGCCTCGCCGCCCGGCTCCCCGCCGACGTCATCGTCCACCACCCCTGCTGGACAACCCGCCGCAACGCACCAGGCGCCGACTACGCAGACGGAATCTACCCCCGCGAACCTGTCGAAACTGCCTGGCAGCTCTTGGCCGCCCACGCCGACGCTGTCGTCGACGAGGCCAACGCCACCGCCTGGCTCAACCACATCTACGCCACCACCTGGGGAGCCTCCTGGCGTGAGGAAGTCCGCGACTACTGTGAGGCCTTCACCCGCAGGCTCCTCACCTTCCGTCGGCCCTTCGACTCCCGCTCCGAGCTCACCGCTGTCTTCGACGAACTCTTCGACGGCACCGAAGCGATCCTCGCCAACGACCGGGACGCCTACGCCGACGCCCTGGCCCAAGCCTCAGGACAGCCCAAAGCCGGTCGTCTGCTGGCCGACGAATACCTGATCCCCATGCCCTACTGGGCCGGTCGCCTCAGCGGCTACGACAAGAAACTCCAGGTCCGCATCATCGACGGTGACTATGACCCCCAGCTGGGCCTGCGCGCCGTCCGCGGCCCCGCCCAGTCCACCTACCATCCGGGGGAGGTCTTGTGATCGAGGCCGAAGACATCGGCGGGACCCACATCAAGTACCTCTACCACTGCCGCCGTCAGCTCTGGCTCTTCCTGCGGGGCGTGTGACCAGAGCACCTGAACGCGGCGGTGCAGTTGGGCGAGGCCGTCCACGACACCACCTATACCCGAAATACCCCCGTGGATCTCGGCGCCGCCCGCCTGGACTTCGTTGATGGGCACAAGTGGGTGCACGAGGTGAAGTCGTCCAGCAAGCCGACCGCCGCAGATGAGGCTCAGGCCCGCCACTACTGCCACCGTCTGCACCGTGTCGGAGTCGACGCACAAGGGGCGGTCCTGCACTATCCCAAGACCCGCCGGACAAAAAAGCTGATCTACACCGAACAGGACGCGATGCAAGCAGAAGCCGATATCGCCGATGTCCTGGAGACAGCGGTGCTGCCAGTCTCCCCGCCCCGACTCGCCCGCAGCGCCTGCCGCGGATGTAGCTTCACTGACTACTGCTGGACGGAGTGACCCTTGCCGACCGCACTGGCTGACCAGCCCCTGCCGGATCCGGCGCAAGGATCAGTCACTGCTGATCGAGCGTGAGAACGCCTCACCCGTCCACATCCCCATCACCGATGTGCGAGATATTGTCGCCTGCGCTGAAACTGACATCAACACTGCGGTCGTTTCCCTGCTCAACCGGCACCGCATCAATGTCCATCTGCTCAGCTACTACGGCGATTATGCGGGCTCCCTGCTGACCTCTGACACCAGCACCTCAGGTGAGACCGTCCTCGCCCAGGCCCGGCTTGCCGGCGACCCCGACGCCGCTCTGAAGATCGCACGCGATATCGTCGAAGCCACAGCCTTCAATGTCCGCCGTGTCGTCGACCGCAGACTCCTCACCCGTCCCTACACCGTTCTCCAAAACACCGTAGCCGAGGCTGAAAGCGCTGCCCACCTGATGGGCGCCGAAGGAACTTTCCGCCGCTCAGCCTGGGCCGTCATAGACACCAAACTCCCCGAGTGGCTCCAACTCGACGGACGCAGTCGGCGACCGCCCAAGAACGCCGGCAACGCCTTCATCAGCTACGTCAACGGCATCGTGTACGCCCGTGTCCTCACCGCCGTCCGCCTCACACCTCTGCACAGCGGTATCGCGTTCCTGCACAGCAGCATGGAACGCCAACGGCACTCTCTCGTGCTGGACCTGTCAGAGATGTTCAAACCACTCTTCGCCGAGCGCTTGCTCCTGCGCATGGCTGGCCGCAACCAACTCAAGGAACACCACTTCGATAGTGACACTAATCAGGCGATGCTCAGCGAAACCGGCCGTAAACTCGTCGTCCAGACTGTCCGGGACGAGTTCGCCGTCACTATCGCTCATCGTGCCCTGGCCCGTTCTGCGGCCTACGATGAACTGCTCTACCTTGATGCCCTGGCTCTGACCCGCCACTGCCTGGAGAACACCGGCTACAAACCCTTCCGGATCTGGTGGTGACTCCGTGTACGTCGTGGTGGTCTATGACACCGCAGCCGAACGGAATCCGCAGATCCTGCGCACCTGTCGCCAGTACCTCCACCACGTCCAACGCAGCGTCTTCGAAGGACAGCTCACCTCAGCTCAGCTACGTCGTTTCCAAGACGCCGTCACCAACGTCCTCGACCTTGGCTACGACAGTGTCATCGTCTACACCTTCCCGCCCGGCAGCACCCCTCAACGCCTCGCGTGGGGAGCGACCGAACCTGAACCCACGGATATCCTTTAGCTCCGCTCCTTGATCTCTTCATAGCGGCACATGTCAGCGACACGCCGGGCTTTCCCGCACAACCGGAGGTCTGCTGAAAACCGGCCCCTGAACCCGTCGGCTCCACCGCCGCCGACCAGCGGCTTTACCTTGGGGTCCTCATCGCCCCTGCGAGGGGTCACAACAGCGCATGAACACCCTGTATGGGCGCAGCTACCAGGTCCTCATCGCCCCTGCGAGGGGTCACAACACCTGCCCCCGGTGGCGGTCGCGGTGGACGTCCCCGTCCTCATCGCCCCTGCGAGGGGTCACAACCTGGCAGAGATGGCGGCCGAGTCCGGCAGGCCGCTGCTGTCCTCATCGCCCCTGCGAGGGGTCACAACGCGATCAGCCGGACGATGGCGAACGGCAGGAAGAACTTGTCCTCATCGCCCCTGCGAGGGGTCACAACCCGTACAGGCCCTCTTTGCAGGCTCGCTTCAGGATCGCGGGTCCTCATCGCCCCTGCGAGGGGTCACAACAGTCTGACGCCGCCATGACCGCCCTGCTGAACATGACGGTCCTCATCGCCCCTGCGAGGGGTCACAACATGACGAGCGCGAAGCCTTTTCCGACCTTGACAAGAAGTCCTCATCGCCCCTGCGAGGGGTCACAACATGACCTGCTGATCCCTCATGTACTCAAGGATGGCCGGTCCTCATCGCCCCTGCGAGGGGTCACAACCCGTTGGGCCAGTGGATCCACACCGGGTCGCCGGGGTCCTCATCGCCCCTGCGAGGGGTCACAACAGCTGGTAGGCGCGGGCCCGAGACATGTCCCATCGCGTCCTCATCGCCCCTGCGAGGGGTCACAACGGTTTGAGCGGAGCGAGAAACCCGGATCGGCCTCCGGCGTCCTCATCGCCCCTGCGAGGGGTCACAACTTCAACCCGGACTGGGCGTACACAGTGGCGTTCGACGGTCCTCATCGCCCCTGCGAGGGGTCACAACACGACCACGCCGATCGGTTCTGCGGGCATGGATCCGAGTCCTCATCGCCCCTGCGAGGGGTCACAACTTGAGGGAGTTCCAGCTGATCGTGACTGCGCGCGGCAGTCCTCATCGCCCCTGCGAGGGGTCACAACCTGCCGTGTCAGCCAGCTACGTAGAGCCTTGTCTTTGAGTCCTCATCGCCCCTGCGAGGGGTCACAACCTGCGAACCCCTCCAGTTGATGGGAAGCACGGGCTGTCCTCATCGCCCCTGCGAGGGGTCACAACTCGAGCTGGCGGTCGCGTAGCCGGGTGAGGTTCACGTCCTCATCGCCCCTGCGAGGGGTCACAACGCCAGGTACGCCACCGATGCGTCTGCGGACAGGGCGTCCTCATCGCCCCTGCGAGGGGTCACAACAGGTCGGCGTGTAGGTCGAGCGGTGCACGCACCAGTCCTCATCGCCCCTGCGAGGGGTCACAACTCCGCTCATAGGTTGATTCACGATCGGCCCTCTCGCATGTCCTCATCGCCCCTGCGAGGGGTCACAACCCTACTGCTCTAGCGTCCACGAGGTAGAGCAGCAGTCCTCATCGCCCCTGCGAGGGGTCACAACACCAGCTGTCCGCCGCCGTGGCCCACGTGCCGTTCCTGTCCTCATCGCCCCTGCGAGGGGTCACAACCTGCTGTACATGATCCGCTCGGGCGGCCCGAGGTCATGGTCCTCATCGCCCCCGCGAGGGGTCGCAACGTGCACGGCAGGCAGCGGCAGCCACCCGTCACGTTCACCGGGTCCTCATCACCCCTGCGAGGGGTCACAACAGCGTTACGAGCGCGATCCCGGCACGGCCAGTGTTCCCGCCATCACCGGCGTTCATCCATGGTTCGAAGAAGTGCCACACGCCCACAGGAACGTACTGAGAACGCTGCTATTCCTCCTGACGTCCGATCAGCTGGCGCCTACGCTCATAGTTTGAAGTCGTCCCATCTGAGGGAGCTCTGATCCATGGATGCGGAGATCGTTCTGGCCGAGTTCGGCGAGATGGAACGGCGACTGCTTGACGACGATGGTGGGCGGGTTGCCACACGTTCACGCCGCGTGGCCGCCACGGTCTTAGGACGTCTGTGATGACGCGCTTTCGTCGTCTGGTTCGCGAACGAGGATGGACATCGTTCGAGACCTTCTCCAGGCAGTTCGTTGCTGCGGCGCAGCGAGCTGCCGAGCATGAGGACGATCCTCGGCTGCGCCGTGTTGCGGTTTCGCGCCGGAGCTTTGATCGGTGGATGCACGGAGGGCTCAAGGGGACGCCTCGTCGTGAGCCGGCCCTGGTTCTGCGCCACATGTTCGGCATGTCGGTGGAGCGCCTGTTCGAGACCGTCGACGACGCCCACCTGATCAGTCCTCCTGGCACGGTAGCGCTGGCCCAAGGCGTCGAGTCGCATCTCGGCGGCCACGATCTCGATGATCCGCTGCAGGTGGTGGGCCAGGCCATCGCGTTGACCACGTCCCAGTCCAACCCAGCTCTACTGGTCATGGCGGAAGAATCCATTCACAGCATCGTGGACAGGTATGAGGCGCTGGGGCCGCAGCGCTTGGTGGGCGAGGCCCGTCTGGTTCGGCGGATGCTGCATGTGATGCTGGCTGGGCACCAGCCGCCGCGGATGTGCGCCGAGTTGTTCGGCCTGACCGGCCGGGTCGCGGGACTGCTCGGCTACATGGCGGCCAATCTCGGGGTGATGGACGCCGCGCGGGCCTATTGCACCGAGGCGGAGTTGCTCGCTCGGGAGGTAGGTGACGTGCCGTTGGAGATGTGGGCCTTGGGCACGCGCTCGTATGCGCTGTACTACGAGCAGCGATACGCCGAGGCCGATGCGGCCGCTAGAGCCGGGATCACGCTGGCACCGTCGAACGCGCAGGCCATTCGCCTGCTGGCCAACGGCAGGGCCCGCGCTCTGGCCCGGATGGGAGATCGGCGCGGAGCCGAGCAGGCCATCGGGCAGGCGATCGAGTTGTCGGAGCGCGAGCCATCCTTGCCTGAGGGGATGAGCCCGTGTATCGCATTCGCCCCGTATTCGATGGCGCGTTCGTTGTCCAACGCCGTCACCGCCCATCTGTCGCTGGACGATTCGGCGCAGGTTCTGGCCTACGCCGCCCAGATCAACGAGCTGGTCGAGCTCTCCGATTCACGTTGGAGCCGGGCCTTGGTCGGGCTGGATGTTGCCACGGCGCTCGTCCGCCACGACGCTCCTGAGATCGGGCAGGCCATGGCCCTGGGACGCAGCGCGCTGCGCGCCACCGCCGAGGTCCCCATCCAATCTGTGTGGCAGCGCGCGAGAGAGTTGCACGAGCAGGTCAGCCGCTGGCGCGACGAGCCGGAAGTCGGCGACTTCGCCGAGGAACTCCAAGCCTGGCGATCACGGCTGCACACTGACGTGATCATGACCGACGCCCCTGCGGTCAACGCGCTGTAGAACAAGGAGACTCGTGGTGCTTCCTGTGCTGGCCCCAGATCCACACTCCTTCCCTGTCATGCCGCCGGCCGACCTCGACAACTCCCGCGTGATCGTCGAGCATGAGTGGACCGCTTTCACCGAGATTGAGCAGATGACCAGCCACTGGGATCGGCCCGGCTGGAGCGACGGCCGTCGCGCCTACTACTGGATGCTCACCTTCGCCGAACATCGGCGGCTGAGCGAGACGGTCGAGGCGTGCCAGCGGTCGGTGGCATGTCTGGGTATGGACCCGGTCGCGGGCCCATGGCTGCACGTGACGATGACCCGAATCGGCGATACCGCCCTGGTAGCCCCCCGCGACATCGACAAGCTGGCGAAATCGGCTCCGGCCCTGCTGCCGCACGAGTTCGAGATTGCCGCTCAGCCTCTGACGGGCTCGCGCGGGGCGCTGCGCTTGTCCCTGGCCCCGTGGACGCCGCTGATTGGCCTGCACGCCGCGCTCACGGAGGTAGGACGGCGTGCGGGAATGCCCGGCGGCAAAGCCACAGCCGGCTTCCGCCCGCATCTAGCCGTGGCCTACAACAACCGCCAGCGGCCCGCCCAGCTAGTCGCCGAGGCGGTCAGCCAACTGCGATCCCTAGCACCGGTCACGGTGCCTGTGCAGGGCGTCGACCTCGTCGAACTGCGCCGAGAAGGAGCGAGCTACCAATGGAAGCCACTCCATCGCCTCGCACTATCGCACTAGCGATCACACGGAAGAATTGGCGGCGAGGCTGCCTGTCTATCTCGCGTGTAGACGCTCCCGCCAGTCGGCGCAGGGGCGATCGAGGTGTTCCCGCGGACTCGCCGCCGCGCAATACGCCGTGGATAGGGATAACGAGGCGCAGACGAAGACAGGACGCCTGTTGACGACCTCCTTTCCGCCACTTGCTCGCCACTTGTCTACGCGCGAGTTCTGCTCGCAGGGCCGGACACCCTCGTAAAGCAGCATATTTCGCGCAGCCGTGATAGCCGATGGCGCGGGAAGTGGCGAGTATGTGGCCCATGTTTGGCGTAGCAGCGCCAGTGGTTGGCGGCCACCCTTGAAGGTGCCGACGCCGGGCCCGCGCCATTCGGCCCAGCGGCGCCTGGACGTGACATGCACCATCAAGTCTCACTTCCCCACCCGGACACGGGTCGCGATGGCCCCACCCCTCCCCATCGGTGAGCAGCCATCTCGGCCGCACGCTACCCAGAGGCCCCTGATGACATCTGGAACCGCAGATCAATCCCATGCTTGCCCGCCGATCAACCCGCATTTGCCGAACGCCGCCCGTATCTACGACTACCTGCTGGGCGGCAAAGACGGGCCGCCACCGAGCGGGCTACTCGCAGGAGAGCGTCCGTATTCACCCAGCTCACACGAGAGGAGGGCCGGATGGACCTCATCATGCTTGCCGCGATGAACAGGCTGTGGGGGCCAGCAGTGCAGGCCGCCGAGAAGGATCAGCCGAATCTCGATCAGATGCCCAACCGTGAGGGAGCAGGTGCAGACAACTCCAAGCCCCCTCTGGAGTAGGCGCAGTGACGAGGTACCGCCGGGCGTGGTGGCAGCCCCGTATGCGCCGACATTCTCACTCTCAAAGCGCGTCAGGCTCCGCCCGATAGGGCGGTGATGGTGGCTCCCGCCATGCGAATGCGGGGCCACCCGTACGACCCTGGGCCCGAGATCGGCCTAGGGAATTACAAGGTGGAGGACGCCATGCCACACAAGCCGGGCCAAACGCCCACGCGAAGTGCCCCGGAGTTCGACCTGGACGTTCGCCTTCTGGAGGTGACCGACCCGGGCGGGCTGATCAACGTCACTGATGACGGATGCACCAGCACGTGCGGCGCCTGTGTCACCGGCGCCGCCTGATCAGGTTCTCGTCCGCATACCGGTCGGCGCCGCCGCACAGATTTTCCCCGGCAGCGGCGCCGGCCGTCACCTGACACCGCTATCACGGAGGAAACGTGCGCTCACAGGCTCACCCAGCGGGGTTCCGGTCCACTGGAACGGCGCTCATCCGTGCCGCTGCCTACCCACAGCTCGACGTGCCCCCGTGGCCCGACCTGACCGATACTTCGCGCGAGCACGTCTCCTCCTGGGTGGGCTGGCTTCGGCGCATCTGGGCGAGCGACGAAATCGCGGAGGCTCTGGAGCATGCCAGCCCGGCGCTGGCCCGGCAGGTGCGCACCCTCTGCTCGCCCGGGGTCCCCACGGTCCGCGAAACCCGGCGCGCTGTGCTGTCGGTGGCTCGCTACCTGATGCGCATGACAGGGCGTGCCATGCCGTTCGGCTTGCTCGCGGGAGTGGCCCCGGCCTCCTTCGCCGACCGAACTGAACTTCGCTGGGGCACGCGAGATCAGGCCATCGCCCGCGCCGAGGCGGAATGGCTGGCCGAGGTCATCGCCCAGTTGGAGAGCTGCGGCGCTCTTCTGGCTCGACTGCCCGTGGTCGCCAATACCACGCTGATGGTGCGGGGCAGCCGCATGATCGTGCCCTACCAGCCGCAGGCGCACGAACAGGGAACAGGAGCGGTGGAGGTGTCCCTGCGATACACCACAGCGGTGCGCGCCGCCGTCGAGACAGCCCGCGGACCACTCCGTGTGGGTGAACTGAGTGCGAAGCTGCGGGCCGAGTTCCCCGACGCTGCGCCGGCAGCGGTCATGGGGATGCTTGCCGAGCTGGTCGCGCATCGCGCGCTGATCACCAGCTTGCATGCTCCCAGCACCGAGCCCGACGCCCTGGGCCACCTGGTGCGGCAGTTGGAGACTGTCGGCGCCGCCACGCTCACGCAGACCGCTGACTTGACGGTCACGCTGAAGGACCTCCACACCGCGCTCGAGCGACACAACCAGTCGCCTGTCGGCGAGGGGCGTGACGTGCGCGCCGAGCTGGCCGAGCGGATGCGGCGCATCGCTCCGTCCAAGCGGCACCCCTTGGCGGTGGACCTGCGGTTGGACGCGGCGGCAGTCCTGCCCGACATGGTGGCTCACGAGGTCGAACGTGCCGCGCTCGCCCTGACCCGGCTGAGCGCCTACCCGGTGGGAACCCCCGTCTGGCGGGCCTACCATCAGCGCTTCTACGAGCGGTTCGGCATCGGGTCGTTGGTGCCGCTGCTGGACGTCGTCGCGGACAGCGGTATCGGCTGGCCGGACGGTTTCCCAGGCACAGCGACTCCTGAGCGGCGCTCACCGATGTCAAGCCGGGATGAGACGCTGCTGGCACTGGCCCAAGGAGCAGCGCTCGACGGCCGTGACGAGATCGTCCTGGACGAGTCTCTGATCGCAGCCTTGGAGCTGGGCCCCGAGCATCTTCGCCCACCCCCGCACCTGGAGGTCGGAGTGCGGGTGCACGCCGCCAGCCAAGCGACCCTTCAGCGCGGTGACTTCACTCTTGAGGTGGTGACCGTCTCACGAGCCGCAGGCGTGCTGACCGGCCGGTTCCTCAGCGTGCTTCAGCCACAGGATGGCGCCTGCGTGGCGGCGGGCCTGGCTGACCTACCGGGCGGCGACAGCGACAGCGAGGCAGCGCAACTGTCCTTTCCTCCGCTGGATCCGAGCACGACACACGTCACGCGATCCCCGCGGATCCTGCCGACCTTGATCAGTCTGGCCGAGCATCGCGCGCCCGATGAGCGGGTGCTGACCGTGGAGGATCTATTCGTCGGTTGCGACGGTCGCCGTATGTACCTGGCGGCCCCCTCCTGTGGCCTGCGACTGGAGGCGGTAGGCATGCACGCCCTGAACCTGCGCACCCACACGCCGCCGCTGGCCCGCCTTCTGACCGAGCTAAGCCGCGCACAGTACGCGCAAGTGACGATGTTCTCCTGGGGCGCTGCCGAACGCCTGCCCTTCCTGCCTCGGGTGCGCTACGGCCGCACGATCTTGTCTGCGGCGCGGTGGCGGCTGGACGCGACCGAGGTGGCCGCCCGATCCCAGCCGTGGGCGGTGTGGGATGACGCCTTGACCGGCTGGCGCACCCGCCGCCGCCTGCCGCGCCGAGTGCACCTCACTTCAGGAGATCGCCTCCTGCCCCTCGATCTCGACCAGGCTGGGCACCGGGCGCTGCTTCGCGCCCACCTGGACACTGCCCCGCACGCCGTCTTGACCGAAGCCGCAGCACCGGTAGACGTCGGCTGGTGCGAAGGACGGTCCCACGAGATCATCGTGCCGCTCACGGCTGTCGAACCACCGCCGTGGCCGAGCCTGCCCCGACCCGGCCGTCCACGGGTCATCCGGCGTGATTCCGGCCAACTCCCTGCCTGCTCCCCGGTGCTGCTCGCCAGCCTGTACGGTGACCTCCACCGCCAGGACGTCATCCTCACTGAGTACCTGTCCGACCTGCTCGACCGACTTGGCCACCCCTTCTGGTGGTTCGTCCGCTATCGCGATCCCGACCAGCATCTACGCCTGCGCATCGCCCTCCCCACTCCAGCGGCGTTCGGCGGCGTCGCCCACACGGTGAGCGCCTGGGCAGGCGAACTGCAACAGAGCGGCCTGTTGCGCGAAGTGCTCTACCCCACCTCCTACCGGGAGACCGGCCGCTGGGGATCCGGGCCCGCGATGACCGCAGCCGAGGCCGTGTTCGGCGCCGACTCCCGCGCCGTACTCACCCAACTTGGACTGATCGCGCGGCCTCACCGGCAGGCGCTGGTGGCCGCGCACTCCGCCGCCATCGCCATCGCCTTCACCGGCAATACCACGGCGGGCATGCAGTGGCTGATCGACCATGTCCCGGCCACCGCGCCCACGCGAGTGCCGCGTCCGCTATTCGCTGAGGCCGTCCGCATCGCCAATCCCCACGACGGCTGGGCGGCGCTGCGTTCCCAAGAGGGCGGTGACGCCATCGTCGCCGCGTGGGAACCCCGCGATCGGGCCTTGGCCGACTACCGCACTCACTTCTCCGGACCCGACACCGAAGGGATCGCGTTCGACGACGTGCTGGGCTCGTTGATGCACGTCAACTTCGTGCGCGCCTGCGGCATCGACTTCGACGACGAGGCCGCCGGGCTGTACCTGGCCCGCGCTGCGGCCCTTGCCTGGCGGGCCCGCACGAACGGGGGCCAGAGATGATCGCCCACCATCCCGTCGGCACGCTGGCCCTAGCGGTCGCTGATCGACTGGCTGACCCCGGCACCGCGCCCCCAGTGTTGATCTCCCAGCCATGGTGGCGCCAGTCCCTAGCCCACGGTGCGCCCGGTATCGCCCTGCTGCACATCGAACTGGCCGCCGCCGAGCTGCGTCCGTGGCAGCGCGCCCACGACTGGCTGGTCTACATCACCAGCGCCCCGCTCACCTCGGGACCCGACAGCCACCTGTTCTACGGAGCGCCTGCCGTCGCCCACGCCGTCACCTGTGCCGCCACCCAGATGCCCGGATCCTTCGGGAAGGCGCTGGACGCTCTCGATCAGACGATCACCGCCGACATCCGCCGACGTGTCGATGCCGCCCACACCCGCATCGACGCGGGGCGACTGCCCGCCCTGGCCGAGTTCGACGTAATCCGCGGCCTGACCGGTCTTGGCTCCTACCTGCTACGCCGCGATCCCAGCAGCAAGACGATGCGCGCCGTGCTGGAGTACCTGGTGCGGCTGACCGAGCCGGTGAAAGAGGGCGGGGAGACGCTGCCCGGCTGGTGGACCCTCTCTGGGCCGAACGGGCACCGGGCCGAGCACTTCGCGGGAGGCCACGCCAACTTCGGCATGGCCCACGGCATCGGCGGCCCGCTGTCCCTGCTGGCGCTCGCCGCACGTCGCGGCGTCACTGCGCCTGGCCACCTCAAGGCGATGCTGCACATCACCCAGTGGTTCGACCAGTGGCGTAACGACACCAGCGCCGGTCCCCGGTGGCCGTACTGGGTCAACCGGACTCAACTGCGCGCCGGAAGCTTGGAGATGGGTGGCCCTCAGCGGCAAGGCTGGTGCTACGGCGCCGCGGGTCTCGCCCGCGCCCAGCAACTCGCCGCCCTGGCCACGGGAGACACACAACGCTTGAACATGGCCGGACACGCCTTCGCCCAAGCGGTGGCCGACCCCGCCCAGCGGGCCACGACCGAAAATCCATCGCTGTGCCACGGCTACGCCGGGATGGTCCACCTCGTCACGCATGTCGCCACCGGCACCTACCCGGCCACCACCGCCCAGCTCCACGCCCTCCTTCCCGCGCTATTGGACGACGTCCTTCCGCGACAGGCCGAGCCCCGGCACGCTATGGCTGCGCTGCTCAACGACGAAGCCGGGCCCGCCTTCCTCGAAGGAGCCTCCGGCATCGCCCTGGCCATGCTTACCCCCCTCACGGGGGCAGCCCCTCGCACCGGTTGGGATTCCTGCCTGCTCATCGTCTGAGGGCCCGATCGTAAGGACGTCTCAACTGATGCCTACCGTCAACTGGCGCCAGCTCAACATCAAGTTCCACGACAAGGCAAGCGCCGAACACATCGCCGCCCACGAGCTGCTCCCGGTACTGGTCGCCGCCCAGGAAGCCGGGCTCCTCCAGGGGTGGTGGTTCGTCCGTAAACAGCCCTGGAAGCTGCGCTACCGGGAGCACAGCGGCCGTTCCACTATCGTGACCGACCTCCTGGACACGCTGGCCGTCGACGACCGGATCGCGAGATGGTCACCCGGAATCTACGAACCTGAGACGCGGGCATTCGGCGGGAAGGCCGCCATGGAGGCCGCCCACATCCTGTTTCACAGCGACAGCCACCACCTCCTCACCCGCGCCGCGCAGCTCGACGCCCCGGCTCTGGGGCAGCGCGAGACCACGGTCCTACTGTGCAGCACGCTGTTGCACGCCGCCGGACTGGACTGGTTCGAGGAAGGCGACGTCTGGGCCAAGGTCGCCAGGTTCCGACCGGCCAGGCTCCAGACCATGAAGTCCCAGACAGCAACCAACCTGACCCATGCGATGCAGCAACTCATGATCACCAACGTCCGCACACTGAGCGATCCGGCCCGCAACGGTCCGCTGAGCGGCTATGAGGATTGGGTCAGCGACTTCGAGCAGGCCGGGCATGCCTTGGCCGCCCTGGCACGCCATGGACGGCTGAAACGGGGACTGCGTGCGGTCCTCGCCCACCACATCATCTTCCACGCCAACCGCGCCGGACTTCCGGTGGAAGATCAAGCCGCCATGGCCGCGCTGGCGCTGGGCGTTGTGTTCAACTCGGCCGAGGACACCGTGTCTCCAGCCGTGACCCCCACCGAGATCACTAAGGTCAACCGAATGACTACTCTCAGCAATGATCGCTCTGCACTGCCTGCCGACCAACTGCGTGCCGAGTTGGCCGACCGGCTGTGCGCCCACGACGTGCTCCGCACTCCCGCCGTCGAGGCCGCCTTCCGCCACATTCCCCGGCACGTGTTCCTCCCGGATCTTCCGCTTGACCAGGCATACGCCGACTCTCCGGTCTACATCAAGCAGGACGCCTTCGGCGCCAACATCAGCGCGGCCAGCCAGCCGTGGATCGTCGCCGCGATGCTCGAACAGCTCGCGCCGCAGCCTGGCGACTCGATCATGGAAGTCGGTGCGGGCACCGGCTACAACGCGGCGATCGTGGCCGCCATCGTCGGCCAGAGCGGTCACATCACGACGATCGACGTGGACGAGGATCTCGTCGCCGGGGCCCGCGAACACCTGGCCGCAGCAGGCGTCGCCAACGTCGAGGTCGTCCTGGGCGACGGAGCCCTCGGCTACACCGCGGGCGCCCCCTACGACCGCATCATCGCGACCGTGGGCGCCTACGAGACGCCTACCGCGTGGCTGGACCAGCTCGCTCCGGGTGGGCGCCTGGTCGTGCCGCTTCGCCTGCGCGGTACCAACTCCCGCAGCATCGTCTTCGAGCGCGGCGACAACGGTTGGTACAGCACAGATAGCAAGCTGGCGGTCTTCATGCCGCTGCGTGGCATCGGGGACGACGCTCGGCGCATTGTCACGCTCACCTCCGAGCAGGACGTAGCACTGCAAGTCCACAAGGACCAGACGGTGGACGCCGAAGCCCTCACCGGCATCCTGGACAGCGAGCGGCACGAGGACTGGACGGGAGTGCTCTTCCCGCCGGAGGTGCCGCTGGAATGGCTGGAGTTGTGGCTGTGCCTGCGACTCGACAACGCCCTCATGCGGATGAACGTCGAAGCCCAAGCCAAGGAGCGTCGCCGGGTCACTCCCATGTTCCCGTGGGGCTCCATGGCGACCGTCCAGGGGCCTGATCTTGCCTACCTCGCCATCCGGTCTGCAGCGCCGTCCGAGGATGGCGGGAAACTGTACGAAGTTGGTGTCATCGGTCACGGCCCCTCGGGTCACAAGCTCATGGAGCAGGTGGCCGAGGAGATTTGCCGCTGGGACACTGACTACAGCGGCCGTGCCGTCCGGTTCGAGATCCCCGACACACCGGCGACGGCTGACCCCGTCGCCGGCCGGTTCGTCCTGGAGCGGCCCCACCATCCCATCACCGTCATCTGGGAATAGCGGCATGGACCCCGTAGGGCCGCTGGCACGCCGGTTCCCCCTTGTCGCTCGCCCCCGACCGGCTTGCACCCCGCTTGATGCCCGCGTGGGCGCGCTTTGCGCCCTCGCGGAGTCCGCCGACCGGCAGGGGGACCAGGCGTCGGCCTCTGCCGTCTTCAACCAGGCCGCGCTCCTGGTCTCCGATGTCGGGCTACCGGACCTGGCCCGGCAGATCTGCCGCCGCCACGCCACCACGTACCTGCGTGCCCACCCTCTGGGCGCGCAGGTCGCGCGCCTTGGCCTCGAACCTCTCGTCAACCTCGCGCGGCTCCAGATCAGAAACAACGAGGGCGACACCGCGTTTCAGCTCCTCGACCGCTTCTATGAAGCCATCACCGCGCAGATGGACACCGTCATCGACGGCGTGCCCGTACCTGGGGCAACCCTCACCACGACCACAGAAGATCACCGAGAGCTATGCCAGTGGCTGTGGACGGTCGTCCTCGCCGATGGCGCCCGCGCCTTGATCAGTTCGGGCCGCTGGCAGGACGCACAAGGCCACCTGCGCCGCCACAACGGCATCGGCCAGCGACTGTTGGACGGTCGGCAGGTCGCTGTCCTGGCCCACTGCATCGGGGGCGAGACGACCTCTGCACTGGCGCTTCTTGAGGAAAGCACGCTATCGGAACCCTGGGAGCAAGCGGTCGCGGCGTGCCTTACCGTGCTCTGTCTCAGATCCGGTGGACGCCCGGCTGACACTGCTGCCGCCACCATGTGTGAGCGTTACCAAGCACTCGCCCCTTCACCAGGACTACCAGTCTTCCGTGCACGCCTGGGCCTGACCGTGATCGACCTCGCAAGCAGTATCGGCCAAATCGATACCCGAGCCGCCACCCACCTGGTGCACGAAGCAATCGAGAACGCCGACGGCTACGTTGCGCGGGACATCCTTGCGCACAACGGGTGTAGGGCGGCACTCACCGACGAGGAAGAACGGGCGTTGACTTTGGCCGTGCAGTCCGCCGGGCTTGGGCTCGGCTCCCTGCCCGCTCACCTCATGGCGGATCTGTTCAGGGCGGTGAAGACGAGCGAGAGAGCGATAGAGCGGAGCCTGTGAACCCGAAAGAGCGACACATCGCCAGGGCACCTTCACCGCGCCAGATGACTGACGCGAGCTGCCCGTCACAGAGGTGTGGTTTGCACGAAGATCGCCGACAAATAGTAGGCCGCCGCTCTGGCTGGCGGAACGGGTAACTCCTTGCAGCCTGTGGATTCCAGCGCAGAGCGACACCTGCAAGTCGGGGCATGGCCGCCCAATTGGGGGTTCCACGCGGCCAGCGGCTGATCTTCGGTCAGGGTGCCCCTTCGAAGCGTCACGACGACCTGGCGCCTGCGGAGGTGGTATCCGCATAGGTGAGCACAGCTACTGCCTCTTCCCTTGAGCGGCGGGTAGCGCGTGCATGGTACCGCTCTGGACATGGCGCACGCCGCGGAGCTTGGTGTCCTTGCTCGGCAGCAGCCTCCGGCGCCTCAATGCTCTGCTCAGCGAGGCCGGCCTGTCGAGTCTCCGTTCTGTGGTCCGCGCCTGTGTCGAAGCGCCGGGAGCGGCGCTGGCTGCTGAGGCTGGCAGGTTCGCCCAGATCATCATGGCCGAAGAGCAGTCCTGTCGCCTTCGGCCAACGTGTCCTCGGCCTCTTGGACAGCGCAAGGTGCTGGTGGGCAAGTACGCCGATGCCCGTCGGCGGGACGACCTGCCGCTAGACAATCGGGCCGCCGTGAGGCTGGCCAATGTGTCTTCGATACCTGAAAGACGGCCCGCCATCGAGACCACCGTCACGCCCCGGCCTGATCGGCTTGGCCTGAAGGGCTGGTCCGGGGGACGGCAATGATCGGTAGTGGCTGGGATGCAAATGTCTGGCCGACGCCATGGCCTGCAACGGATTTCGTCCGGATGAGAAGCGGAAGCCTCGCTCGCCCTGCGCTCGGGCTCAGGATCATCCGAAACAAACAGGAGTCGAGAGAGCGGGAAAGCTGGATGAGCAAGTGGGTCTGTACCGCCGCTGTGGCCTGTGCCGTGTTGGCGGCTGGATGTGGCGAAGGCGCCGAGGTGGTCATGCGAGCGGATCAGGTCGGTGTGGCGGCGGCCGTGTCTGTGGCGTGGACGCGGGAGAAGGTCGTGGGGCTGTTCCTGGATCCGGCGGGGGCGGGGTTGCGCGGTGGTGAGGTTCACGTGGAGCCGCAGGGTACGACGGCGGCGATCGATGTGTGCGTGCCGCTCAACCCGTTCGATACTCCCCGTGTGGCGGTCGATCGGCGCTTCGCCACCTTGAAGAGGGAGATCGGTCTGCCCGGAAAGGGGAGGATCGTGCAGCGTGGATGGGTGCTGCCGAGCGCCGATCGGGCCGGCAAGGTGATGAGGAAGGTCGGCAAGAGGCTGTCGGCGTGCCGTTATGACGGCACAGCCGCCACATCCTTGGAGCCGGGAAAGCGGATGAAAGGGAGTTCCTCCGTCGTCGGCTATCCGCGCGATGACGACGGCTGGCGCGGCTACCGCATCGAGCAGACGACGGCCGTTGATCGCCAGCGAGTCTCGGTCGGCACAGAGATGCTGGTGCAGCGCGGGCCGGTCGTCCTGCGGCTGGACTACGTGAACTACGAGCCGCACACAGGGGAGCAGACCCTGCGCGCGTACAACATCGGAGTTCTGCGCAAGGTTCTTGCTCGTCCTGCTTGATCGGCGCCAGGGTTGCCTGCATGGCAGGCGGAGTTGCAGCACTGTCCCGCTCGGAAACACGGTTTCGTGCTGTGAGCTGGGATTCTGCTGCGCGATCAGAACGGCGGCGCAAGTGGACCTTCACCGACAAGCGACGCCCGGGACGTCCCCGCACCCGCCAGCCGGTCAAGGCACTGATCGTTCGAATGGCGCGGGTGAACCCGACATGGGGGCATAGACGAATCCAAGGCGAGTTGGCCCGCCAGGGCTACACGATCGCGGCCTCCACGGTGTGGGAGATCCTGCACACGGCCGGTATCGATCCGGCACCCCGCTGGGCCGGGCCGACCTGGCGGTAGTTCCTGACCGCTCAAGCCCACGCGATCAGCGCGTGTGACTTCCTGGTGGTCGGGACGATGCTGCTCGAGCGGCTGTATGTGCTGGTCTTCATCGAGCACGGCACCCGGAGACTGCAGCTGGCCAGAGTGACCGCGTACCCGACCGGCGCGCGGAAGGCTTTACGCGCCAGGCCGAGGACGCCTGGCCGGTCTCCTGTCGCGTGGGCGCGGAGCAGCGCCGGGAAAGCCGCGTTTGTGCGGAGGCCGTGACGACCGCCGCAACCATTCGGCGATCGGCTGATCCAATGACTGGATCTTCAGCATCTGGCCGCGGTTGTTGTTGCTGAAAACCAGCAGCTCCACTCCGGCGGTCAGCCGATCCTCATGGTGGCGCAACGCCTGGAGAGCCATCACCTCGTTCGAGAGCACCTTGCGGGCGTCGGCTCTGCCGAGGGCGATCAACTGCCGGTTGCGCTCTACGCGTCGGGACAGTGTCCGCGCCATGAATTGCTCGTCCCAACTGTGCAGGGCGGTGGACGGCCCCCGTCAGGCGGCAGCCGTACGGCAGGGCGTAGAAACTGCACAGGCACGGCCAGCACAGCGCCATCCCGGCGTCAGAGATCGCTTTCAGCCAGGGAGACGTCGACCTTGCCGTAGTACCCCACCCCGTCCCGCCCGCACAGCACGCATGCCGCCTCCGGCCAAGCCGATGGATCCGGACGCTCACGCCATCGCCGTACGGCATCACGGATCGTGGGGTCGTCCTTCTTCGCGTTGCCGAGATGGTTCATCTTCGAGTTCGGGAAGAAGGACGTGCCCGTCTTGAGCCAGAACTCCTGGTCGCTCTTCGTGTCACGTACGAGGGCAGCGGCAACCGCGTCCCGGGTCACCGTTTCCACCGTCGTGTCGAAGCCATCTGGTGTGAGCTCTCGACAGATGACGCCTTGGCCAGGGCCGCCAGGGCGTACGCGCCCATCCGCTGAAGGGAATGGGCGGTCAGCCTGAGCCGCGCCTATTCGGTTTTCTCGTTGCCTTGATATGTATTGATGTGGTTTGTATCGGTTTCGGTCACGCGGTGATCCAGCCGAAGCCGGCGGCGTTGGCCTGTCCCAAGCCCCAGCTCCAGATCGCCTGGAGCGATTCCGGTGGTCCGGTCAGCTCGACCTCGACGGGCGCTCCGGGCTTCGCCCCGTGTCCCACGGAGAACGACCTCTTGGAGCCGATCCAGGTGATCGCCGTCAGGTATATCTCCGGGTCGAGACCGAGTGTCTCGGCCTTCCGGCGGAGGTTGCGCTGGAAGAACACCGGAAACTCAGGATCGGTCGGCATCAGCCATGCCTGCCGGGTGCTCCGTGTCCCGTCGGTGTCGCACCCGGTGCCCTTCATGACCACAGGAGTGGTCGTACGGAACCGGCCCCGGCCTGACCGGAACTCCGGAGGCTCGGTGACGGCCACGTTCAGGACGCGGAAGGCCGCGCCGCCCCAGTCGAGTAGCTCCCGCTGCTTGACTCCCTGAGCGAGCGCCGTCACCACCTCGAAGAGCGGGCTGCCGAGCTCCACGAAGCCTCGCCCTCCTGCGGCGTATGCCCCTCTGCGCCGCGTGGCTTTCGGGAACACCGGTGCGCCATGACCCAGTGGCACCATGCCGTACGGTCCAGCCCCATGGTGATGCAGTTGCCGTCCGATTTCGGGTGCCGTGTGCGCCAGCAGGTCGTACGCCAGGGGCCGTCCCGGTGCCAGCACCTTCGTCCACGCGAGCTCGGTCGCCGCTGTGGTGACCTCGATCCGCAACCTCACTGCTCTGCCTCCCGCCTGTGCCGCCTTTCACCCTGTACAGATGGACGACGGCTTCGGAGAGGAGGCGGACACCTGTTAATGCAGATCAGGCCATTGGGGAGCCGGGGAGCTGTCGAGTGGTGGTGTTGAGTGAGCACTTCGGGCTAATCTGCGTTCGAGACGTTGCCGGTCTGGGTTGCGATCACGTTTCTGCAGCAGACCTCCAGGGTTCTCCGCACGACCGGAGGTTCACTGCAAAACGCCGGTGATTCTGGCCGTTTCTCGTGCTCGTTGACCTGCGGCTTTACCGTGGGGTCCTCATCGCCCCTACGAGGGGTCGCAACCGCGGTCGCCGGTCTCCAGCCACGTCGTGACCAGAGCGCGTCCTCATCGCCCCTACGAGGGGTCGCAACGCTGCGGCTTGTACAGCCTCGGCGGGGATGTCAGGCGTCCTCATCGCACCTACGAGGGGTCGCAACTGGAGGGTTCGCCCGGCGTCGCCGGGCGGCCTGATGGTCCTCATCGCCCCTACGAGGGGTCGCAACATGGCGGCGCCGGTCTGGGGGTTACGGGCGGTGGTCCTCATCGCCCCTACGAGGGGTCGCAACAGGTCGCGTTCCGCGGCCCGGTAGACGCGTTCCAGTCCTCATCGCCCCTACGAGGGGTCGCAACGTGGCGCTGATGTGTGGCCGCGCCTACCTGCTCCACGTCCTCATCGCCCCTACAAGGGGTCGCAACGTGGCGTGGCCGCCGACGAGAGCCGCGAGGGCGCGTCCTCATCGCCTCTACGAGGGCCGTAACCGAGAAAGGGAATCCTCGGCCGCCGCCTGGTGATCTTGGCTTCGTCCGGGTCGTCCATCTGTAGGAGGTGAAGGCGAAAACGGGGCGGAGAGGACGAGTGGATGGGGCTTTCCCGGGCTCGGGCGACGGACAAGGCGAGAACGGCGGTGGAGGGCACGTCCCGCTGGGTGGTGGCGGCCCTCGCGGGTGTCGCGGCGGCGGTCGCCGTCGGCACGGTGCCAGATGTGATCAAGAGTTGGCTGGGCGATCAGCGAGAGTTGCTCACCGCGCTGTGCGTCGCCTCGGCGGCGGTGTTCGCGGGCATCAACCTGTGGCAGCAGCGCAGCAAGGGCGTGGGCATCGTGATCGCCCTGCCGAGAACGAACTGGCGAGCGGCGTGGAGCGTCCAGTGGGCCGCCGCCGCCGTGGCTCACGCGAGGCGACATCACGACTCCTGCTTCACCGTACGGCAGGACATCGAGGCGGCGAGTCCGGACGACGACGCGGAGGCGAAGGCCGCAGCGCGGGAGGCGCGCACGGCGACCATCGAGCTCGCCTGCAACCTGGTGAACGCACGGCTCACGGAACTGGCCGAGGCCGACCCCTCGACCCCGGTGTCGCTCTACGTCAACGCCGCGCTGCCTGACGCCTTTGAGCTGGGCGCGACGTTCAAATTCAACGTGCACCGGAGGCTTCGTAGTATCGGCGCGCCCTCGAAGGGCGTCGACGGTTCCTCCACAAGGGCCAGTGCGCCCGCTGAAGAACTCGAAGCGGTCGCCGATGTCGTCCTGTCGCAACGGGCCGAGTTCGCCCGTACGGACTTCTTCCCGGCGGTACGGATCAGCGGTCGGTTGAAGGAGCCGCCCGGCCCGGCGGAGACCGTACGCGCGGCGAAGCTGGCGAAGGTGATCGAGGAGCCGGACTTCGACGGCGCGCCCGATGGGGAAGCGGTCGCGCTCGTGGTGCACCTCGCGGACAACCCGATGATGGTCGCCGAGGCATTGCTCGCCGCGCGAGAGGGCTGCCTGGACGTCAATGGGCGCTGGGAGCGCTGCCGTGCGGCTTTGGTCATTGATGGCGCCCCCGCCAACATGCCCGAAACCACCGGTGACTTCGAGCTGGTCGTCCGGCACGTCTACGCGGCGTGGTCGGCGTGGATCAAGGAACGGCCGCACTACGCCGGGCTGCGTCCGCGGCTGTTCATCACCGCTCCGGCCAGCGTCGCCTTCGCGCTCGGCTGGCTGATGGGGCAGAAGGTCACCCCGGTTCCGCACCCCTATGAGACAGGAGAGTCATGTACGTCGTCGTGATCGGTACGGCGGGCAACCAGCGTTACATCTTCTCCTCGGGCAAACGGCAGGAGATCGTCGGGGCGTCGGATCTGATCGCCCGGGTCAACGGCGCCTGGGCCGACGAGGCGATGACCAGTGTGTTTCCCGGGTTCGAGCGGAGCTGGCGCATCAAGGACGGTCACGCCGCCGAGATGGTGACCACCGGCGCGGGCGCCATCACCGTGCTGGTCGGGGACAGGGATGCCGGCCAGAGCCTGGTGACCGAGCTGACCAGCCGAGCCCTGCGCGAGGCGCCCGGTCTGGACGTCTGCGGCGTGGTGGTCGAAGCGGCGGGCCCGCTCGCGGAGGGCATCTCGGCCGCGCGCACGGAACTCGCGGCGGTGCGCGAGTCCAGGCCGGGCCCGCAGGCGAGGTTCCTGCGGCTGCCGTTGGTCGAGGACTGCGCGTCCACGGGGCTGCCCGCGATGACGCTCCATCGTGAAGGGCGGGACGAGCCAACCGGGACCAGGTCGGCGGCATCCATGGCCAAGCTCGGCCATTTCCCGCATGCGCTCGGCCGCCTGGCCGAGGACGCGCAGACCGGCGTGGCCACGATGAGAAAGATCATCGACAGGCTGGGGCTGGAGGCCAGCTGGGTGGCGGTGGTGCACGCCGACGGTAACGGGTTCGGCGACCTCTTCCGCGGTCTCGGCGAGATGCTCGACGTGGCTGACGCCGTCAACCGGGACGGCGTGTACGCGGACGCCGTGCGCACGCTGTCCCTGGGGGTGGACGACTGTGCGAAGAGGGCGTTCCGGAAGGCACTGACCCGGACCGCGGCCGAACACGCTTCCGTCACGGTGAACGGCAGACCTCCGGTCCTCCCGCTGGTGCTCGGCGGTGACGACCTGACCGTACTCTGCGAGGGCGCCGTGGCCTTGCCGTTCACCCGGCATTACCTGGAGGCGTTCGAAGAGGAGACCGCGAGCGACGATCTGCTTCGCCCGATCCTCGCCAAGGCGGACCGCCCCTGGCTGGGGGCGGCGGCCGGGGTGGCGATCGTCAAGCGGAACTACCCGTTCAGGTTCGCCTACGACCTCGCCGAAGAGCTGATCACCGAGGCCAAACAGGTGAAGACGTGGGGGGCGGCGCTGGCGTTCACTGTGCTGTTCGAGAGCTCGGCACCCGATCTCGCGAGGATCCGGAGCTCGTCCACGCTGGCGGGCGGGACCGTCGCGTCAGCGTCGCCATACCTGGTGGGGAGGGGAAGCGACGACCCCCGCGCGGAACGGCGGCGCTGGTCGGACCTCCAGCGCCGGGTAGACGCGCTCCAGCGAACGGATGCCGAATCGGGTGAGCTGCTCATCCCGAGGGGGGCGGTGCACGAGCTCCGAGAGGGGCTGTGCCTGGGCGCGGGGGTGGCGGACGCCCGGCTCACCTTGCTCCGCACGCGCTTCAGCGGATCCCCGGCCCGGTTGGCGGCGCTGGCCGAGTTGGAAGAGGACCCTGGGCGGCTGGTCTGGTGCGACCACGCCGACCACGGTGACCTTGCCAAGCACATCGGCCGCAGTGATCACATCGGCCGGTGCGGCCATGAGGAGAGGATGGTGACGGGTCTCATGGACGCCGTGGCGGCGCTGCCCTTCCTGCCCGTTCAGGGAGCGGCCGGATGAACGTCGAACTCGAACTGCTCATGCTCAGCGACTGGAGGGTCGGCACCGGTACCGGAGTCCCCGGCTACGCCGACCGGCTGGTCCAGCGAGAGGCTGGAGACGCCTCGACGGCGCCCGCCGCGCCGATCGTCCCCGCCAAGACCCTGATCGGCGTCTGGCGGGACTCCTGCGAGCTGGCGGCGCACGCGCTCGACAGCGGGCCTTCCGGGATCTGGCACGACTGGCTGGACTTCCTGTTCGGCGGCCAGTACGGTGCCGACCGCCGGCATGCCGTAGGGCCTGCGGCCCTGGCTCTTGACGGGGCCTTGCGTCTGCCGGGTCGGCTTCCCGAGTTGCTGCGTGCCCGTCCGAAGGTGGCCTGGACCGCGACGTTCCGCAAGCCGGGAGTGGCGATCGATCCGAGGACGGGCACCGCCGAGGCCGGGATGCTGCGGTTCGAGGAGATGGCCAGGGCAGGTGTCACGCTGACCGGCCGTGCGTGGATCCGGGGTTTCGAGGAACTGGAGCAGGATCAGCGGCATGCCGCCGTGGGCCTGCTGGCGGCGGGCGCGCGGTTGCTGGAACGGATCGGGGGCAAGCGGCGTCGCGGCTCCGGCCGCTGTCGGCTGACGCTGCGGGGCGTGGAGCCCGACTTCGCCGTGCTCGCCCGGGCGGACATCGCGCCACCTCCCTCGGCCATGCCGTACCGCGTGGCCGATCGCCCGGCCCCGGTTCCCATACCGGCCGGCCGTGAGTGGGAATGCGCGGAATTGGTCATCACCGTCGAGCAGCCGGTCCTCGCCGCCGCCACCGTCCAGGGCAACCTGGTCCGGGGTGAGGCGTTCATCCCCGGCTGGTGCCTGATGCCCGAGGTGGCCAGGCGACTAGGGGGACCGGCGCACGCTCTCGTCCGTACGGGAGACCTCCTGGTCACGGCGGCCGCCCCGCAGTCGCCCGGTGGAACGCGAACTCTGCCCGTACCCAAGGCGTTCGTGCATGCGAAAGGGACCAAGGGCGTCGTCGCCGGAAACCGGATGGCCGGAGACACGGCGCAGGGCAAGCCGTACACGGATAGGCACGTCGTTCCGGAGGGTGAGCAGGCGGGTACGGTCGTCAGCCCGGACTTCACCCTTCGCATGCACAACACCATCCGGGACGACATCCAACGGCCGAGCCGGGACGTCGGTGGGGTCTACATCTACAAGGCGCTGGCCGCCGGATCGGTGCTCCACGCCGAGGTACGGGTGCGAGCGGGCCTGCTGGAGCCGGGCTGGCAGAAGCGGCTGACCGGACGGTGGCGGGTCGGCCGGTCAGCGAAGGACGACTACGGCCAGGTGCGGGTCGAGGCGCGTCCGGGCGTCATGCCGAACGGTTCCCCCAAGAGCATGCGCGGGATTTCGAGTAGGTCCTCTACGGAAGAAGGCCAAAGTGCCACGCCCAGCGGTGCACTTGGGGAAGGGAACCTGCTGCGAGTGTGGCTGCTCTCGGAGCTGCTGGTCAGGGACAGCAGGCTGAGGTTCAGCACCGACCCCCGCGATGTCGGCCGGGCACTGGAGCAGGCCCTCGCCGGAGCAGGGGCGCTCGAACTGACCCTGAGTCCGCTGACCAAGCCACGGGACGGTCGCATCGGCGTCGCGCTCGGCGCGCACAGGACGGAGAGCTGGCATCGGGGCTGGGGCCTGCCCCGGCCCACGCTGTACGGCCTGGCCGCCGGGAGTTGCCTCACCTTTGAGGTGTCCGGCGGTCCTATTTCCCCTGAGGTTCTGGCCGAGGTCCGCGCCGCCGGGGTGGGGGAGCGTCGCGCCGAGGGCTTTGGACAGGTCGAGATCGATCACGACCTGCTGCTTCGGAGCGTTGGCGATATGCCTACCCAAGGCGTTTTCGATGGCAAGTCGGCGCCGGACGTGTCGCCCGAGCCGATCAGGCAGGGCGAGGACGGCCATGCCGAAGGGAGGATCTTCGAACGTGCGGCGTGGTGCGTGGAAATCCACCGGACCTGCGAAGCCGTGCTAGCGGACCGCGACCGACGTGCGGAGATCCTGCCGGTCGAGGTGACTTCCACCCAGCTCAACGGGCTGCGCGAGATCGTCGGGGAGCCCTCGATGGAAAGAGCCCGCAACCGGCTCGCCCGGCTCACTCGGATCAAGGCAGGCCGCTCCTCCTGGCCGCGAAAGAAAGCGGAGACGCTGGCCGATCTGCTCGACGATCCCGATCGGATCTGGACCCTGCTCAGCCTGCCCGAGGAGAGGCTCACCGTGACCGCCGACGGCGCCGCCGCGCTGCGCACGGAGCTGCACGACGAGGCGGTGCGCGTCCTGCTCACCGCCTGCCTGGCGGCGCACAGCCGGGAACGGGCGGAAGGAGACACGGAATGACACGCAGAACAGGCCGGCACGTGACGAGCCGGGTCCGGGCCCGCGGCTGGCTGCGCACTGAGTCGCCGGTGCACGTCGGAGGTCTAAGTACGGACCCCTCGGAGCCGCTGCCGATCGCCCTGGACGGTCTTGGCCGTCCCTACGTGCCCGGCACGACACTCGCCGGAGTCCTGCGAAGCTGGTCGCGGGGTGCCGACCCGGACGCCCTGCTGCACGACCTGTGGGGGACCGCCGGAGAAGACAGCGAGGGCGGCGCGAGCCGTGTGATCGTCGCCGACGCTCTGGTCACGTCCGACACCCGGCTGGATGCACAGAGTCTGCCGCTCAGCCCGATCAACCGTGCGCTCATGGAGTTCCGCCCCTCAGTCGGCATCGACCGGGTGACCGGCACGGCCGCCCCGGAGTTCCTGTACGGCAGGCAGGTCGTCCCCGCCGGATGCCTCCTACGGCTGGAGATCGACATCGAGTCGGCCGCCGACTCGGACCAGGCCGTGGACGAGGCCCGGATGGGGGCCTTCCTCGCAGCGCTTTCAGCAGGGGAGATACGGATCGGTGCGGCCACCGGTCGAGGGCTCGGCTCAGTTCGGCTGCTCGATGATCCCCTTGAGGTCGTCGTAGAGAGGTTCGACTCCCCGCAGGGGCTGCTGGCCGTTCTCCGAGGTGATGCCGTGCGCGTCCGCCCGGAGGCATCTCTGAGTGCCGTGGCCCCGCAGCTGCCGGCCAGGCGTGAGTTCCTTCACGTTCAGGTCGTCTGGAGGCCGCTGGCGCCGGTGATGGTCCGGGCGACGCCGAGCGGGCTGTCTGTCGACACGTTGCCGCTCACCACCCGGGTCGATCAGCGTCACCTGACCTTGGTCCTGCCGGGCGGTTCGCTCAAGGGGGCGCTGCGAGCCCACGCCGAGTTCGTGGAACGCACTGCGAGGTTCACGCCCGACGGTGTTCCGGAAACCACCGCCTCGCACGGCGCGTCAGTAGCCGCCACCCCCCGGGCTGCCTCGGGAGATCCCGCCGCCGGGCACAGCACAGCGTTCCGGGCCCAGCTCGACCAGCTGCCCGCCGTACGGGATCTGTTCGGCGCAGCACGCGACGACGTCAAGGACCGGCGGGCGGGAGCCCTACGGGCCGAGGAGTGCACCGCGCTGATCACCATCCCCGAAACGCTGTGGCGGGCCGTCAACGGGGCCGATCCCCTGCCTGCGGCCTCTCCTGGCGAGCGTGCGGAGTTGCCGGAAGCGGTGCGGGACCGGCTGGACGACCTCGGCATGGCTCAGGCCGACCACGTCGCCCTCGATCGGTGGACCGGCGGCGCGGCCGACGGACGCCTGTTCAGCGTGCTCGAACCGCACTCGGTCGAATGGGAACCGGTCAGGCTCTCGATCGACCTCACCCGGCTGGGCGCTGGCCGTGAGCGGGCTCTGGCCCTGCTCCTGCTGACCCTGCGAGACCTGGTTGAAGGACGCATCCCGCTCGGCGCGTCCGTCAATAGGGGGTTCGGCGACATCGAGATCAGCGAGATCACGCTGATCGGCGGACCGTGGCCGACGCAGGTCAAGCTGCCCGAGGCACTGGACGGACCCGAGATCTCAACCATCGCCCGGGCGTGGACGGACTATTTGGCACAGGAGGTGTCATGACAACCTTGTACGCTGCCGCCACCACCGGCGTCACTCTGCCGGAGGCGCTGGAGGCCGCCGGGCTGGACGGCGGATGCGCGCTGCTCACCACGCCTTCCGCGTACCGCGTGGCCAAGGTCGAGGGCGGTGGCTGTGTCACCGCTTGCGGCCCGGCCGATCTATCCGTTGTCTACGAGGCGCGGGTCTTCACCTCGGAGGCGGAGCTGCGCTGGGTGGAGTCCGGGTACGCGGTCCTGCTCACAGAGGACGAGCGCCTACTGCTGGGCTCTTTCGGCGAGCGGGTGGATCCGTTGCCCGCCATCGCGACGATGGACGCCCGCTATCTCGTCTGGGGCGCGGTGACCGCGTCCGGATCCGGCTGGACCACCCTTGCCTCTTCCCATGTCGGCACCCTGGCCGTCCCCTTGGTGACCGCCGAAGAGAAGGACCACGTCCGGTTGGCCGCCCGCGAGTACGTCGTCGCGGATCGCGAACACGGCAACGCCTATGTCGCCGAGGAACGCCTGATCGGATTCGAACCCTACGCAGTGGAAGGGGCCGCGTGATGACCGGCGAGTTCCTGAATCCCTACACGTTCATCCCGGCCTTTCCCCGCGAGGGCCTGCCGGAGCCGCTCCGCGATGGGCCACCGCCCGCGCGCGACCTGCTGCGTCCCGGCTGCTGGACCGGCCGTATCGGTGTCGCTCTCACCGTACAGACGCCGCTGCTGCTCCTCGACACCGCGCGGAAGACCCCACTGACGGATAGCGGAAACGGCACGGAGGGCCATTTCGTCTATCCCGTACGGCTCCGCGACGGCCGCCCGCACTTGCCCGCCACCTCGGTCAAGGGCATGCTGCGCGCCGCGTACGAGGCCGTCACCAACTCCCGGCTTGGCGTCTTCGAAGGCCATGACAGCCCGCTCGGCTTCCGTCGCGACGCCGGATTCGCCCTGGGTATGGTGCCCGTGTACATCGCCGCCCAGGGAGTGCTGTACAAGTTCCAGCAGGCGGTGCTCAGGATGTACGACAAGGACGGGGTGAGCGTCTACCCGAAGGACGGCCAGGAGGCGCCCCGGCATCTGGAACGGCTCCGCGCTCTGGTCAGACGGGGAAAGAACAATCAGACCGAGGTCGTCCGGTTCGTGCGAGAAGGTACCAAAGAGGTGCAGGCGCGAGAGAGCGGCGAGCGGATCGTCAACGGCGTCGCCTTCGTTACCGGCCTGAACATCGAAGGCAAGACCTGCGAGCGCTTCTTCTATCGGGAGCAAGGCCAGAAGCCCAAGGCGCTGAAACTCGCTAGGCCGTGGCACGAGCTGGAAAAGCAGTGGAACGACCTGATCCGTGACTACCGCGGAGTGCACGACGAGGCCGAGCTGTTCGGACGACGTCGTGCGGACGGCACGTCCGCCGGTCCGGGAGAGCGGATTGGCGACGGCCCCGGACAGCTCGCATGGAGTCCGCACATACATGAGGACGACGTGACGGTGTTGAGGCAGGGCTCGGTCTGCTATGCCCGTCTGGAGGGTGACCAGGTGACGGCGCTCTATCCCGTGCTGGTGCCACGTGACCTCTATCCCGTTTCCCCGCGAGAACTGCTGCCGGAATCGCTCTTGCCGGCCTGCCGCTATGACAAGTTGTCACCGGCCGATCGCGTGTTCGGCTGGGTCGCTCCGCGAGGTTCCGGCGTTCGGCCTGCGGCTTACCGTGGCCGGCTGCGCATCGGTCCGGTCGCTTGCGAGCAAGACGCGGATGAGGCCGTGGAGCGGTTCGACGGAGACGGCCTGCCGATCTCGATCCTCGGGCAGCCCAAGCCCCAGCAGGGACGTTTCTACCTCGCCGAGTCGGCCGACCAGCCGGATCGGCCGGTCAGAGACGGGACGCCGAAGGAGAAGCTCTACCGGTCCGGGCGTGGCCTGCGCGGTAGGAAGGCGTACTGGCATCACGCCGGGCTCGACCCGCGCCAGCACTGGAGCGAGGGACAGGGGAGGTGGGACCCCACCCAGGTCCGGGTCGGCTCTCACTACCGTGAGTACCGCCGCTCCCGGGCTGCCCACGATGACAAGGGCCTTCCGACTCCTGACAAAAAGCGGTACCGGACGACGGACGCCGAGCAGCGCGATACGCAGAACCGCTCCATCAAGGGATGGGTGCGGCCCAAGACGACCTTCCGGTTCGCCATCGACGTCCGAGACCTCGACGCCCACGAGCTCGGCGCGCTCGTCTGGCTGCTCACCCTCCCGGCGGGGCATTTCCACCGACTCGGTCTTGGACGCCCGCTCGGCTTCGGCAGCGTACGACTCGACATCGACGTCGAGAACACCCGACTGCACTCCGGTGAGCAGTTCGCCGACTATTACCGCTCGTTGTCCACGCCTCTCTCCGACGGTGACGGAGCCAAGATCCTGGAGGCGGCGCGCGAAGAGTTCGTCCGGCTGGTGAAGAGCTCCGATCAGCTGGTCACCGTAAGGGAGGCCATGCTCGCCGTGGCGCGCGGCAACCCCGAACTTCCGGTGCACTATCCCCGTACGCGCCCGGAATGGTTGCCGGAGAACGTCCCTGCTCCGCCGGATCCGCAGGGGTGGAACTACAAGTGGTTCACCGAGAACGAGAGATCTGAGCAGGGCAGGCCCGTTTCAGGGCGCGGACGCGCGCTGCCTGGCCTGGGGAACGCCGGTGCTCCGCTCACCACGTACCTCTTCGATGAACAAGGAGGGGGGCGCGACGGCGGCCGTACTGGACCGTCCGGACGACGCAGAAGCCGTTAAAGCGCAATTAATCCCTCATATCTTCTGATATTAGGGACGACAGAAAAGGCGGGGTGGTGTGGTAGTTCGCGACTTTGTCGGTGATGGGTTACCGTCAACCCGGTTGATTCCGTTACGGCCTGCCATGTGGAAGGCGTTGTCGTGGAGAAAACCGAGGGCGTGCTGCTCATACACGCGGTGGGCGGCGGGGATCTGGGATTCCCGGGGGTGCGAAGCTTCGACGGATCGCTACCCGATCTCGATGGTGATCCGCAGGGCGAGGGCAAGGACCGCCGGCCGCTCAGGAAGGTGTTCGAGGGGCTCGCCTCCGCTGAGATCCCGGTCTCCCTGGTCGTCCTGCTCGGGACCACGACACCGGGCGGGCCGGGAGACCGGACGTTCGGCGAGCACGCCGACGAGATCCGGGCGCGGCTCACCTCCGAGGCCGGGCTGTACGGCGTGCGTTTCGACCCGGCGGCGGTCTCCGTCGTCAGGGTGGAGGCGCCGACCCTCGGGGACGGCTCGGAGGCTCTGCGGCGTTGGCTCCTGCGTCGTTCCCCCACCGACATACTGATCACGTGCGGTTCCGGAGCGTTCGCGCTCAGCGCGGGCGCCGTGTGTGCCGCACTGGCCGCCCGCCGTCCCGCGCGGATCATCCACATCGACGCGCCGCGACGGCCGTACGTGCTCGACGGACCACGAGACATGGACACGCGGCTGCAGTCCTGGCTGCTCCGCCATCGTTTCTGGGACGCCCTCGCGGAGGTGGACCCCACCAACCGTGAAGTATGGGAACTGCTCGCCGCCCGGCAGGCCGGGGACACCACCTACGCCACCGCCATGCGGGAACGCTCCAACGCGGACACCGGCCACGGCATCACCGAAGGCCGGATCGGTAAGTTCACCGAGACGTGGCCTACCGCGCAGGCGGCCCTGTTCGAGCGGATCGGGCGAGGAGAGGCCGCAGACTACGGGCTGCTCCGTGCCTGGTTCGCCGGGCGCCTTCGCCGCCTTTTCGATCGGGAGGAGAGCACCTTACCGAGCCGAGCCCGCGATCAGATCAGACGGCTGATCGACATGCTCACGTACCGAGGTGACGGGGAACGCGGCCTGACCGGGCACATCCGTATGACCGCCCGGCAACTCTGGTCGGCGCCGGCCACCGGATGCGGGGCGATGCTCAAGGACGACGCGCTGATCAAGCTGTACACCGCGGCGTCCACACATCGAGCACACCTGAGTTCAGAACGGCTCGCGGGACTGCTGCCCTCCACCTTGCTGGATGCCGCCGACAGGTGGGAGAAGGACGACCAAGGGGTCAAGCTGGTCTCCCATACCGGTAGGACCGGATGGCCGGTGCTGGGCAGCGGCGACGTTCTGGGCCTTCTCGCCGTCGGGCTGGACCACGATGGCAGGGAGACCGAGGACAGGCTCGCCGTACAGACGGTCCTGGCCGAGTTGCGGAAGAGACGGGAGTCGCTGCCACGCCGAGGCGCCGTACGGCTGCGGTTGCTCGCTACCTCCGAGGCGAAGGAGCGGGCCCACATGCTGGCACGCTGGGCGGCTGAGGACGGCGATGCGGACGTTCGGGTGATCGCATCTGTTTCCGCCGACTTCGAGGCTGCCCGGGACGCCATCGTCGCCGGGCTCGCCTCCGAGGCGGCTCCCACCGGTAAGTGGGGGTCGCGCAGTCTGCGCGATGTCGACGAGCTGGTGCTGGTCCTCAACCCGGGGCCGCCCCTGACGAACTACGGCATGATCGCGGCGGGCGTTGAGTGGTCGCTGACCGCCGCCTGCCCGCTGTGGGTGACAGAGCTGATCCGCAGGCGCGATGCGGCATCCGAACTTCACGGCGGTCAGCGGGTGCTGGCGCGCCTGGGCGCGGACCGCCTGCTGGCCGGGCTGGCGGTGAGCGCCGTCAGGCGACTGGACCTGCGGACAGCTCGGCGTCTCGTCGGGCGCGGCTCGGACACATTGCGTGACGTGATGCCATTGCTCGCGGCACTGGAGAACGACCTGTTCGGCGCCGCCAGTGATGGCTGGATGGCGGCCGAGCGCCTGACAGCGGCCAGGCGGCGCCTGACGCTGCTCGCCGAGGTCTGCCGTGACCGGCGACACCGGGTACCGGTGGCGTATGTCGCAGTAGAGACGCTCCGTCCGGCGCTGTTCTCGTGGGGGCAGTGGGACGGGCTCCGTACCGCGGGGCCCGCGCTGAAGGAGCTGGGGAGGCTCGCGAACGAGTCGATTCAGGGGCATGCCCTCGATCGGCAGGGCCGGGGCCGTCCTCGCTCCGCCCGCTCTGACGCCGATGTGCGTGAGGTGCTGCTGCGTGCTGTGCGCGATTTGGGTGGACCGGCCAGAAGTGATGACGTGCTCGTTGTTCAGTACAAATCGGTGGTCAACGCTCTTGAGGTGATTTACCGGGAAAGCGCTTGACGACGGCTGGGCACGTTGGCAGCCTTGTCTCGTTCAACGGCAGGACGCCTGCGAGCTTGAGTGGTTCATTCCGCTCCCTCTGAGGGCCTCGGACTTCGAGGCCGATGTCGCGAGACCGCGTTTCGAGCGCGTTCTCTTGTGATGCCTCGGAGGGGCAATTCTCATGAACCTCGCCACCGTTGTTTCAGCATGCGAGTCGACCGCCTTCCACGCGTACTTCTCACTGGTCTCACCAGCGCTCAGGGACGCCGCGCGCGGGCCGTTGCGCCGCGCCCGGCACAACGGAAGGTCGTGCAGCGGAGTCGACCGTACTCGTTGGTGTGATGAGTGCGAGCAGGTGATCGCTGACCACCTGCTCGACGGGTACGCCAGGTTGCGCAAGGCCCTGGCGGGAGCCCTCCCCCGCACACGTACGGGGGACACGGTCCGCGAGATGGACTCGGCCGTTCGATGGCTGACCTCATCCGAGGCAGTCGGGAACAGGCTCGACCTCGTGTCTCGCCAGATGCGGAGACGGCCCAGCGAGGAGGAGCCGCCCGGAGTCCGCGCAGCCCGTGCGCAGCTCGTCCATCACCCCCTACTCCGCCTCGAAGCACGCGTACGCCGTGCGGACGCGATGAGCTGCGGCGCCTCGGCCAAGCCTGAGCGCGATCTCCGGACGTCCGGCTGGGCGAAGCCGCTTCGCGGGAACGGGGTCGCTTTCCAGCTTCTGGAGGACGCCGTTATCAGACTGCGGAACGGTGGCGTGGATCCCTACGATGTTTCCTGTGGCCTGCTCGCGCTCCTGCGTCTGGACCTGCTCACGGCCAGGCGCATGTTGCGCGACTCCCTGGACCGGCTCCGCGTCCTGCGCCCCGGCTTCTACGCAGCAAACGTGGCCGGATACCTGGAGAAGGAGAGCCTGGTTCTCGGCAGCACTTCCCAGCAGGGGCCGGAGGAGCTGTTCGTGCTCAGCGAAGAGAAGGACACGGCACGGCGGACGCTGGGCAAGCTGCTGAAGGGCGGACCGGTGACCACGCACCGTGCACGCGCGCGAGGGCGCTATCAGGATCTACTCGCCCGGATCTGCGCTGACGTTCCTCCGAGCGGTACCGAGTTCATCACCTGGATCACGTCTGACTTCGGGATCACCATGACGGCTGCCGAGCGCTTTCTGCGGCGACTTGTTCGTCTGGTCGCGCTCGCGGACCTGGACTGGGTCGTCGATCAGTGTCACGCGGCCGGTACCAACCGCGACTGAGCCCGAGAAGACCGGTGCGCTCTGCGAGACCCGGATCCGCCGGCTGGGCCCGAGGGCCGACATGGCGGCTGCGACGTGGTTCACACCGCTGGCGGCCGTGTCGGCGCCAGCCTGCTCGTTGACCCCCTAATCAATTTACCTGGTGGCCGTGATAGGCGGCTGGCCGGTCTCATCGGAGTTGTCTCCTCCCGAGTACGCACGTGCGGACCAGGCGGGGCACGAACGCCTGGCTGGCGCTTCGGAGAGCATCGCCCCGCTTCCACTCAGCCAGCCCCCAGTCAAGCTCACACGCGACCTGCTGGAGAGCCTGTACGGCGAAGCCGGTTTCATCCGGCCGGCTATGGAGGAGATCCATGCTGCCATCACCCACGAGCCCACCCGTCGTTTCCTGGCCGAGATCGGCCTGCCCGCGAACGGCGTGTTCGAGGAGGACTGGACGAGCGACACCACCCGCTGCGTCAAGCCCATGAGCGAATGGTGGAACGAAGAGTCGCCTTGACCAATGCCGTCTAGTGTCGCGCTGTGTCGCTTTCTATCGCTCCGTCCAGGATTATCCCTGCTGTCGTGCCGGGTGCTGACAATCCGTGCCGGGTCGAATGGCGTACACGCGAGCAACCACCGAGCAACCCCGCACCCTTTACCGTCGGCATTATGCGTTATTTGTTCGCATCCCATTGAGTGCATCACTGCCGCGTAGGGCCGGGTCTCCTCGCCGATAGAACGTGCACGAGCAGCCATCGAGCAACCTTGGGCCATCGATTCGGCGCTCAGCAGGATGGCACTTCACGCCATTCGCGAGTACGAGCGGTTCCACCACCAGCACCGAGTTAATCAAGCCCCGCCCCAAGCGGCCCCGCCGCGTACCGTCCCGGATCCGATCAGGGATCAAGGGCGAATCGCTGACCTGAACATACGTCGACGAGACCGGCTCGGCAGAGTTCTCCACGAGTACTCACAGGCCGCTTGAACTGCATGGATGGATTTTTCGGCAGGCGCACTGTTCATCCCCGCAGCCCGCGCCATCGACCATGTCCTGGCCTGGTCGGCCTTCCGCCGCCTCCATCAGACCCGCGCGCTGATCAGTCGCCGGCGTGGCGACCCGCTCCCTCAACTCTGAATGTAGTACCGGCCTCGTGCCGGGGGAGGCGTTTTCTTAAGCGGCTTTTTCATCCTGATGACCCGAGCGCGGCTGACAACGGCAGGCGGCGGAGAACGGCGCCCCAGGGAAAACCCGGAGCAGCCGCTGCCGACGACGGGTGAATGCTGACCCCAATAAGTCCGATTCCACATCCAGCCTGGCGCTTGGGCCCTCGCCTCGCCATCAACAGGTTTTCATGATCAGGTGTGTTGCGACAAGCCCTCTAGTGAACGTTTTTCATCTCGATTCGCGGAGTTGGAGGACGAGGATCGCTTTGACGAGTTGCCCGGCGAGGTGAGGGCAGCAGCGGAGTTTGCGCAGGA
>NZ_JBEYZF010000023.1:0-134115 GCF_040645915.1 Nonomuraea sp. NPDC046570 | reverse complement strand
CAGGTCTCAGACACTGACCTGGATCACGGTCCCGACATCGCCGGGCCTCCCTTCTCGTGACCACTCAAAACGTGCGACCTCATGTCGCAACCGAAGGTGTCCCCAAATCCGGTCCGATCCTCCCCGGAGGCCTATCGCCGTGATCGGCCGTCTTCCTCGGTCTCCGACAACCGGACCGGTCTGACGAGGCCTGATTCGTAGGCGTGGACGATGGCTTGAGCCCGGTCGCGCAGACCGAGCTTGGCCAGCACCCGGGTGACGTGGGTCTTGACCGTGTGCTCGGTGACCACGAATTCGACAGCGATCTCGGCGTTGGACAGGCCGCGCGCGAGCAGGCGCAGGACTTCCAGCTCACGCGCGGTCAGCCCGTCATAGGGGCGGGGCGCGGGCGGGCGGGTCTTGGTGAACTCGGCGATCAGCCTGCGGGTGATGCTGGGCGCGAGCAGGGCGTCACCGCGGGCCACGACCCGTACGGCGGTTGTCAGTTCGGTCGCCGTCACGTCTTTCAGCAGGAATCCCGACGCTCCTGCGGCCAGCGCGTCGTATACGTAGGAGTCCAGATCGAACGTCGTGATCATGATGGCCCGTGTCGGGCCCGAGGCGGCGATCCTGCGTGCCGCCTCGATTCCGTTCAGCCTCGGCATCCGGATGTCCATGAGCACGACGTCCGGACTCGTCTCCCGTACCAGGCGCACCGCCTCCAGGCCGTCGGCCGCGGCCCCCACCACGGTCAGGTCTGGCGCGGTGGACAGGATGGCGGTGAACCCCCGCCGTACGGTGTGCTGGTCGTCCGCGACCACCACGCTGATGGACGCCGGTGACGCTGTCGGCGGAGTGCTCATTCGAATGGGAGCCCGGCCTGGACCAGGAAGCCGCCGGCCTCCGTGGGTTGGGCGGAGAACCAGCCGCCCAGGCTCAGCGCCCGCTCCCGCATGCCTATCACCCCATGGCCGCCGGCGCTGACAGGCGACTCGGGAACCCCCATCCGCGACGCCTCGCCCTGCGCCGCGTCGTTGACGACACGGATGGCCAGCAGGTCGGGCCGGTACGCCAACTCGATCGACACATGTGAACCCGGCGCGTGCGTACGAGCGTTGGCCAGGCACTCCTGGACGATCCGGTATGCCGATACGTCCACCGCCCGGGGCAGCGGTCTCTCCCCGCCAACCACGTCGAGGTGCACCTCCCCGCCGTCTTGCTCAATCAGATCGCCCAACTGAGCCAGCCGCGGTTGTGGCTCGGTCTCGGGCACGCTGGTGATGTCGGCGCGCAGCACTCCCAGCAGCCGCCGCATCTCGGTCAGTGTGCGGCGCGCTGTGGTGGCGATCTCCGCGAACTCCGCCTTGGAGGCGTCGCTGAGATCGGGCACGGTGTACGGTGCCGCCTCCGCCTGCACGGCGACCAGGGCGATCGAGTGCGCCACCACGTCGTGCATCTCCCGGGCGATCCTCCCTCGTTCGGCCGTCGCGGCCTGCTCGCGCTGGGCGGCGATGACGTGCTCGCCGCCGTCCTTCCGCACCTCCTTGAGTTCGGTACGGCTGCGCACGAGGTCGGCGATCAGCCCCAAACCGATCACCCCCGCGAGACCGGCGACCGTGACGAGAGACTCCTTGAAGATCACCCCGTTGAGATCGGCCACCATGAAAAGGGTGCCTTGCCCCATGGCGATCGCCAGCCCGAAGGCTCCCACGAGGATCCAGGCGACCCGTCGGTCGACCAGGCGCAGCAGCGTGTACAGCGTGAGAGCACCCGAACAGAACACCACAGGCGAGACGTATCCGAATCCCCGGACGAACATCAGGAGGGTGCCGAAAGTCGTCAGGATGACGGCGCCGGAGGTCGTCAGGATGACGCTCAGCCACGGCTGCCGCCGTCTGAACGTCTGCGGAGCGGTGGCCAGTAACCCGCCAATCACGACGACGAGGTCGAGGAGGGAGTTGTCGAGGTAGCGGTTGGCCAAGCTGTCGAACGTCACCAGAACGGCCAGCACGAACCCAATAGCGATGTCCTGTCGCGGTATGTCCCGCAGGGGTCGGAAATCGATCTTCGTGGGGAGCGAGAGGTGCATGCCGATCAGTGTGCTGGGTGCGCTCCTGCGAGCGCGTCACTCCTTCGTGTGATCTTTCCAAAGCCGGGCCACAGGAGGGATCCGAGTCGGTGAGCGGATTTTCCTGCAAGCAACTCGGGTTGACTAAAGCGAATTTAAGCAACTACAGTTGCTTGCATTCCCTTGTGATGCGCCCGGCCGATCGAACTGGAGCGGGGGGCGTGCACAAGATCCCCTGATCCGAGGACGACGAATGAAACGGGTAACTGCTGTGCTCGCCGCGCTGGCGGTGGGAGCCGGGGTGCTGACCGGGACCGGGACCTCCGGGGCCGAGGCCGCCCTGAGCCGCTTCCGCGAGCAGGACGTCGAGTGGAAAGCCTGCGGGGACGCCATGCTGGATCAGGCGGGCGCCCAATGCGCCGAGGTCACGGTGCCGCTGGACTACTCCAGACCGCAGGGCAGCACGATCGAGGTGGCGATCTCACGGCTCAAGGCGCCCGACACCGAGCACCGGCGCGGGATCATGCTGTCCAACCCCGGCGGGCCCGGCGGCGCGGGCCTGCACTTCATGCTCTACATCAAAGGGGCGATGGCCCCCGAGGTCACCTCCCGCTACGACCTGATCGGCATGGATCCGCGGGGTGTCGGGCGGAGTGCGGCAATCGACTGCGCGTGGCCCATCGGGCACATGCTCTGGTCGGCCGGGCTGGACAGGGCAGACTTCCGCGGCGCCGTACGGACTCAGGCCGATCTCGCGCGGCGGTGCGCGCGGAGGGAGGGCGACAGGCTCGCCCACATCACCACCCGCAACACCGCGCGGGACATGGACGTCGTCCGCGGCGCCCTGGGCGAGGCGAAGTTGTCCTATTTCGGCATGTCCTACGGCACCTACCTCGGTGCGGTCTTCGCCCAGATGTTCCCGCACCGCAGCGACCGGATCGTGCTGGACAGCGCGGTCGACCCGGCCGCGTACATGGCCGGGTCGATCAGGAACAGCGGGCCGTTCAACGAGGCCGCGCTCGACGAGTGGGCGAGCTGGACCGCGGCCCGCGACGCCGAGTACCACCTCGGCGCGACCAGGCGGCAGGTGCGGGCCCTGGTCGAGAGCCTGATCAGACGGTCGGCCAGATCGCCGATCCGGATCGGCGAGCACCTCCTCGACGAGCGCTTCCTGCCCATGACGCTGTTCACGCTGCTGCCCGACGCCCGCTACAACGCCCACCTGGCCGGACGGGTGCGGCTGATCGCCGACGCGGCCGACGGCAAGCCGGTCCAGCCCAGCAAGGACTTTGACGACGAACTGCGCTTCACGCTGACGGGCCGGCCGCGGGACCTGTCCAGTCAGGCGGCCGTGATCTGCGGCGACGCCGTGGTGCCGCGTGATCCGGAGTGGTACTGGCGCAACATCCGGCGCAGCCGGGCCGGCCAGCCGGTGTTCGGGCCGTACGCGAACAACATCACGGCGTGCGCGTTCTGGGCGCCGCCGCGCGAACCCAGGACCGTCGTGCGCAACCACATCCCCGCGCTGATCGTCCAGGCCACCCGCGACACCCGCACCGTCTACCAGGAAGGCGTGGCGCTGCACCGGGTGATGTCCGCCTCCCGCCTGGTGACCCTCCAGGACGTACGCATGCACGGCATCTTCGGCCGCCTGCCCAACGCCTGTGTGGACAACGCGGTGAACACCTACTTCCGCGACGGCTCCCTGCCCGCCGCCGACATCACCTGCCACGCCGACTGAACGTCGCATCGCACCCGTGCAAGCCAGACGGCGTGTCCTCAACCCGGTGAACCTATGTGGTCACCGCACCTACCGGCGGGCGGACAGTCTGATTTCGTCGATGACTAGCAGCAGCGTTTGCGGGTCAGTTTGGACAGCGCTCCGGGCGGATGCAGTCGTGAAATGTCGGTGGCTGCAGACTCTCTGGGCGCGAGCGACTCCCCCAACTCGGTTCAACCTCACCCCTCGCCATATCGCTCAGGTGGCGCGGACGGTCGCCATCACGTACGGCCAGGCGGCAGCGCCAAGCGCCGTGTTGGCCTCCGGGGTCCCGCCGTGGTCGAACTTGGTGGACGGGGACGGTACCGCCTCTCCTGGGAAGACGACCCGATGGCCCGCGTCGGCCCGGGTGATGAGCACCGCCTCCCGCCCAGCCGCGGAGCGCCGGGCCGCGAGTTCGCGGGCGAAGCGCAGGGACGGCCACATCCGGTCGGCGCCGCCCGCGATCAGTACCAGATCGGCGCTGGCCTTCTCCACCGGGATGGCGGCGGCGGGCAACCGGTCCGCGTGTATCGCGAGGCTGCGCTCGTACCAACTGCGCACAGAGACCGGCGCGCCTTCCTGATCCGTCGGCGTCCAGGACTCGTCGTAGGGGACAAAGGGCAGCGGCTGCCCCTGCCAGGTCCAACTGGAGCCGTGAGGGTGGTGCCGACCGTCGCCACCCGGCCCGACATTGGCCCAGGTGACAGACGTCGGGGCAAGCGCGATCACGGCGTCGGCGCAGTCGGTGAGGGCGGACACGAGCAGCACCGCCTCGGCGCTCTTGGAGTTACCGAGGATGCTGACGCGCCTCGCGCCACACTCGCGCAGCAGTCCGGTCGCAGCGACGAAGGTCTCCAGCGGAACCTCGCAGATACCAGGCATCTGCCCGGGTCCGCCGAACCACCGAACCGACACCGCGGTCACGCCAGCACGAGCGAAGAGTCGACACCGCTCACGCTCGATCCGGCCGCTGGATCCGGAAAGCACAAGCACACCCGCACCGCTGCTACCCGCAGCCGGTTCGGCGAGGAAGCCCTCCCAAGGCTCGGTCAGCTCATGCTCGACGATCGCAGCGACCATGCCGCCAACCTACTGGAGGGCAGCTCGCCACCTCCGATACGAGTGCACCAGCGCCCCCTCTCACCCTGCGGGCACACTCATCTCCCACCGCAAGCCCAAGAGCCCTGCTACTTCTCAGCGACATCGCTTTCCGCTCAAAACGATCGCTGTCGGAACTGACCGACAGAGCTGTCGCTACTCGCCTACGTAACCAGCCGTGCGCAGTCCCGCACGGCGGCGTACTGTCACGGTCATGACGCACCCAGGCGAGACGGGTCCCCCGCTGGGCGAGGCCGTCAGCCCGGTGACCGCGCTGGCCGGCGCCTGCGAGCGCTTCGCCACCCACGTGCAACTGCTGGCCGACCAGCTCGCCGCAGCACAGCTGAGCCCAGACGACATCGAGCAGGTTCAGGCCGCCGTGCACCGGGCCGTCAACGCGGCAGTGCTGACGACGGGCCTGCGGCGCGTACCCCGCACGGCCTAAGCGGGAGGAGCCCGAACACCTATCCGCTGGGCGAAGCGGCCTCCGCCCTGTCTGGTCGAGATGTACGAGGCGACTCGTGCCGCAACCGTTCGTCCACGCAACCTCGCAACGTCCTCGGCCGCATCAACCCTGAGGTCACTTCGCCACCGCCAAGTTTCGAGCTGACGAGCTTTTGCATTGCTCGTATCAGCCTTTATGTCAACTCGCCCGGGAAGCTCCCGGATACGCAGGGTCGCTTTGGGCCTGCTGGCCCGGTTCTTACCGATACCCCGAATTCCACCTGTACCAGCGGCCGACCGTCGCCGAAGTCGTGATCGCGCAGCACACCCGTTTCCGTGAAGCCGCACTTGCTGTAGAAACGCCGAGACTGCGGAGTGTCGCGCAGCGTCCACAGGTGGACCTGGTCGAAGCCGTCCTTCTTGAGCTGTGCCAGCGTGGCGGTCATGAGGGCCCTGGCGGCGCCGGTGCCCCAGCCGTCCGGGTGAGCGTAGAAGCTGTGGATCTCCGCCATCCCGGTCTTCGTCTGGGAGGCGCCGAAGTACGACAAGGCCAGCGGGCGCCCGTCGCCCCTCGCCAGCATGATTGTGTCCTTAGCCTGGACGATGCGCTCGCGCCACTGAGTACGGCGGCGCTGTACCGCCTGCTCGGCGAAGCCCGGCGCGAAGAACGGGGCGTAGGCGACCTTCCAGGCCTCCGCGTGGATCTCACCCAGAACGTCCCCGTCGTCGGCTGCGGCCTGCGCAATGGTGAAGATCACCATGTCACTCTAGCCAGATGCGCACACCTCTGATCATCGACACCCCAACCTGCGACGCCGCCCGCGCCCGCGGTCAGCGCTTGGGCCGCCCGCCCGCGCTCACTCCCGAGCAGGTCCGCCACGCCCGCGACCTGCTCACCCAGCCGGACAACACCGTCGCCTCCATCGCCCGACTGCTCGGCGTCAGCCGCTCCACGCTGTACAGCACGTGCCGGAGCTGTCGGAGGGCCGGACCGCGCTGCCGTCGAGCTGAAACCGGCTGACGACCGATCGACGCCGTATCCGACTGATCCCGACACCCCCGTCGAGGGCTCAACCCCGGTCAAGCCCTGCCTTGGGGCTGGGGACACCTTCGGAGCGGAGGGTCTTCTTGCCGTGGTGGGGCGCCCTGAAGGGCATGGAGTGGTGGACGTCGTCGGTGTATAGCGCCGTGATGGCGTCGTGGTGGGTCCAGCCGTGTTGCCAGGTGTCGGCGAATCGACGGGCGGCTGCTCGGGTGTCCATGGGGTTCACGGGTGGGTGTGATCAGCGGTAGGGGCGGGTGGCGGTGACGGCCGTGATGGGGAGCGGGCCGTACAGGTGGGGGAAGGCTTCGGTGGCGCCGGGTGGGGTTTCGAGGCGGATGTCGAGGCCGGTGGGGTCGATTTCGAGGACGATGAGGGGTTCGCGGACGTCGCTGTAGTAGCGGTGGGCGACGCCGTGGAGTTGGGTGTCGGTGGCGCAGCAGTGGATGTAGCCCTCTTGCTGGAGGGTGCGGCCGAGGGTGGAGATGAGGTACTCCCCTGTGCCTCGGGCGTGCTGCCAGTCGTCGGCGAGGGCCAGGTGCAGGATCATCGCAGGGCCTCCAGGGCGCGGTCGACGTCGTCGGCGGTGGTGTAGAGGTGGAAGGAGGCGCGCAGGTTTCCGGCGCGTGCGGCGGTGCGGACGCCTGCGGTGGTCAGGCGCTGGGCGGCGTCGGGGGTGGTGGGGACGGAGACGATGGCGCTGTCGGAGGGTGGCAGGCCGAGGCCGGTGCGGAAGCGGTTGGCCAGGGTGATGTTGTGGTGGGCGATGGCGGGGGCGCCGATCTGGTTGATGAGTTCGAGGGCGGGTGCGGCGCCGACGTAGGAGAACCAGGCGGGTGACTGGTCGAAGGCGCGGGCGTCTTCGGCGAGGCGCAGGGGTGGGCCGTAGAAGGAGCCGCCCGGGTCGGCTCCGGCGTACCAGTTGGCGGCGGTGGGGCGCATGCGGGTGCGCAGGTGGGGTGAGAGGTAGCCGAAGGCGGCGCCTCGAGGGGCCATGAGCCATTTGTAGGCGGCGCAGACGAGGGCGTCGATGCCGTCGAGGGTGATGGGCAGCCAGCCGCAGGCTTGGCTGGCGTCGACGATGACGAGGGTGTCGTGCGCGCGGGCGGCGGTGATGATGTCGGCGAGTGGGGCGAGTTGGCCGGTGGCCGATTGGACGAGGCTGAAGGCGACGGCGGTGGTGTCGGGGGTGATGGCGTCGGCGAGGTGGTCCGGGGGTGCGGTGTGGAGGTCGGCTGCGGTGGCCCAGGGGAAGAGGTTGCTGGTGAATTCGATGTCGGGGGTCAGGACGCGGGCGGTCGGGGGTAGGGCGGTGGCGATCTGGCCGATGATCGCTGAGGCGGTGGCGCTGATGGTGATGTCGGTGGGGTCGGCGCCGATGAGGTGGGCGAAGGCGGTGCGGGAGCGGGTGACGGAGGTGTCCCAGGGGCGCCAGTCGGTGTGGCCGTGGCGCCAGTCGGTGAGGGCGGCCTGGAGTTCGTCGTAGGCGGGGCGGGGTGGCAGGCCGTAGGTGGCGGTGTTGAGCCAGCCGGGTTCGGGGTCCCAGAGTTTCTGTGCCTCGGCGAGGTTCATGGTTGTCAGCTTAGGAGGGCGTGGTGGTCTGCCATCGGGATGGCAGACCGGGTGGGGTCAGGGGCGGGTCCACTCGTCGGCGAGCATGGCGTAGATGACTTCGTCGGTCCATTCGCCCTTGACGAGTTCGTTCTGGCGCAGGTGGGCTTCGCGGCGCATGCCGAGGCGTTGCAGGACGTTGGCGGAGGCGGTGTTGCGGCCGTCGAGGCGGCCGACGATGCGGTGCAGGCCGAGGCCGTCGAAGCCGAGGCGGAGCATTTCGCGGGTGGCTTCGGTGGCGTAGCCGTGGCCGTGGTGGGCGGGGTTGAAGATGTAGCCGATCTCGCCGCCGCGGTGTTGTTCGCTGGTCCAGAGGAGGGCGGACTCGCCGATGAGTTCGCCGCTTTCCCGCAGGGTGACGGCGGCGGCGATGCTGTCGCCTTCCTTCTCCAGGCTCACTCGTTGGATCTTCTTGTCGAGGTGGTCGCGGGTGGCCTGCAGGTCGTGTGGTTCCCAGTAGAGGTGGCGGGCGACTTCGGGGAGCCGGTGGTAGGCGTGCAGGGCGTCGAGGTCGTCGGGGGTGAAGGGGCGCAGGATCAGGCGGTCGGTGGTGATCGGGTAGGTGGGCTTGAGCATGGGCGCATTTTAGGGATGGGTTTGGGGTGGGTCGAAGGGTTTTGTGGCGTGAGTGAGCAGGGTGCGGGCTTGGGTCAGGCTGTCGGGGCGGTCTTCTACGACGTGTTCGAGCCAGAGGGCTGACAGGGTGGCGTAGGCGAGCCGTACCTGGGGGTGGCGGGGTGGCAGGGCGAGGGTGTCGGCGACGATGGTGAGGCAGCCGTCGCTCCAGGTGCGGGCGATCTGCTGGAGGGTGGGGTGGCGTCCGGCGTGGACGTAGAGCTCCCACAGGCCGAGTTGGCGCAGGCGTTCGTGGGGCTGCAGGTGGTCCAGGCAGCCGGGCAGGCCGTGGGTGGTGACGGCGTGGCGCAGGGTGGTGAGTTCGTCGTGGACCAGGAGGGTGAAGGCTTCGGCCAGGAGTTGGTCGCGGGAGGCGAAGTAGTAGGTGGTGGCGGCCAGGGGCAGGTCGGCGCGGTGGGCGGTGGCGCGGTGGGTGACGGCGGCGAAGCCGCCTTCGGTGAGCAGGTGTACGGCGGCGCGGAGCAGGGCGGTGCGTCGGCGTTGGCCGCGTGGTTGGGTGGCGGGGGTCAGTGGGTGCCGCCGGCGAGGTTGAGGACGACGACGCCGCCGATGATGAGCAGGATGCCGCTGATTTTGGCGAGGTTGAGGGTTTCGCCGAGGAAGGCGGCGCCGATGAGGGCGATGGCGGCGGTGCCGGCGCCGGACCAGACGGCGTAGGCGGTGCCGACGTCGAGGTGGGTTTTGAGTACTTGGCCGAGGAGGAAGAAGGAGACGAGGTAGCCGGCGGCGACGACGGTGCTCCAGCCGGGGTGGGTGAAGCCGTTGCTGAGTTTGAGTGCCGAGGTGGCGAGGACCTCGGTGGCGATGGCGGCGGACAGGAGTAGCCAGCCCATGGGGGGTGCCTCCAAAGTGGTACGGGTGTGCCACTTTACTGGGTCCGCTTGAAAGGTGTGTCGAATGCGTGTTCCACTGGGCGCTGTGGGTTGGGACGCGCTTCCGTTGGTGGAGGCCGCAGACGACCGCCCGGCGATCGAGCGGCGCTCGGTGCTGCGGGGTGGTTTCTACGAGACGCAGGCCCGCACGCTGATCGAGAGGGTGCCGGCCGGTGCGGGTCTGGCCGAGCGGTGGGCGGTGAGTCCGTACCGTGGGTGCGCGCATGCCTGTCGTGGGTGTGGCGCCCGGGGTGGGCATCGCAGGTTGGGGCTGGACGCGGGGCGTGATTTCGACACGCGGGTGGTGGTCAAGGCCAACGCGCCGGCCAGGTTGCGCGCGGAGCTGGCGCGCTGGGGTGGTGAGCCGCTGGCGCTGGGTTTGGGCGGGGACTGCTATCAGGACGCCGAGGCCACCTATGCGCTGATGCCCGCGCTGATCGGCGCGCTGGCGGAGGCGGGGGTGGCGTTCACCGTGTACACCAAGAGTTCGCTGGTGCTGCGGGACGCGGCGTTGCTGGCCGGGTCCGGCGGGCAGGTGGCGGTGTCGGTGGCGTTCGTGGACGAGCGGGTGCGCCGGGCGGTCGAGCCAGGTGCGCCGAGTGTGCAGCGGCGGCTGGAGCTGGTCGCGGCGCTGGTGGAGCAGGGGGTGGTGTGCCGGGTGTTGATGGCTCCGGTGTTGCCGCTGCTGACCGATTCGGCTGAGCAGTTGGCCGCCACGGTGCGGCGGGTGGCGGGGGCGGGGGCTTCGGTGGTGGAGCCGATCGTGTTGCGGCTGCCGCCTGGCACGCGGGAGTGGTATCTGTCGTGGCTGGCGGAGGCGCATCCGGCGTTGGTGGATCGCTACGCGGAGCTGTATGACCGTGCGGGGTTGCCCGCCTCCGGTTACGAGGCGCGTATCACGGCGCAGATCGGCGAGCTGGCCAGGGTGTACGGCATGCGTGCGGGTCCGGTGGAGCATCCGGCGGCGGCGGAGGCTCGTTTTCCGCAGCTCACGTTGCTGTGATTATTTCGTTCGACTCTTGTTGATCCGGGTCGCTAGCGTGCGGGGCATGGACGTCATCGACATCGAGCGGTTCATGGCTGAGGGGTTCGTCAAGATCGAGGCGGCGGTGCCGCGTGAGGTCGGCGACCAGGCCAGGGAGTTGCTGTGGCGGCAGATCGGCCTGTCCCCCGAGGATCCTTCCGGGTGGCGTGAGCCGGTGGTGTGGGCGATGGGTGACGGGCGTGGCCCGTTCGGTGAGATCGTCGGCAGTGCCCGGGTGCGCGCCGCGCTGGATCAGCTCGCGGGGCCGGGCGGGTGGGTGCCGCGCGAGAGTGTGGGCATGGTGCCGATCCGTTTCCCGAATGTGGCTCCGGCCGATGATCGGGGCTGGCACATCGACTCCAGTGTGGCTCAGCCGGATGGGAGCTGGGCGGCTAGCGGGCGGCCGGAGACGCTGCTGATGCTGATCTTGTTCTCGGTGGTGGGGCCGGATGACGCGCCGACGCGGATTCGGGTGGGGTCGCATCGGGACGCGGCGGTGGCGATGGCGGGTAAGGTGCTCGATCCGTTCGAGGCGGGTCCGCTGGTGGACGCGGCCAGTGAGGGCAGGCCGGTGGCGTATGCGACGGGGTTGCCCGGGGATGTGTTCCTGCTGCATCCGTTCACGGTGCACGCCGCTGACGAGCATCGTGGGAGTGAGCCGCGGTTCATGGCTCAGCAGCCGGTGTTCTTGACTGAGCCGCTGGATGTGGCGGGGGCGTCGGTGCTGGCGAGAGCCGTACAGGGTCGGGTCATATGATCACTTGATGGATGTGCGGTTGGGTGGGCTTGGGGATGTCGCGGCGGTGCTGGGGATGTTCGACAGTGCTGTGGCGTGGCTGGTGGCGCAGGGGCGTCCCGGGCAGTGGGGCAGTGAGCCGTTCACGGGGAATCCGAGGCGGGTCGAGCAGGTGCGTGAGTGGGCGGCCGGGGGCGGGATGCGGATCGCCGAGATCGACGGGGAGCCTGCCGGGTGCCTGGTGGTGGGTGCGGCGATGCCGTATGTCGAGCCCGCTTCCGAGCCTGAGCTGTATGTGCGGGTGCTGGTGATCGATCAGCGTTTCGCGGGGCGTGGGGTGGGGCGGGCGCTGCTGGAGGTGGCGGTGGGCGAGGCGGCCGCGTCGGGGGTGGATCTGGTGCGGGTGGACTGTTACGCCGGGGATGACGGGCGGCTGGTGGGCTTCTACGAGAGCTGCGGTTTCCGCCGGGCCGAGACGTTCCGTGTCGGTGAGTGGCCGGGGCAGGTGCTGGAGCGGCGCGTGGGGACCTGAGAGGCTGCGGGTATGGGCATGGTGGGGACGGTCGGGCTGGTGCTGCATCCCAAGCGTGACTCCAGGGTGGCGATCGACACCATCGTGCGGTGGGCCGCGGGGCGGGGTGTGACGGTCGCGGGGTTGCGGGAGGAGGTCGGGCGGATCGACTGCAGCGCCGTGGCGGTTGACGCCGGCACGCTGGTACGGCAGGCCGATCTGCTGGTGAGCCTGGGCGGTGACGGCACCATGTTGCGGACGATGCGGTTGATCGCGGGGCGTTCGACGCCGGTGCTCGGGGTGAATCTGGGGAAGCTGGGGTTTCTGGCGGAGATCGATGTGGCCGAGCTGCCCGCCACGTTGTCGGCCATCGACGCTCATCGTTACAGCGTGGAGCCGCGTCTGGCGGTGCGGTGCGAGTTGGGTGGGGCGCGGGTGACGGCGTTCAACGACATCGCGCTGGTGCGTATCCCCGGGGAGGGGATGGCGGCGGTGACGGTCTCCCCCGCCGGGCAGCCGTTCGTGAGCTATGCGGCGGATGCGGTGATCGTGGCGACGTCGACGGGGTCGACCGCCTACAGTTTCTCGGCCGGTGGGCCGGTCGTCTCGCCTCGGGTGGAGGCGGTGCTGGTGGTGCCTGCGGCGGCGCATTCCTCGTTCAACCGGGCGCTGGTGTTGCCGGCCGATGAGGAGGTGACGTTGCAGGTGTTGCCGGCCAGTGGGCGGCTGGCGGTGGAGGTGGACGGGGTGGTGGCGGGGCATCTGGTGGCCGGGGATCGGCTGACGGTGAGTGCGGTGCCGGGGGCGGCCAAGGTGGTGCGGCTGGGGACGACGTTCTATGAGCGTGCCCGGCGTAAGTTGCGTGTCGACGGCAGTGCGGAGCTCGGCTGAGGCTAGGTGTCGAAGTGGAGGGCTTCGAGCCGGTCGGCGGCGGGGCGGTCGAGGACGCGGGCGCTGGCCGCGGGGGTGGGGTCGCCGTTGTTGACCTGGGTGAGCAGGGCCTGCCAGCGGCGGTGGTGGCGGGCGAAGGTGTGCGGGGTGACGATTCTGCCTCTGGCGTGCTGGCCGGCGACGGCTTGGGCCGGTGGTACGTCGAGCAGGAGCAGGTGCAGGGTGGTGCGGTGGTGGCGGGCCAGGTGGGCGAAGCCGTACAGGATGGGGGTGGCGCAGCCGCGGTTGTGGGCGACGACCGCGTGGCCGGCTTGGAGGGCGCGGCGGATGCGCCATAGGTGGGTGGCGAAGACGATGGCGCCGCGCAGGGGTTTGGGGGCGTGGCGCAGGCGGGTGGCCCAGTGCAGGCGGGACTGGTGGGAGTCGATGACGACGACGGCGGGGCCTGCGGTGACGGGGGCGGTTTCGGTGCCGGCGAGGTTGTAGAGGCGTTGCAGGAGGGTGGTTTTGCCGGCGCCGGGCAGGCCGGTGAGGATCACCAGTGAGCCTGGTGGGTAGCGCAGGGTTTCGGCGGCGCCTTGGGCGGCCGGCACACTGGCGGTCACTGCGGGCCTCTTTCCTCCTGGCGTGCCTCCGCCTGGGAGGTTCGCGGGCCAGCATATGCGTTTTCGCGGCTTGGCTTGGTGGGGGCCTTGCGCTGGTGTGGCTGGCGTTGTGGTCGCGTTCAGTGGTCGCCGGTGGTCTGGAGGTGTCGGGCGAGGGCGAACCAGGTGCCGGCGGCGAGGCATACCGAGGCTGACAGGAGGTCTGGAGCGGGTTCGGGCCGGTGGGGTGTCGGTGATGTGTGCCTGGGCTGCGCAGGGCCTGGGGATTTCGCTCCTGCCCGAGTTCGTGGTGTCGGCGTCGTTGAGGTCCGGGACGCTGGCCAGGCTTGGCCTGTTCGCCCCGGATCTGAGTCTGCGGCTGGTGTGGCGCGGAGACCGGGAGGATCTGCCCGGGCTGCGCGATGTCCTTTATGCCGCGAGCGAGCTGAGGTGGGACTCGGGCAGGAGTTCGGCGGGTTAGAGGGCGCTGCCCTGCTTCCACTTGGCGAAGGACAGCTGCCAGTAGCTCCAGCCGTTGTTCCACTCGACTTCGCGGTCGGTGCCCTTGATGTCGACGACGTCGCCGCGCTGGACGTTGTCGTAGAACCATTTGGCCTGGTCGGGGCGGGCGTTGATGCAGCCGTGGCTGACGTTGCGGACGCCTTGGGCCCAGACGTTGTCCTTGGCGTGGACGTACTCGCCGGAGTTGGAGAAGCGCACCGCGTGGTTGATCATGACGTCGTAGTAGCCGGGGTCGCCCTTCTTGCGGCCCGGTGAGATCATCCGCTCGGGGTTGGCCTTGCCCATGGTGAGGTGGATGCCGGAGGTGGTGGTGTACTCGCGGGTGGTGGCCATGCCGGCGCTGATCTTCATGGTTTGCACGAGCTTGCCGTCGCGGCGGACGTGCATGATGTGCTTGCGGGTGTCGATGGTGCTGATCTGGCGGGCGCCGATGCGCAGGACGGTCTTGTAGTCCTTGACGCCGTAGGTTTCCTTGCCTGCCTTGACGCCGTTGAGGCGGGCGGTGAAGGTGACCTTCTGGTGGGCGGGCCAGTACTTGGCGGTGCGGTAGATGACCTGGGTGTCGGTGATCCAGCGCCAGGCGCCCGGGACGGGCTTTTGGGCCTCGACCTCCAGGGCGCTCTCGACGGCGGCCTTGTCGCCGACCGGGTTGGTGAAGGTCACGATGATCGGCGCCCCCACGCCGATCTTCTCGCCCTTCGCGTTCGGGGTCACGTCGGCGATGGCCAGTTCGACCTCGGGCTTCAGCGTCCTGAAGGAGCTGTCGGCGGTGGTCTGTCCGGCTTTGGCGGACACCTTGTAGGCGGCTGAGGGCTTGAGCGGCCCCTTGGACACCCACTTGGTCCTGGCTTCGTCGAACTCGCCGTCGACGTTCGTGCCGCCGCTTTGGACGACGACCTCGTCCAGGGCGCCTCCCTGGGCCGTCACGACGATCTTCTTGTCGGGGCGGACCTTCGAGCTGCCCTTGGCGGGGCTGATCTTGATGGTCGGCTGGGGGGTGGCGGTCGTGGTCTCGGCCGCGGCGGTTCCCGAGCCGCCGGCGGTGGCGGCTGGGCCGCTCGAGCACGAGGCCGACAACGTGGCCGCGGCGATGATCGCCACGCCCGCGGTGGGCTTCCTCCAACCGGACGCAATACTCAACACAGACGACTCCCCCATAGCAGCAAACAGCACCCAAAACTTTAGTGGTCCTGTCCTTTAGACGCCGCATCATATGGGAGAGTTCGGTCACATTTAGGTCACCCCTTGGAGTCAACCGCAGGTCAACTGCCGGTCAAGGGTCATGATCAGGTAACGGCCGGGTCTCTCGGCCGGTCATGAAGATCGGTCAGCCGGCGGTCAGGCGGTGGGTGAGGCTGGTGTGGCGCCGCCCGGCTCCCCTGGTGCGTACGGCCTGGGCCAGCGCCCGGCGCGAGCCGACGATGACGACGAGCCTCTTGGCCCTGGTGATCGCGGTGTAGAGCAGGTTGCGCTGCAGCATCATCCAGGCGCTGGTGGCCAGCGGGATCACCACGGCGGGGTACTCGCTGCCCTGGGAGCGGTGGATCGAGACGGCGTAGGCGTGGGCGAGTTCGTCGAGTTCGTCGAAGGCGTACTCGACGCTCTCGTCCTCGTCGGTGAGCACGGTCAGCTTGTGATCGTCGGGCCGGATGTCGGTGACGATGCCGACGGTGCCGTTGAACACCCCGGCCGCGCCCTTGTCGTAGTTGTTGCGCAGCTGGGTGACCTTGTCGCCGACGCGGAAGACGCGCCCGCCGTAGCGGCGCTCGGGCATGCCCTCGCGGGCGGGGGTGAGCGCCTCCTGCAGGGCGGCGTTCAGGGCGCCGGCGCCGGCCGCGCCGCGGTGCATGGGGGCCAGCACCTGGATGTCGCGGCGGGGGTTCAGGCCGAACTTGCGCGGGATGCGGCCGGCCACCACGTCGACGGTGAGCGCGGCGATCTCCTCCGGCTCCTCGCACGGGAACAGGAAGAAGTCCTTCATGCCCTCCAGGGCGGGGTGCAGGCCGGTGTTGACGCGGTGGGCGTTGACCACCACGCCCGACTCCTGGGCCTGGCGGAAGATCTGGGTCAGCCGTACCCGGGGGATGTCGGGGGCGGCCAGCAGGTCGCGCAGCACCTCGCCGGCGCCGACGGAGGGAAGTTGGTCGACGTCGCCGACGAACAGCAGGTGGGCGCCGGGCGCGACGGCCTTGACGAGTTTGTTGGCCAGCAGCAGGTCGAGCATGGAGGCCTCGTCGACGACCAGCAGGTCGGCCTCCAGGGGGTTGTCGCGGTCGAAGGTGGCCTCGCCGCCGGGGCGCAGTTGCAGCAGGCGGTGCACGGTGGTGGCCTCGTGGCCGGTCAGCTCGGACAGGCGTTTGGCGGCGCGGCCGGTGGGGGCGGCCAGGACGACCTTGGCGCGTTTGGCGCGGGCCAGGGCGACGACTGAGCGGACGGTGAAGCTCTTGCCGCAGCCGGGGCCGCCGGTCAGCACGGCGACCTTCTCGGTCAGTGCGAGCCGGACGGCCTGGCGTTGCTCGGCGGCCAGTTCGGTGCCGGTCTGCCGGTGCAGCCACTGCTCGGCCTTGGCCCAGTCGACGTCGGCGAAGGCGCTCAGCCGGTCGCGGCCGGTGTGCAGCAGGGCCCGTAGGGAGGAGGCGAGGGACAGTTCGGCGCGGTGGAAGGGCAGCAGGTAGACGGCGGGCACCACGTTGTCGCCGGCGGGCACGTCCTCGCGTACCACGCCCTGCTCGGCGACCAGTTCCTCCAGGCAGGTGGCGACCAGTTCGGCGGGCACCTGCAGGATCTTGACCGCGTCGCCGACGAGGTTGGGGGCGGGCAGGTAGCAGTGGCCGTCGTCGGCGGCCTGCGACAGGGTGTAGCGCAGGCCCGCCTTGACGCGCTCGGGGCTGTCGTGCGGGATGCCGACGGCCTGGGCGATGGTGTCGGCGGTCTTGAAGCCGATCCCCCACACGTCGTCGGCCAGCTGGTACGGCCTGCCGCGCACGACCGAGATGGAGGCCTCGCCGTACTGCTTGAAGATGCGCACCGCGATCGAGGTGGACACGCCCACCCCCTGCAGGAAGATCATCACCTCTTTGATGATCTTCTGTTCCTCCCAGGCGACGGCGATCAGCTTGGTGCGCTTGGGGCCGAGCCCGGGCACCTCCACCAGCCGCTCCGGCGCGCTCTCGATGATCTCCAGGGTGGCGGTGCCGAAGTGGGCGACGATCCTTTCGGCCATCTTCGGGCCGATCCCCTTGATCAGGCCCGACCCCAGGTAGCGCTGGATGCCGGCGATCGTGGCCGGCAGCACCGTGGCGTACGACCACACCTCGAACTGCTTGCCGTAGCGCGGATGGGAGGTCCAGCGGCCGCTCAGCCGCAGCGACTCGCCGACCTGCGCCCCCAGCAGCGGCCCGACCACCGTCAGCAGCTCGTCGCCGGAGCGGTCGGTGGCCACTCGGGCGATGGTGTAGCCGGTCTCCTCGTTGGCGTAGGTGACGCGCTCCAGCACCGCCTCCAGCACGCTCGCGGGGGGGCGCTCGGAAGACATGCGAGGTATTGTGCCACCCCCTTCACGGCGGCCTGCGGACGCGATATGAATCGGGATCAAGAGGCTCCTGGGGAAGAGCCGGACATCTGACGGGGAGAGACCTCTCATGACCGTTCGCGTACTCATCGAAGCCGTCGCCTTACCCGGTCTGAGCGCCGGGGAACTGGCCGAGCTGGCCGCCGCCAGCCCCGAGGCCGCCGCCCATCTCGGCTCGCCGGCCGCCTCGGCCCTGCTCGCGTCCGGCGTGCGCGGCCTGGGCCACGACCCGGGCGAGGACGCGCCCTTCACCGCCACCGTCTTCGACCCGGCCACCAACCGCGCCGTGGAGCTGTCGGGCCGCCTGGACGCCCCGCACGAGCTGCGGGTACGCCCCAGCGAGCGCCGCCCCACCCCGCGCGGGCAGGAACTGGCCGAGGCCGCCGACATCCTGCGCGCCGAGGCCGGGTTCCCGCACGGCGACGGCGTGATCGTCTACCAGCCGATGCCGCCGCTGGCCGATGTGGAACTGCCCGACGGCACCACGGTGCGCCGCCCCACGCTGGGCATCTACGACCCCTCCGGCGGGCCGCGCCACCACATCGTCGCCGTCGACCCGGTCTCGCGCACCGTCGACTGGCAGCCCAAGGGTGTGGCCCACCCCACCGACCAGGACTGCGAGCACCACCTGCCGGCCCCCGTCGGCCCGCTGGCCAACCCCGGCGGCCCCCACCAGGTGCGGGTGCGCGTCCTGGACGGCGACACCGAGCTGTGGGACCTCATCGTGGTGCGGCCGCGCGACTCCCAGCCCGCCGGCGACGCCTCCGGCGTGGAACTGCTCAACGTCCGCCACCGCGGCCGGCTGGTGCTGCGCCAGGCGCACGTGCCGGTGCTGAACGTGCTGTACGCCCACGGCGACACCTTCCGCGACTGGATGTGGGAGGAGACCCGCTTCACCGCCCACGGCAGCGACCCGGTCGGGCGCGGCTGGCGGCTGTGCGACAAGGACCCGCGCACCATCTTGGAGCGGCCCGACAACGACGCCGGTAACTTCCAGGGGGTGGCCTTCTTCCACGACGGCGCCGAGCTGCGCATCGTCAGCGAGACCCAGGCCGGCTGGTACCGCTACGTCTCCGAGTGGCGCCTGGCCGACGACGGCACCGTCAAGCCGCGTTTCGGGTTCGCCGGCACCAAGGACCCGATGACGTGCATGCGTCACAACCATCATGTGTACTGGCGTTTCGACTTCGACATCGGCGGCTCGGCCAACGACGTCGTCGAGCAGGTCGACGACCTCGGCGGCATCGTCCCCGAGAACGTGCCCATCGTCAGGGAGACCTCCCGCAGGCGCAAGGGCCGCGCCCGCGCCTGGGACGTGCTCGACAAGAACACCCGCAAGGGTGTGCGCATCGTGCCCGGCGAGCACGACGGCACCGCCGACGCCTTCGGCGTGGCCGATCTGTGGATCCTCCGCCACCACCCCGGCGAGTTGCACGAGGGCGGTTCCATGGGCGGCAAGCGCGACACCATGGCCCATCTCAACCGCTTCCTCAACGACGAGAACGTCGACGGCGCCAACGTCGTCGTCTGGTACGCGGGCCACTTCCTGCACGACGAGCTGGCCCCCGAGGATCACCAGGGCCACATGGTCGGGCCCGACCTCGTGCCGCTGTAGCCTCTTGTGGCATGAGCGAGGTGGGTGAGTCCGCCGCCAGGGCGTTGCTGCGCAGGCTGGCCGTGGAGCAGGCAGAGAGCAGGGTGCCGTCGCTGAGCGCGGCGGTCGTGCGCGACGGCAGGATGGTGTGGTACGGCGGGCGCGGCCAGGTCGACGGCGGCGCCCCCACCCCTGAGACGCAGTACCGGCTGGGGTCCATCACCAAGTCCATGGTCGCCGTCGTGGTCATGCGGCTGCGCGACGAGGGCGCGCTGAGCCTGCTCGACCCGGTCGGCAAGCACCTGCAGGGCACCCCGTTCGGCGAGGCCACCATCGCCCAGTTGCTCTCGCACACTGCCGGGCTGACCGCCGAGCCGCCCACCGCGTGGTGGGAGCGTACGCCCGGGGTCCCGGCCGAGGAGCTGATCGGTCTGCTCGGCCCCGAGACCTCCCGCCACCGTCAGGGGCGGATGTTCCACTACTCCAACCTGGGCTACGCCATGCTCGGCGAGATCGTGGCGCGTCATCGCGGCACCGACTGGCTGCAGGCGCTGCAGTCGGAGGTGCTGGCGCCGCTCGGCATGGACGACACCACGCCGCGGCCGCGGGCCCCGCACGCCACCGGCTACGCCGTACACCCGTGGGCGGATGTGCTGCTGCGCGAGCCCGAGCACGACGCGCAGGCGATGGCGCCGGCCGGGCAGCTGTGGTCCACGCCCGCCGATTTGGCGCGCTGGGCGGCTTTCGTCGGCGGTGACACCGGCGAGGTGCTGCACCCCGACACGCTGGCGGAGATGCGTGAGCCGGCCATCGTCGAGGACGGTGACGCCTGGAGCGGCGGCTACGGGCTGGGCCTGCAGTTGCTGCGCGCCGGCGGGCGCCGCCTGGCCGGGCACACCGGGTCCATGCCCGGCTTCCTGGCCACCGTGTGGGCCGATCCGGCCGAGCGGCTCGGGGTGCTGTTCATGGCCAACACCACCTCCGGGGTGCGCGGCACGCTGCTGACCGACCTGCTGGCCATCATGGCCGAGCACGAGCCGCGCCTGCCGGAGGAGTGGCGGCCCGTGCACGCGGACGCGGACCTGCTGGCGCTGACCGGGCTGTGGCACTGGGGGCCGACGCCGTACACGCTGCGGGTGCTGCCCGATCGCGGCCTGTCGCTGACGCCGGTGCGCGGCACCGGGCGCGCCTCCCGGTTCGTGCCGCAGGAGGACGGTACGTGGCTCGGGCTGGACGGCTACTACACGGGCGAGACGCTGCGGGTGGCCGCCGACCACCTCGACCTCAACACCTTCATCTTCACCCGTGAGCCCTACGACCCGCAGGCGCCGGTCCCCGGCGGCGTCGGCGAGTGGAGCGCCTGAGCCGACTCCCGGGCGAGGGCCCGGCGGGGCCCTCGCCTATCGGTGAGGTCACGGATCCGGCGGCTAGGTCGTACGGCGGGCGGTGAACGCGCCGTTGTGCAGGAGCTGGGCGCGGCCGTTCGGGCAGGTGAAGGCGATGTCCCAGTTGTGGTGGCCCGTGATGGCGTTGTCGGCGGGCAGGAAACGGTCGCCGCCCAGCGGCAGGAGCGCCGTGGTGAGCGGCTCCTCCCCCTCGGCGCGGTAGCCGACGGTCAGGTTCCCGGAGTCGGCCGTCACGGTGTAGTCGATGCCGTGGGCCTCGAAGCGGCCGGTGTAGCGGCGCGGGTCGATCTTCACGTGCGGGTCGGGTTCGGGGCGGCGCGGCTTGGCGATGCCGAAGTGGGCGGGGAACAGCGCGTCGAAGACGGCGTCGGCGAACGGGTAGCCGCGCGCGGGCGTGTTGACGACGACCGCGACGACCACGTCGCGCTCGGGGACCCAGAGCAGCGTGGAGGACCCGGCGAGGTTGGTGCCGCTGTGCCCGAAGACGTCCACGCCGTCCCAGCGCTTGAGGTACGGCCCGACGCACCAGGAGTCCGCGAACCAGCGGGCCGGCACGTCCACCTGGGGTGTCTGCATCTCGGCCACCGCGGCTTCCGGCAGGACCCGGGTGCCGTCCTCGGCGACTCCGCGGCGCAGGAACAGCCGGCCGAAGCGGACCAGGTCGCCCGCGGTCGAGGCGAGCGTCGAGCCCGCGGGCCCCGCGCCGCGTGAGAACGTCCAGCGCGGGACGACCTCGCCGGTGTCCGGCTGGTGCCCGACCGCCACCCGGTGGAAGGGCAGTTCCTCCGGCAGGCTGACCGAGTTGGACAGTCCCGCGGGCTTCAGCAGCCGCTCGCGCAGGGCGTCGTCCCAGCACAGCCCGGTCAGGCGCTCCACGAGGAGGCCGGAGAGGTTGGTCGAGGCGTTGGAGTAGCCGTAGGCGGTGCCCGGCCGGAAGATCATCGGCAGGTCGGCGAGGAGTTCGGCGTAGGCGGCCACGCAGTCGTCGCCCCGGCCGGTGTCGGCGTAGGGCCCGTTGTCGATGCCGCTGGTCATCGCCATCAGGTGGCGGGGCGTCACGGTGCGGGTGGACTCCTCGTCGCCGAGGCGGAGCTCGGGAAGGTGGTCGGCCACCGGCCGGTCGATGTCGAGGAGCCCTTCGCCGGCCAGTTGCATGACCAGTGCGGCGGTGTGCACCTTGGTGGTGGAGCCGATCTGGATGAGTGTGCCGGTGGTCATCTCGGTGCCGAGGCGGGCGTTGGCCAGGCCGGTGGCGGCCTCGGCGAACTCCTCGCCGCGCGCCAGCGCGATCTGGGCGCCGGTGATCCCGAGTTCGGCCGCCAGTTCGTCGGCGATCTGCTGGAGTTGGGTACGCATGTCAGGGTCCTTCCGTCAGCCCATGAGCGTTTCGAGGAGTTCGGCGGTGAGCGGGATGTCGGCCAGCCGGTAGCCGGTCGGGGGGTTCGCGCCCATCAGGTGGCGTACCAGGTAGTCCCAGCGGCGCCGGGTCACGTAGTGGCCGAAGCCGATGAAGGAGTGCTCGGCGCCGGGGACGATGAGCAGGTCGAAGTCCTTGTTCGCGGCGATCAGCCGGTCGACGAGCCGCATCGTCAGGTGCGGTGTGACGTTGTCGTCCATCTCGCCGTGGATCAGCAGCAGCTTGCCTTCGAGCCTGTCGGCGATCTCGGTGTTGGCCGAGCGGGTGTAGACGTCGGCGTCCACGGGGCCGTCGTAGCTCTCCGCCCAGAGCGCGTGGTAGAGGCGCTGGTCGTGGTTGCCGCACTCCGAGACTCCGACTCGGTAGAAGTCGGGGAAGTCGCACAGCGCGCGCACGGTGGCGAAGCCGCCGCCGGACATCCCGAAGATCCCCACCCGGTCGAGATCCAGCCACAGCCTCGTCCCGGCGAGCTGCCTGATGGCGGCGACGTGGTCGGCGAGGCTCCCGGCGTCGCCGAGCCGGCCGTAGGAGGCGTCGTGGAAGGCCTTGCCGCGCCCCGGGGTGCCGCGCCCGTCGACCACGACCACGGCGAAGCCGAGCGCGGCGGTCGCCTCGGCCTCGTGGCCGTAGCTGCCGGCGTCGAAGCAGGCGTGGACGCGGTTCGTCTGCGGGCCGGGATAGGGGTGATCCACCACGGCGTACCGCTGGCCTGGGTCGAATCCGGCTGGTTTGTACAGCAGGCCGTGGATCTCGGTCTCGCCGTCGGCGGCGATGGCCGTGAACTCCTCCGGCGGGCGCCAGCCGGTGGCCAGGAGCCGGGTGATGTCCGCCCGCTCCAGCTCGACCAGCACGTTTCCGTCCCAGTCGCGCACGGTGGTCACCGGCGCGGTGCTCACCGTGGAGGCCGAGTCGACGAAGTAGGCAGTGTTGTCCGGCACCTGGACCGCGTGGTCGAGGTCGTCGCCGCTGATCCTGGCGAACCCGGTGCCGTCCAGCCCGACCCGGCAGACCTGGCGGCGGTAGGGGGCGCCGGGGACCAGGCCGGTGGCCACGAAGACCACCGTGCGGGCGGCCTCGTCGACGCGCAGGATCTCCTGGACGCCCCAGGGGCCGGAGGTGAGCTGCCTGGGTGGGGTGCCCGCCTCGCCGTACAGGTAGAGGTGTCCCCAGCCGTCGCGCTGCGAGTACCAGATCACCTCGCCTGTGCCGTCGAGCACCCGCACGATGGGTTTCTGGTAGATGCGCTGGGCCGGTTCGACCCTGGTCGGGCCCGACTCCTCGACGAGCGTGCGCACCTCGCCGGTGGCGGGGTCGAGGCGGTTGAGCCGTAGGGTGCGCAGGTCGCGGGGCTGTTCGAGGAAGTAGACGGCCGAGCCGTCCGCCGCCCACCACACCCTGCCGAGTTGGATCGGCGACAGGTAGGGCATCAGGAGCGGCGGTGTGGTCGCGCGGACGGTGGCGCCGGTGGTGACGTCGATGACCATCAGTTCGGCGAGCGGGAGGCGTTCGTCGCCGGGCAGGGCGTAGCGCTGGGTGAACACTTCGGGTCGGCCGCCGCCGGGCGGTGCCGCCTCCACCAGCGGCATCACCTGGACCTCGCGCTGGTCGGTGCGGTGGGTGACGATCTTGGAGGAGCAGGGCGCCCAGGCCGCGGACGGCGGCATGTGCGCGATGCCGAGCCGCCGGAACAGGGTGAACGGCGTCGAGGCGTCCGGCGAGGCGCCATAGGCGTGGTCGGTCTCGCCGTCATCGGTGAGCCGCCTCCGCTCGCCGGTCAGCAGGTCACGCAGCCACAGGTCGTGGTCCTGGCGGAACACCGCCACCCGCTCGTCCGGTGAGCCGACGTCGAGGGGCCCGCGCGCGGGCGGATCGCTCCTCTCGCAGGTGTAGGTGTCCAGGCGGCAGCGCCAGTGCGTCTCGAAGGCGTCGAACTCCACCGCCGCGTCCGCCGGGGTGATCGCACGGAACGGCAGTTCGGCGGCGTCGACGGGCTCGCCCGCCGCCGCCGAGAGCGCCGCGGCCAGCCGCTCGTGATCGAAGGCCGCCTCACGGGTCCCGCGCTCGGGGTCGACGAGCACGAACTCGGCGCCCTGCCCGGTCTCCACCCGGTACCAGAAGCGCGTGCCTTGATCGATCCAGCGCGCCCGGACGGTGGCGCGCGGCGTCAGCTTGGAGCGGTACGGCGTGAGCAGCGACTCGGCCGCGGCGTAGGTCGCGTCGTCGAGTTCCATAACGTCCTCCCACGATAAGGTACTTAGTACGTTAACCACTAACGCACTAAGTACGTTATGTGCGCCGCCACAATCCCGGAGTCGCCATGTCGTCCGATCCACCAAAGCGCGCCCCACGCGGAAGCCTCACCAGGGATCGCATCGTGACCGCCGCCATCTCCCTGCTCGACCGCGAAGGCCTCGACGCCCTCACCGTCCGCCGCCTGGCCGACGAGCTGAAGGTCCGCCCCATGGCCCTCTACAACCACGTGAGCGGCAAGGCGGACATCCTCGCGGCGGTGACAGAGGACCTGGTGAGCAGACTGGACCTGCCAGACGCCGGTACGGCGGGCGCCGACGGCCTGCGCGCCGTCTTCCGCAGCTACTTCCGCCTGCTGATCGAGCACCCCGTACTGCTGCGGCTGGACGACATCCTGGAACAGGCCAACCCCGCCGAACTCAAAGTCTCCGAGGCGGCCTACACGATCCTGGAGCGCGCCGGTCTCGACCGCCGGTCCGCGGTCGGCGTGCTGGCCAGCATGCTCCGCTTCACCCTCGGCTGCGCCCTGCTCTACCCGCACCGGCGGGCCTGGGACGCCGACCCCGGCCACTGGGAGACGGTCAGGCGGTCGATGGCGGAGCTGCCGGAGCCGGAGTATCCGACATTGCGGGCGATGAGCACGGACCTGCCCGCCTTCACCCAGGAGGAGGTCTTCGAATTCGGCCTCTCAGCCCTCCTCGCGAACCTGGGGGTCCGGTAGGAACGCTGTCTTGTACGCGATCGATTCGATTACCGAAGGCCGCGGAGCGCCGCGCCCGGACAGGCGCGGACCCGGCCCAGATGATCCTGGGCCGGGCCGGGATTCGCCTGCCGATCAGTTCGTCATGCTGGTGAACATGCCCGGCTCGTAGGAACCCCCCGGCTTGCGCACGATCACGCCGAGCCGGTTGGCCGCGTTGATCTGGGCGATCAGGCAGACCAGCGCGGCGATCTGGTCGTCGTAGTGCTTGCGCACCTGGGCCCAGGTCTCGTCGGACACGCCGTGGTGGGCGTCGGCAGTTCCTGGGTGGCCTTCGGCAGCGGCGATTGGACGATCACCAGGCTGGCGTTGCCGAACCGCTTGGCGAACTTGGCGCCGATCTCGTTGGTGATCAGGTCGATACGGGGTTAACTCGCCGGGGCCCTGGTCGAGACCCGGACAGTACGACTGGCTACCGATGCTGGCATGGCCCTTTTCCGCCATGCCAGCGGGCGGTGGATGTCCGACGAGAACGCCGACCACTCCCAGCTCCTGGCCGACAGCGCCCCAGATCTGCTCGCCATCTCGCCACGTATATGCGGGATGACCACTGCTCAGGCGAAATCAGTTGGCGGGCTTGCCGTACCAGCGGGAGAGATGGTCGTCCAGGTCCTGCTGATCGTCGCCGATCCAGGCGATGTGGCCGTCGGGGCGTAGCAGGACGCACGGAACATCCAGTACCGCAGTGGGATCCGCGAGGTAATCGACCCGGTCGGACCAGCCGCCGACGGTCAGGCGTTCGGTGCGGTCCAGCAGCAGGCCGCGGCCGCGATGCAGCAGACCGTAGAGGTGGCCCTGTTTCACGTCGATGTCGTGCAGGCGGCGGCCGAGCAGGTCGGGGCCTTCGCCGAAGTCGTAGCGGATGCCGATCGCGGTGATCTTCTCGATCAGATGGCGGTTCACCTCGTCGAAGTCCATCAGTTCGGTGAGCAGCCTGCGCACGGCCTGCGGGCCCGGTTCGGTGGACAGCAGTTCCATCTGGGCGCGGGTGTTGTCCAGCACGTCCTCGGCGACCGGATGACGTTCGGCCTGGTAGGTGTCCAGCAGTGTTTCCGGCGCCCAGCCGCGGATCTGTGCGGCCAGTTTCCAGCCGAGGTTGAATGCGTCCTGAACGCCCAGGTTGAGGCCCTGTCCGCCGATGGGTGGATGGATGTGCGCCGCATCGCCGGCCAGTAGCACCCGCCCGACGCGATAACGTTCGGCCAGCCGGGTGGCATCCCCGAAGCGGGACAACCAGCGCGGGGAGTGCACGCCGAAATCGGTTCCGGCGATGGTGCGCAACTGTTGTTTGAAATCTTCGAGGGTGGGCGGTTCCGCGCGGTCGCTGACTCCCGCGGCGGGGACTACGACGCTATAGACCCCTTCGCCGAAGGGCTTGAGCCAGAACCGCTGATGGATCTCGCTGATTTCGGTTACCTTGGCGGCGATCTCCTCCTGCGGCACGCCCACTTTCATCTCGCCCATGAGCGTGTCGGTCCGTGAGGGCTCGCCAGGGAAGCAGACGCCGAGCAGTTTGCGCACCGTACTGCGCGCGCCGTCACAGCCGATGAGGTAGCGCGAACGCAGCTGTTTCCCGTCGGACAGCTCGACGGTCACGCCCTCGTCGTCCTGCTCGAAACCGGCGACCGCGCAACCGCGCCGGACCTGCGCACCAAGTTCGATCGCATGTTCTTCGAGCAGATGTTCGATGACCGGCTGGGGGATGCCCAGCAGATAGGCGTGCGCGGAATCCAGGCCCTTGGGCGCGGGTTTGGTGATGGCGGCGAAGAAACCGCCGGCCGGACGCTGTCTTCCATGCTGGAGAATGCGATCCAGCAGTCCGCGCATCGCCATCAGCTCGAGACTGCGAATATGCAGACCGACTATGCGGACGAACGACGCGGGCTCGGTTTCCTTCTCCACAACGAGTACCCGCACATCGTGCAGCCGCAGTTCGGCGGCCAGCATCGCACCGGTCGGCCCGCACCCGGCAATGATCACATCGAACATGAGGGGCGCGTGATCGGCACCGGAGGCCGGCGACCAGAGTTCGGGGACGTCGCCCACGGTGGAGTCGCGCTCGACCGTACCGTTCGACGATGGCTCGGCGGTGAACTGCTGAGAGTGCATAGGTGTTGCCTTTCGGGAGTGCCTTGTTGGCGAGGCGCTCCCGGCGACACCTACGTCAATCGCCCGGCCGTGACGGGAAGGGGGAGCACCCACATCGATACAGCGTTCATGGGTCTCACCTCCTCGGGCGGTGTCACGATCAACTGCAAGCTACAAGCCCGAGCATCATCCCGTCCACTGCTTTCCCGGCCACGTGATCACGACTCCAAACGGGCCCGTGCGGTTGCAGGGCGAATCCGGCGTGGCGGCCCGGCTGGTCCCGGCCCTCCCCGCAGGTGCGCGGCGCCGCCTACCAGGCGCTGGCGACGCTGCCCGCGGTACGGGTCGAAGGCCGGACCACCGACCCGCAGGGGCGGCCCGGCGTCGCCGTGACCTTCCCGATCCAGGAGGGCCAACCCACCCAGGGCAGGCTGATCATCGACCCCGACACCTCCAAGGTGCTGACCTTCGAAGTCACCGGCATGCCGCAGAAGGGCGACCGGGTCAACGTGGTGCTGGAGTCCGGCTGGACCGATACCAAGCCATCCCCGCCCTCGACCGAGTGAAGGCCGCCGGGCCGGCCGACCCTGCTGGTAGGCACCCCGTCATGGGCGGCCAGCTGGTTCGGTGCCGTCTCGCCGTGACTTGGTCAGGTAGTAGAGGCCGATGCCCAGCCCGGTGGTCAGCAGAGCGAGCCCGAGAGCGATCATCGCGACAATCGTGGGCCATTGGAGATGCCCAGGCAGGTGCAGAGCCAGGAACCACGAGGGGGTGACCTCCCCGGTGGTCAGCATGAGTGCGGGCACGATGCCTTGGGCCACCAGGGGTACCCAGCACAGGGTCAGGCTCACGATGACGTAGGCGCGCCGGCCGGTCGGGGCCAGATCGAGGCCGAGCCTTTCCAGGCCGAGGTCGGGTTTCGGCAGGTGCGGTCTGCCCAGCTCCGGAGCCGGGAGCGGGCGCGTCCGTGTCCGTTTGGGCGGGAGACCGGTTCGCAGGTGGTGGAGCAGCTCGGGCGCGCTCGACTCGAGCCTGGCCGCGGCGAGGTGACCGAGCAGCCAGACGAACGCGGCGCCGCTGATCAGGCCCACGGCCGGTCCTGCCCAGGCCGGGGCCAGCCGTACCGCGAAGTAGGCGGGGGCGGCGGTCGCCGCGGTGAGGATCAGGACCAGGAGCACTTGGGCGAAGTCGGTGCCGTTTTCCAGGAGGTTGCCGCCTCTGCGGTGGGGGTCGGTCATGGGGACCGGGCGCAGGACCGACACCAGCACGGTCACGCCCGCGCCGCCGCCCAGCAGCGCGGGGACGAGCGCGGCGAGCCAGGGCCACAGGTCGTACTGGCCGGTGAGGGCGAGCATGGCGAGGGTGAGGGCGATGGTCGGCGGTGCGGTGATCAGGAGCCAGGCGAGTTGACGGCCGCGGATGTCGTGGCGGGCGGCGCCGGGGATCATCATCTTGCCCCAGAGCTCGGTGCCGTCCTCGCCGTACAGGTTGGCGGAGATGGCGGCGGTCCACAGGGCGAAGACCAGGCCGGTCCAGGGCAGGAAGACCGGTGCGCCGATGGCCAGCGGGAGCAGGCAGAACACCAGGGCGTAGCAGAGGGCGAAGCACAGGTAGTGGAAGCGCAGCAGGTCTCTGGACCAGGTGCGCAGCTCCCTGGCGGCGACCGCGGTCATCGGGCCTGTGGCCCACCCGCTGGAGGTGGTCCGGGCGGGGCGTCCGCTCGGACGCCGGGTGGTCAGGCGCCGCTTCAGCAGGACGGCCCAGCCGTACAGACACGCGAGGCTGAGTACGGCGAGCCCCGCCAGGGCGGCGGCCGTGGTGAGCCACTGGCCTTGTCCTGCCGCCCGCACGGCGACCAGGCCCCAGCCGGAGGGCAGTACCTGAACCCAGGTGGTGAAGGAGCTGGGGAAGCCGGTGCGCAGGGCGGCCTGCACGAGGGGTGAAAGCACCCAGAGCGAGTGCAGGGCGGCCAGGATGGCGGCGCTGACGAGGGCGGCCAGCGCGGCTCCCGCCTTGGACCGCATGACCTGGCCGAGCACCGCGGTGACCAGCCGCGAGGCCAGCACGCACACCACCAACTGCAGGGGTACGGCGAGCACGCCGACCGCTGTGGCCGCCACGCCGAGCCCGGCCTTGACGCTCACCACCACGAGAGCGGCGAAGGCCACGAGTGTGACGGCGGGGGCGACGCCGATGAAGGCGGCTCCCGCCAACCCGGCCGCGAGGCGGCGCGGCGTGAACGACAGCAGCGAGAAATGCTCGGGGCGCAGCGTCTCATCGCCGCCGCCGAAGAGCGCGGGGCCGAGCAGCCAGCCCGCGGTCCACAGGGCGAAGCCGGCGCCGAGCAGGTCGAACGGCAGCGACGCGACCGGATGGTCGCCTCCGGCGAGCATGATCAGACCCGCCGCGAGAGCCAGCCCTGCCAGAGCGCCGGTGAGCATCTGGCCGGCGCGCTGGCCGGTCATGGAGTGCCTGAGTACGGCCAGCTTCATTTTGATCAGGAGGACAACCATGCCAGCTCACCCACCTCGGGTGTCTGGCCGCCGACCAAGCTCACGAACCGCTCTTCCAAGCTCTGGCCGGATCGTACGGCCTGCAACGGCCCCGAGGCCACGACCCGGCCGGAGTCGATCACCGCCACGTGGTCGCACAACTGCTCGACCACGGCCATCACATGGCTGGAGAACACCACCGAGCCGCCGCCGCGTACGAACCGCCGCAGGATCACCTTGATGGTCGCCGCCGAGACGGGATCGACCGCCTCCAGTGGTTCATCCAGCACGAGCAGCCTCGGCGCGTGCAGCAGTGCCGTGGCCAGGCCGATCTTCTTACGCATGCCGGTGGAGTACTCCATCACCAAGGTGCGCTCGGCCGCGTCCAGCTCCAGAATCGCCAGCAGCTCATTGGTGCGGCGGTCGACGTCGGTGAGGTCCATGCCGCGCAGCAGGCCCGTGAAGCGCAGCAGCTCCCGGCCGGTCAATCGTTCGGGCATCGCCAGTCCGTCGGGCAGGACGCCGATCAGCGTCTTGGCGTGTGCCGCGTTGGCCCATATGTCGACGCCGAAGATTTCGGCGCGGCCCGCGTCGGGCCGCAGTAAGCCGGTCGCCATCGACAACGAGGTGGTCTTGCCCGCTCCGTTGGGACCGACCAGGCCGAAGAACGATCCGCTCGGCACCTCCAGGTCGACGTTGTCCACCGCGAGTTTGTGGCCGAACGTCTTGGACAGGGCGGTGAGCCGGAGCGCAGGATCGCGGGTTGGTGCTCTCAACATGTTCCTTCCCCGAATGCCGGCAGAATTGAAACGGCACGTGCCGTGCCATTTTCAGTTTGGTGGAGTGCCTCGGCGCGTGTCAACACGGCACGTGCCGTTCCATTACAGTGGCGGGATGACCGACCACCGCACCCCGCGAGCCGCCGAGCGGACCGAGGCCATCATGCGCACCACACTGGAACTGGCCCAGGAGGTCGGCTACACCAAACTGAGCATCGAGGCGGTCGCGGCCCGAGCCGGGGTCGGCAAGCACACCATTTATCGCCGCTGGCCCTCCAAGGGCGCCCTGTTCCTCGATTCGCTGCTGTCGTTGAACGAAACCGACTTCGACTATCCCGACACCGGTGATATCGCGGCCGACCTGCGTGAGCAGATCTACGCCGCCGTCGACCTGCTGGGGCAGCCGCCGGTGGGCCCGCTCTACCAGGCCCTGCTGGGCGAGGCCCAGCACAATCCCGCGGTCGCCGCCGACCTCAACGAGCGTTTCATCACCCCTCAGGCGGAAAAGACCGTCGCACGGCTGGAAAAAGCCCGCGACCAGGGGCAACTGTCACCCGACTTCGACCTGGGCATGGCCATGGACATCCTGTCGGGTCCGCTGTACTTCAGGGTCCTCATCACACATCAGCCTCTGACACACGACTACGTCGACCGCATGCTCGACGCCCTGTTCACCGGGATGGGACCAAGCCCTGAGACAGGCGCGGGGATGTAGCCGCCCGCCGCAGCCGACACCCGCTTCCCTGCAGATCTCTTGGAAGCCGGGCAGGGACGCGGTGAGCCGGTCGGGCACGGTAGGTGGTGGTCGATCCACTAGCCGGGCAGGGCCTCGGCGAAGAAGACCTTCTCGCGTGCGATCTCATCGCGGCTGACGTGGGTGCGGTGCGCCAGCGGATGGTCCGTGGGCACGGCAAGCATCGCCGGCTCGGACAGCAGCACCGGCCCGACGGCGAGGTCCGGTTCCTCGGCCGGCAAGGGCAGCACCGACAGGTCGACCTCTGCCCGGCGAAGGGGGCCGAAGAGGTCGGCGAGCGCGGTTTCGCGGATGGCCACCCGGCGGCCGGGCACGCGGTCCCGGAAGGTGTCGGCGAGCGGCAGGACGACTTGGGCCACCGCGGCCGACATGTAGCCCAGCTCCAGCGTGCCGGTGATGCCGTGCCCCGCCGCGGTCGCTCGTGCGATCGCGGCCTGGACTTGTGTGTGCGCGGGCTGCAAATCGTCCAGGAGCTGCCTGCCGAGCGAGGTCAACTCGACCCGGCGGGTGGTACGGCGGAACAGCGGCGCGCCGAACCGGCGCTCCAGTTTGGCGATGGTCTGGCTGATCGTTGCAGCCGAGACATGGAGGCGCTCGGCCGTGCGCGCGAAGTGCAGTTCCTCGGCGAGCACGAGGAACACCTCGATGTCCTGACGCTCCACCGCTCCCTCATTCTTCAGTATGTCTGAACAAGTGTTCCAAATCTTGTCATTGATGAGGCCCTAGGAGGCCCGCGATGGGTAAGCTGATCTACTCGATGATCACGTCACTCGACGGCTACGTGAGCGATTCGGACGGCAACTTCGGCTGGGGCCGCCCCGAGGAGGAGACGCACGAGTTCATCAACGAGCACGGGCGATTGATCGGCACGTACCTCTACGGCCGCCGGATGTACGACACGATGGTCTACTGGGAGACCGCGCACACGGTCCCGGACCAGCCGCCGTTCATCCTGGAATGGACGCGGATCTGGCAGGCCGCCGACAAGATCGTCTACTCCACAACGTTGAACGAGGTCCTCGGCGAACGAACCCGGATCGAGCGGACATTCGACCCGGGCGCGGTGCGGAAGCTGAAGGCCGAGGCCGACCTCGACATCGCCGTCGCCGGGCCGCACCTGGCGGCGCACGCGATCCGGGCCGGGCTGGTCGACGAGTACCACCGCTTCGTCGGACCGGCGATCGTCGGCGGCGGCAACCCGTTCTTCCCGGACGATGTGCGCGTCAACCTGGAACTGCTGGACGAGCGGCGCTTCAGTAACGGCGTGGTCTCTCTGCGTTACGGCGTCAAGGACATCGCGTAGGGGTAGAGCGCCTGTGCCAGGGCGCCACCCAGGCAATGCGGTTCCACGCCGCCAACCCGCCGGCCAAGTACATCCAGCGCTCAAAATCGAGGGAGCTGAGCCGCCCCTTCGGTTCGGGTAGCGCCTATGCCGGATGTGCCAGCGTGCCGGGTGAGAGCGCACCTGGTCGCGAGAGCCCTCTACCAGCTCACATAGCGTGGGGATGGTCATAGGCCGACACGGAAATCGATCAAGGAGAACGCCATGCGGTTGAGCGCGCGCAACAAGATTCCGGCCACGGTCACGGGCATCACGCACGGCGAGGCGACGGCCAACATCGAACTGGACGCCGACGGGGTGCGCCTGGTCGCCTCGATCACCCAAGAGGCCGCCAGTGAGCTGGGCCTGGCGCAGGGCAGCCACGTCATCGCCGTGATCAAGGCATCCGACCTGATCTTGGCCGTCGAGGACTGACCGTGGCGGGAGAAGTGAGCCGAAGCACAATCAGGTGCCACTTCAGCCCACCCCCAGCCACCTGCGTCAACGCGTGTCGGCGGCACCGTCCCCTGCGACCAGCACCCCGAGCACGATGCCGGCCACGGCGACCAGCACCGCCTCCACTGCCACCATCTGCAGGACCTGCTTGTGGGTCGACCCGATGAGCCGCTGGAGCATGAACTCCCGCCGTCGCTCGGCGGTGGAGAGGACCTGCGTGTTGACCAGGGCGATCGTCGCGTAGCCGACGACCATGCCAAGCAGCAGATACGACATCCAGGTCTGGGTCTCGTCCTGCTTCGCGTGTACGGCGGTGAGGGTTTCCAGGTCGGCCACCTGGAGTCCGGGCTGCTGCTGAGCCAGCGCGGACAGGGTGCGGGACAGTTCGGCGTCGTCCGTGCCGGGCTTGGCGCTCACCATGATCTGTGGCACGAGTCCTGACGTTGTGTGGTCCACGAGGAGCCAGGCCGGCAGCAGCGCGCTCTCGTAGCCGCGCTCCCCCTCCACTGTGGCGACCAGCTTCAGACTGACCCGGCTGCCGTCGCCCAGCCGCATCGGGACCATGTCGCCGAGCTTGTGCCCACCCTCGTCGGCGAACTCCGTCGGCAGTGCGACTGTGCTCCCGTTCAGCGCGTCGAGGCTGCCGGTGGATGCGTGGAAGGCGGTGGTCCGATCCGCGCCCTCGGCGGTGATGCCCTACAGCGGCACCTCCGTGGGCTCCGGCTCGTCGTTGTTCGAAGGCGCGGCCTTGGGCTCGATGTAGCCGAGGCTGGAGATCTGGGCGGATGCGGCCGCGACCCTGGGCTGCTCCCTGATGGTGTCCACCATCTCCAGCGGCAGACCGCCAGCGGTGGAGGTGACCACCAGATCGGCACGCAGGTTCTCCGTGAACGCCTGCTCCGAACCGCTGGACTGGGTGGTCTGCAGATAGATCAGCGAGGTGGCCAATCCGGTGGCGAGCATGACCGGCATCACCGCGGCGGCCAACCGGCCTGTCCGCGCCTTCGCGTTGAGGGTGGCGAGACGCCCGCCCAGCCCGGACACCGCGCGGATCGGTCCGCGCAGAACGGCCGTTATGACCTTGGCGAGGCCGGGGCCGAGTAGACCGAACCCGGCGGTCCACAGCATCGCCGCCGAAGTCGCCGTGCTAGCCGATTCGCCGTCGAGGCGAACCGGCGTCCGGTAATCTGACGGGGTCAGGTACCGCCGGGCGGGCGGGAACGGAGTCCTGCGGGATTCACAAGCCTGTGGAGACCCGATAAGACCACTTCGGTGGCGCAGGTCGGTGAAGCAGGAAGCTACAGAAGTGCCGTGAGAGCGGCACAGGCTGAATCTTCGGCGTTCACGCCGGAGAGCGCGTCAATGACGGACTTCGCCCTCGATCCGGGACAGAGTCGCGGCCAGCGGGGCGGCAGGCCCGGACAGGGCAGTCGCGTGCAGGAGCTCCACCCGGTGCACCACCCGCGGGGCCAGCAGCGGCACCCCGCGGCCGGCGCCCGCCGGCAGCAGGGTCAGCCCATGACCGGCGGCGACCAGATGCAGTACGGCCTGCACGTTATCGCCCTGGTAGGACAGCCCCGGCCGGAAACCGTCACCGGCCAGCTCGCGCAGCCGCTCCAGCGGGCACAGCGGCGTCCGCAGCCACACCGCGTCAGCCAGATCGGCCAGCCGCAGCCCCGTCCGCCCCATCAGCGGATGCCCCGGCGGCAGCACCACGACCAGCTCGCGCTCGGCCACCGCGCGGGCGCTGAGCGGGCCCACGTCCGGCATCCTGAGCGGGTCGTTGGGGGCGGCGATGCCGTCGGCCAGGCCCAGCTCGGCCTCCCCAGAGGCCACCTGGACGGCGACCTGTTCGCGGGCGGCCGAGCGCAGGCTCAGCCGTAGCCGGGGCTGCTCGCTCCTGGCCGCCGCCAGCCGTAGCGCGACCTCGGGGGTGAGCGCGAGCGGGGACAGCGCGAGTGTCAGCCGGTGGGCGGGGGTCGCGGCGCTGCGCAGGACGTCGGCGCGGGCCGCGCTGTGGCGCAGCAGCAGCGGCTCGGCGTGTTCCAGCAGCCGCCGCCCGGCATCGGTCGGCTCCACCGGCCGGCGCGACAGCAGTGCCAGCCCGAGGTCGGCCTCCAGGGCGGCGATCTGCTGGGAGACCGCCGACTGGGTGTAGCCGAGTTCCTCGGCCGCGGCGGAGAACGAGCGGCGGCGCACCACGGTGACGAAGGTGCGCAGCAGGTGCGGATCCACGCATCATCAGTATCACTTATGTGCTGTCCATGAATCATCGTTGGCGCTTAACGGTGTGCGTCGGGGAGCATCGAGGGCATGAGAATCGCCCTGGTCGGAGACCGCTCCCCCGGCGTACGCGCGCACACCCGCATCCCGCACCTGCTGCGGGCGCTGCGCGAGCGCGACGGCCTCGCCCTCGACGCCTACTGGATCCCCACGACCGACGCCGACGACCTGGCGGGCTTCGACGGCATCTGGATCCTGCCCGGCAGCCCCTACCGCAGCGAGGCCGGCGCGCTCAACGCCGCCCGCACCGCCCGCGAGCACGCCATCCCCTTCCTCGGCACATGCGGCGGCTTCCAGCACGCGTTGCTGGAGTACGCGCGCGGCGTGTGCGGGCTGCGGGTGGCCCACGCCGAGAACGACCCCTGCGCGGCGGACTTCCTGCTGACGCCGCTGCACTGCTCGCTCGCGGGCCACGAGGGCGTGGTACGGCTCGCGCCCGGCTCCCTGGTGGAGCAGATCATGGGGGTGGAGCAGACCGTGGAGGCCTACAACTGCTCCTACGGCCTCAACGGCGCCTACCGGCGGCACCTGGAAGAAGGCGGGCTGGTCTTCACCGGCCACGCCGACGACGGCATGGTACGGGTGGCCGAGATCCCCGGCCACCCGTTCTACCTGGCCACCCTCTTCCAGCCCGAACTCGCCGGCGACACCGGCCGCCCCCACCCGATCATCTCCGCCTTCGCCACCGCCGTGGCCGCCAGATCCCGGGCGGTCACAGAGGCGGGGCGAGGGTGAAATAGCGGTCGAGCACCTGCTGGTCGCCGTTCACCTCGAGCCGGTCGGCGGGGATCCGCTGCCACAGGAACAGCATCAGGTCCGACGCCGTACCGGCCAGTTCGACGTCGCAGGGTCCGGTGCCGTCGGTGAGATGGACGTCGTCGCCGTCGAAGCGCACCGTCCACTCGCCCGGGCCGTCGCTCTGCCGGAAGCGGAACCGCTCGCCTGATCCCGGCGGGGCCTGCGTGCGGGCTCGCCGAGCCGGGGCCATGACGGTGAAGTTCTGGGTGACGGCGTCTTCGGCGAGTTCGGCCTCGACCGGCCGGGCCGCGCCGATCGCGTTCTCGGCGTCCCAGCGGTGCCCGGCCGCCTCGATGGCCTGCATCCGCGACCAGAACCCGGTGGTCTGCTCGTGCGACCACGTCCACACCTTCTCGCCCGGATCGCGCTCCCGGAACAGCGACTCCAGCTGGGCGGCCCCCTCGGCGAACCAGTCGATCAAGCCCGGTGGCATCGGCCCCCGATTGGGCGCGTGCTCCGGCGCGGGCCAGCCCTGGAGGTCCTCCGGCAGCTCGAGGAAGGAGAAGTCGGCGAGGTCCGGCGGCTCCGTGAGCCGTTCCCTGAGGATGCGGACGACCATGCGGTGCGCCCCGCCCAGGTGCATGACCAGGTCGGCGACCGACCAGCCCGGGCAGGAGGGGACCATGGGCGCCTCGCCGGCCTCGGCCGCGCGCCGGGCCGCGGCCTCGAACGCCACGACCTCACGATGGAAATGTGGGACGAAATCCATGACCTCACTCTGCCTCACGGCCCTGCCGGACGCCACGCACCCACACCGGCCGGCGGCCTGCAACGCCGGACACTAACTCGGCTAGGAGCCCCTGTGACACACCGAGATCGCTTCGAAGCGGTCTATGACGCGTACTACCCGGCGATACACCAGTTCGCCGCGTGCCGCACCAGCTCCCCCGTCATCTCCGAGACCTTCCTCTCCGCCTGGCTGGCGTATGGACGAAGTGCCCGAGGGCGAGCGGGCCCTGCTCTGGCTGTACGGCATGGCCCGCCGCCTGCTGGCAACCAGCAACGCGGCGCCTCGCGCCGGGCCGTACTCGCCGAGCGGCTCCGCGACGAGCTGGCCGCGCACCGGCCGGTTCAAACTGGTCGATCTGGAGCATGTCCGCGGGGCCTTCGACGCACTGCCCGGACGGGACCGCGAGGTTCTGGCGCTGGCCTGCTGGGAGGGCCTGACCAGCGAGCAGATCGCCAAAATGCGCCGACCGCGCCGTTGTGGCCGAAGGCGTCCGCGCCCAGGAAGGGGTAGCGGACGGTCTGGGCGTCGAAGCCGAGCAGGAAGTGGTCGCACTCGCCGGTGACCAGGTCGACGCCCCTCGTGTGTGTGGTGGTGAACTGGGCGAGGGGGCAGGTTTTACGGCGAGCCGCCATCCGGGAGGGGCCGATCACCCGGTGCGGCTTGGCGCGCGTGGCTGAGACAGCCAGCTATGGCGGCTCGGCGACGACCTCGCCGTCCGGTTGCCCTGGGCGACGCAGTCTGCGGACGAGCTGCTGCGCAAGGAGCACACCTGGCTGCCCGCCCTCGCCCCACGCCTTCCGCTGCCGGTTCCCGTCCCGCAACGCCTCGGCGAGCCCTCCGCGCGGTTTCCGCGCCCCTGGATCGTCACCACCTGGGTGCCGGGCGAGCCCGCCGACCGCACCCCCGTCACGCGCGGCGCGGAGGCGGCCACCGCCCTGGCCGCCTTCCTGACCGCTCTTCACCAACCTGCCCCCGAACAGGCGGCCGTCCGCGCTGTCTGGGAAGACGCCGCCGCGCCCGACTGGGCCGGCCCGGCACTGTGGCTCCACGGCGACCTGCATCCGGCCAACGTCCTCACCGCAGACGGCACCATCTGTGGCGTGATCGACTTCGGCGACCTCTTCGCGGGCGACCCGGCCTACGACCTCGCCGCCGCTTGGATTCTGCTGCCGGACGACACCGCCGACCGCTTGCACGCCGGAACGCCCGGAGGGATAGGCCTCCCCTCCAAGCCGGTACCTGCACCTCGTGGGCCACCCCATGGGCAGGCCCGGTCCGTCACCGGGCCTGCCGTACCGCGGCTCAGCTGTTCGCGCGGATGGTCTTGTTGATCCAGTCGCTGTAGGCGGGCACGTTGGTGTAGAGGCCGGGACCCTGCTCGCAGGAGGGGCTCTTGGCGCCGGGGCCGGAGGTGACGCCGATGAGCTCCCAGCGGCCACTGCGGCCGCGCTGGATCTGGGGGCCGCCGGAGTCGCCGTTGCAGGCCATGGCCTTGGGCTTCTGGCTGACCGTGCACAGGCGGGTGTCGTCGGCGAAGCCGGGGCCGCACTCCGAGACCGCGCCGCGGCGGGTGTCGAGCTGGCGCAGCTTCTCGGCCATCTTCCAGTCGGCCGGGTTGGTGCTGAACTTGGTGATGCCGAAGCCGATGATCCGGGTCGGCGTGCCGGGCTTGCCCGCCTGGTCGGCGATCTTGATGGGCTTGATGCTGACCGGCCGGTCCAGGCGGACCAGCGCGATGTCGTTCTTGTTCGGCGAGTTCTGGGCGTAGTCCGGGTGCAGGAACGCCTGCGCGATCTTGCGGACGGTTCCGCCGGACTTGCGCTTGTCGCTGCCGATGCGCACCGTCCCCTTCGGGATCGAGCCGATCTCCATGTCGAGGCAGTGCGCAGCGGTCACGACCCACTGCGGGTTGATCAGGGCCGCGCCGCAGTTGCCGTCCGTCAGACCCATGAGCGGGGCCGTGGTCGGGATGGTCGCCATGAAGGGGTAGGACTCGGTGGGCTTGGAGCCGTTGATGATCGCTCCTGCGCTCCCCGCGGTCGCGGCGAGGCAGGCCGCGCCGGCCAGCGCGACGACGGCGGAGCGGGAGACGATGCGGTGGAACGAGGTGGTGCCAGACACGGGCGAAGCCCCTTCATCGGTTATTTGTGACGTTATGAAGCTATATGTCCGGCTTTGCCGGGGTGATCATGCCAGCAGGCCAACATGTGGTAGGGATAACCCCACCTGATCAGGGCGGATGCGCCCAACGATGCGCGACCCGCAGGGAGTCGGCCCCGCTCTCGCACCCGGCCAGGCCGGGCGGGTCTGCGGCAAAGCGTCCCGGAGCGGGCGGACCCGCCGGACTGTCGAGGTGCGGGGGGTTTGATCGGCAATGGAACGGTCACTGGCGTTGGCAGGCCGATGCGGGCGAAGTTGCCGCCATCCACCGTTCCGATATCGGTGGGTTCGATGTCCGTGCTGGGTGTCGAAGAATCGTCTGCCCCTGCCGAGCAGCGTGTCCAACCCCAGCGGGCCGGGATCGGACTTCAGCTCGGCCAGCACGTGCGGCCGGTCCAGCAGATCCTCCAGCCGAGCGCACACCGTCTATCCCAGCCGTGCCATCACCTGCTCGGCGAAGGCCTCCTCGAAACAGCGGCATGCGGAATTGACCACCCGTTCCACCTGGCCACTGGTCGGCGGTTCGATGCTCGTGCTGCGGCATCGCTCTCGCACCGCCTCCGCCAGCCGATCACGGTTCGTCTCGATCGGGCAGACCTCAAGAGAACTTCAAGATCAGAGCGAAACCGAGCCTGCCGGCACCCACCTTGTTGCCGACCAGGTCCCAGTCGCTCTCGACAGCTACAGGAGTTCCGGGCCGCTTACATCTTCGCCAGGCCGCGGGCGTTGCCCACACTGCCGGCCGAGGCCGGGCCCAGCGCGCGGACCGCCCGAGTGTTGGCGAACTCGGTCAGGTCGGTGGACGGGGCGGCGTTGAGGGTGAACGCGATCCGGCTTGTCGATAAGGCAGCTACCACCGCCGTCATCTGTGAGGCTTCCGCAGGTAGGACGGCACGGGCAGATGGAGTGTGGGTACAGATCAGGGCGTCCAGCGCCTTGTGGTGCTGAGTAGCCGTATTTCGCCGGGGCATCGGCCTGGCCTTGCGTTGGTGGCGTCAGAGGCTGGTTTCGCGGTGGTGGGCGCGGACGATCAGCTCTGCGGTTTCGTGGGCGATTTCGTGGCGTTCGGTGTCGGTGAGCGGTTGCGTGCCGTGCAGTGAGCGCACCCGGCCCTCGGTAGCCAGCAACAAGACAAACTGGCGTGCTGCGCGGGCGGGATCGGGAACGTTGAGGCGGCCGACGCGGCTGGCTTCGGCGAGGTAGCCGGCGAGGGCGTCCAGGGCCTCCTCGGGGGCGGTCTCACCCCAGGAACGCTGCAGCTCGGGGTGGTGGGTGAGTTCGGCGACCGTCAGCCGGTGCAGGGCAGCGACCGAGGGTTCCAGGACAGCCCGCAGGATACGATCGCCCACGGCTGCCAGGTCGGCCTGGGGATCGCCGGTGTCGGGGATCAGCCCAGCCAGGCCGTCCGGTCCAGCGCCCGCGGTGGCGCGCGCCCGGTCGACGACCGCGAGGAACAGGCGTTCTTTGTTGCCGAAGTGGCTGTAGACGGTCTGCTTGCCCACGCCCGCGCGGGCCGCGATCGCATCGACGCTCACCCTGGCATAGCCCTCGTTCAGGAAGAGTTCGGTAGCCGCCTCCAAGATGGTGCGGCGCTTGGCCGGAGAGCGGCGGTCCCCTGCGGTGTCGGGCGCTTGATCCATGCTCCAAGACTACAACTTGCTTAGACGGAACTGTTCCGTCTAGCCTGCAGTCGAGACTAGACCGACTAGTCTCGACTTGCTTGAGGAGACGTGATGACCAAGCCCCTGCACTCCGGCGAAGAGCAGCCGTGGATATTTGCCGGGCACAGTGACTTCGTGGCCGGACTGGCCGGCTACGACATGAAGGCGCCGCTGACGGGCGCCCCCGCGGGCGCGGTCCCCGGCGCGTCACTGGCCGCCGAGAGCGGCCTGGTGGGTGGCCTGTTCGAGGTGTTGGTACCGCCCATCACCCGGCTGCAGGTGACCAAAACCGCCGAAGGCATGGAGATCGAGTATCCGCCCCGGCTCGACCGCCCCTACGCGCTGGACCAGAACCTCGCGGGAATCGACGCGCTGCTCCGACTGAGACGCGAGTCCAAAGGCGTGCGGCTCGTCCGGTCGGTGCCTGAGATCCTGCAGGCCAAAGACGAGGACGCCTTCGCCGCCGTACTGCATCTGGCCGATGCCGACGCGATCGACACCGACCTGGGCGCCTTGTATGTCCTCCATGAAGCCGGTCTGCGCTCACTGGCGATCACCTGGAGCCGGCAGAACGCCTTCGGCTACGGCGTCCCCTTCCGTTCCCCAGGGACCCCGGACATCGGACCGGGACTGACCGAGGCCGGTGTCCGGCTCGTACAAGCCTGCAACGAGCTGGGCGTCCTGGTCGACCTCGCCCATCTCAACGCCGCCGGCTTCTGGGACGTCGCGGCCCGTTCCCAGGCGCCGTTGGTGGTCACCCACGGCGCCGCGCACACGCTGTCGCCCACCACCCGGGCGCTCACCGACGACCAGATCACCGCCATCGCCGACAGCGGCGGCGTGATCGGCGTCAGTCTCGAAGGCGTTGCTCCCTCACCGGCCGGCATCGTCAGCGACATGGTCGACCAGATTCGCTACCTGGTCGAGCGGGCGGGGCCGCAGAGCGTGGCACTCGGCTCCGACCTGTACCGCTGCCCCGACGCCGCCCATCCCGCCGGAACCGTGCTGCTGCCCGAGCTCCTGACCGCACTGCGGGAAGCAGGCTACGACCGCGCCACCATCACCGCGATCGCGCACGCCAACTGGCTGCGCGTCCTGCGCGCCACCTGGTGACGACCCGAACCACCGGACCTGAATGACCTTCGCCATGCTGCGGGCCCCAGCCCGCCGCGTGGCGGCCCGAAGGAGCAAGCATGCACATCACACACATCCCGACCACGCCTGACGATGTCGCCGCAGTACTCGGCGAGATCGAGGCCCTGCATTTCCGCCCGCACCTCCTCGACCCCACCGCCGACCTCACCCCTGTACTGCCACACACAGGCGGTGTCCCCGGCAACTGGATCAACGCGTCCTCCCGCCGGCCGGCGGCCGAGACCGGCGTGACGCTCTACGCACACGGAGGCGGTTTCTCGCGCAGCAACCCCCGGCTGGAGCAACTCATGGCCTACCGGTTCTCCCAGGCCACTGGCCGCCCCGTCCTCGCGGTGGACTACAAGCTCGCCCCCGCCTACCCCTACCCCGCGGCACTCAACGATGTGGTGACCGCCTATCGAAGCCTGCTCGACCAGGGGATACCTTCCTCACGGATCATCCTGGCGGGAGAATCCTCCGGTGCCACGCTGCTGCTGTCGGCACTGCTGCTGCTCAAACAGGCCGCCGATCCCCTTCCCGGCGCGGCAGTAGCGGTGTCCCCGATCACCGATCTCACTCTGGCCAGCCCGTCGATCAGCACCAACGACGGCAAGGACATCCTCAACCACGCCGTGCTCGACCGGATCCGCACTGACTACCTGGCCGGCGCCGACCCGGGCCAGGCACCCCAATCCCCTCTGCACGGCGACCTGCACGGACTGCCGCCACTCCAACTCTCGGTCGGCGCACAGGAGGTCCTGTTCGACGATGCGCACCGATTCGCTCAAGCCGCATCAGCCGCCGGGGTGAGCATCCGCCTCGACATCTACGACGGCATGCCCCACGCCTTCCACGCCACCACCCTCTCCGTCGCCGCCACTCTGCTCCGCCACACCACCGAGTGGATCAGCCAACTGCCTTCCAGGCCTTGCACCAGGTGATCGTTTGGGGATCGGTCAGGCGGCGAGGTGGGCCGCGCTGATGGCGCGGGCGAACTTCACCACGCGTTCGGCCTGGATGCGGGCGGCGGCGCGGGTGGTGTCGTCGACCGGGGCGGTGCCGCCCGCGTCGTGGTGGGAGGTGCCGTAGGGGTTGCCGTCGGTGAACTTGTCGGGGTGGGTGTAGCCGGGGGCCACGACGATGCCGCCGAAGTGGTGGAAGGTGTGGGACAGCGCGAGCAGGGTGGATTCGTGGCCGCCGTGCAGCGTGCCGGTGGAGGTGAAGCCGCTGTAGACCTTGTCGGCCAGCAGGCCCTGGTGCCAGAGGCCGCCCAGGGTGTCCAGGTACTGCTTGAGCTGCGAGGAGATGTTGCCGAAGCGGGTGGGTGAGCCCATGATGACCGCGTCCGCCCAGATCAGGTCGTCGGCGGTCGCCTCGGGGGTGCCGGTGGTCGCGGCGGCGTTGGCGGCCCAGGCGGGGTTGGCGTCGATGGCGCTCTGCGGGGCGAGTTCGGCGACCTTGCGCAGCCGCACCTCGGCGCCCGCCTTTTCGGCGCTCTCGGCCATCTCCTGGGCGATCTGCGCGATGTTGCCGGTGGCGGAGTAGTAGATGATCGCGAGCTTGACGCGGAATTCCATGACGGGTGCTCCTTGAGTGAAAGGGAAGGGGGTTACAGGTACGGCCCGGCCGGCGCGCCTTCTTCCGTGCTGACCAGTTCGTCGATGGCGGCGAAGAAGGCGGCGATGCCCGGCAGGTTGGCACCCTTGGCACGCGAGAGCGCGAAGTCCTCGGCCGAGCGCCACTCCACGACGTCCAGCCACTCGCCGTGCGGCAAGGCGACCAGGCGGGCGTCCAGGAAGCCGTCCCGGTCGGCGCGGAAGTCCGCCAGCATCGCCGGACGGGCCGCCAAGAGCGCCTCGGTCTTGTCCGCTGCCACCTTGAAACGGGTCAGCTCAATCGTTGTCGCCACGACCGTCTCCTTCTTCGCGCTCGGGTGACACCGACGATATAGTCACCTCTAGATATAGTCAATATAGGTGACCATCATGTTCGGTGACTAGATGGGTGTGCAGGAGAGCGCGTGCGCTGACCGAACCGTCGTGAACACTTCCCGGTCGATCGGCGAAGGAGAGGCGTGAACTCAAGGACCGAGAGGTGACCGCATTGACACGGGCGCTGCCTGCGCAAGCCGGGGACGCCGTGATCATCGAACAGTCCCGGCGGGAGCCCGAACGCTTCGCCGCCATCTTCGACCGCTACTACCCCGAGATCCACGGCTACGCCGAACGCAGGCTGGGCGGCGGCCTGGCCGACGACGTCGCCGCCGAGACGTTCCTGATCGCCTTCGACAAGCGCACCGGCTACGACGTCTCCCGCGCCGACGCGCGGCCCTGGCTGTACGGCATAGCCTCCAACCTGATCGCCCGGCACCGTCGCGCCGAGGTACGCCTATACCGGGCGCTGGCCAGGACGGGCCCGGACAAACCCGTAGAGGATCACGCCGACCAAGTCGCGGGCGAGGTGGACGAGGGCGCGCGCAGACCACGGCTCGCCCAAGCCCTGGCCGAGATCGCCGACGGCGACAGGGACGTGCTGCTCCTGGTCGCCTGGGCCGAGCTCACTTCAGAGGAGGTGGGCACCGCACTCGGCATTCCGGCGGGTACGGCACGCTCACGGCTACACAGGGCTCGCAAGAGGATCCAGGCCGCACTGAGAGAGGACGGGTCATGAACGACATGGAGACGCTGCGCGAGGCCTTCGACACCCCGAAGCCTCCCTCTCCCGCCGTACAGTCGGCGGCCAGGGCCGCCCTCCTGGCGCGAGCCGCCAGGCACCGCCCCAAGCGCAGATGGGCGATGCGGGCGCTGATGGTGGCGGCCTCGGCAGTGGTGATCGCGACAGGGGCGACTGTGGTGCAGGTCGTAGGCGGTGGCGAGCCGACGCTCCCCGCCGCCAATGCGCAGGTGGTGCTCGCCAGGATCGCGACAGCCGTACAGAAGAAGGACTTCGCGCCGCCGCGCGAAGATCAATGGATCTACACCGAGACGCGCATGCAGAGCTACGGCAAGGGATACGTGGGCAAGCGGCTCACTCCGCAGACGCCGTTGACGAGCACGGTCGAGGAATTCTGGACCCGAGCCGACGGCAAGCGGGTCGGCTACAAGGTGGACGGCAAGCTGATGACCTCCAACCCCGGAGACCAATCGCCGGAGAACAACTACGCCATGCTGACCGCGCTGCCCACCGATCCCGACGAACTGCTGGCCAGATTCCGCGAGATCCACCAGGTGAACGCCGCAGACCAGGAGGACTGGATCTTCGAGCGGTTCGAGGTGACCCTGCACCAGAACATCGTCCCCCCGGCCCAGGAGGCTGCCATCTTCCAGGCGATGGCCAAACTCCCCGACGTGAAGGTGGACGAGTCGGCGGTGGACATCGAGGGCCGTCCGGCGCTGTCGGTCTCCCGCGTCATCGACGGATGGCGCAACTTCGAGATCCTGCTGGACCCGACAACCTACGCCTACCGGGGCAGGCGCGAAACCGCGGTCGCGGATCACGAGGAGCGATATCCGCAGCAGGGCGTCGAGATGTTCACCCTCAAGGACGGCACGCCCGTTCCGTCTCCCCCTCGCGTGGAGTGGAGCATCGAGAAGGGGACGGTCTGGCAGTTGTTCACCCGCACAGCCGTGGGCGTCGTAGACCAGGCCGGGCAGCAGCCGTAACACCCCAGCCCCTGGCCGCCGTGCCGTCGGCGCCGGGGAGGCATGATCAGCTATCACTCCCTAATTTCCTCAAACTTCCTTATTTGTGCCCATTCATAGGGGAAGTTAGAGTAGTTTCGTGAAAGATCGCCTCTACTCAGTGGAACAAGTCGCCGAACGCCTGGGGCTGCACGTACGCACCGTCCGTAACTACGTGCGGGACGGGCGGCTCGCCGCGGTCCGCATCGGCAAGCAGTACCGGATCGCGCACGAGGATCTGGAAGCGTTCACCGGCCGCCCGGTGCCCGCGCCCCTGCGCGACACGGTCAGGCGGCAGCGGCATACCGAGGTGTCGAGCATCGTGGAGATCGACGCGATCAGCCCCGGGACTGCCGACCGCCTGACCAGCCTCCTGATGACCTCGGCCACCCACCACCGCCCGGACGGCGAGCCACTGCGGATCGAGACGGCCTACCACGAGGAGAGAGCACGAATGAAGATCATTATCCTGGGCGGCCTGGGCGACACCGCCCGCCTGTTCGACTACATCGAGGCGGTGCTCGAGTCGTGAGCACGATCTACAAGTCCGAGGCCGGCGCGAACGAGATCCAGCGGCGCTACCGCGAGGTGCTGCGCACCTGGCCGGTCCCCGCCGAGCAGGTACGGGTGCCGACCCGCGAGGGCGACACCTTCGTCGTCGTCTCCGGCCCGGAGGACGCGCCGCCCCTGCTGCTGCTGCACGGCTCCGGGGCGAACACGGCCATGTGGCAGGGCGACATCACCTCCTGGGCGCGGCATTTCCGCACCTACGCCCTCGACCTCATCGGCGAGCCGGGCCTGAGCGCGCCGTCCCGCCCGCCCCTGGCCTCCGACGCCTACGAACGGTGGCTGGACGATGTGCTGGAGGGTCTCGGGATCACGAGCACCTCGATCGTCGGGGCCTCCCTCGGCGGCTGGCTGGCGCTGGACTACGCCACCCGCCGGCCGGAGCGGGTGACGCGCCTGGCCCTGCTCTGCCCCGGCGGCGTGGGCAGGCAGAAGATGGGCTGGATGCTCAAAGCCCTGCTCCTGCGCCCGTTCGGCCGCTGGGGGGGTACGCCGGTCGGCACGAGCTGTCGCGGGCCTGGACGCGCCACAGCTCCAGCCCGTCCTCGACGCCATCGTGTTGACCTTCACGCAGTTCAAGCCGCGCACCGAGCAGCTGCCCGTGTGGCGTTCCTCCGCGGCTGACGATTTGACAAGTAGCATTGCCGTAATGGCAAATTGGTGTGGTGAACGACGACACGACTGTCATGGACGGCGTCCTCCAGGCCGTGGGCCCGCGGCTGCGGGCCCTGCGCCAGCAGCGCGGGGCGACGCTGGCGCAGCTTTCCAAGACCACCGGGATCTCGGTCAGCACCCTGTCCCGCCTGGAGGCCGGCCAGCGCCGGCCCACCCTGGAGTTGCTCCTGCTGCTGGCCAGGGCCCACCAGGTCCCGCTGGACGAACTCGTCGGCGCGCCGACGACCGGCGACCCGCGCATCCACCCCCGCCCGTACGAGCGCAACGGGATGACCATCATTCCGCTGACGCGCCGGCCCGGCGGGCTCCAGGCGTACAAGATGGTCATCCCGGCGCGCTGGCCCGCGGGCGAACCGCAACGGCAGGTCCACGAGGGCTACGAGTGGCTCTATGTCCTGTCCGGACGGCTGCGCCTGTTGCTCGGCGAGCACGACGTCATCCTGACGCCGGGCGAGGTGGCGGAGTTCGACACCCACGTCCCGCACGCGTTCTGCAACCCCAGCCCGGAGCCCGTCGAAATGCTCAGCCTGTTCGGCCCCCAGGGCGAACGCCTCCACGTGCGCGCCCAGCCGACGACCCGCAAGACCCAAAGGTCAGACGCGTGATCGACAAAGCGAAACGGTGGCACGGCACCGCCGGCAGGGGCGACGACCTGTCCGGTGCGAGCGGCCGGCAAAGCCGCCAGTCAGCCCCTCGCCTAGGGACGGACCCTTGATCCCCGTCATGGTCAAGTCCCTCCCCGTGCGATCGTGCGTGTAGGTCAACGTGAAAGCCACGGTCACCCGGTCTCCGGCCGCGAAGAGATCGTCGATGCGTACGCGGCAGTTCGACAATCCGAGAAGTTGACCCTTACGTAACGTCACGATCTAGCGTGAAGGGCATGGAGTGGTCGGGCCAGGAGACTGCGACGAGCCGTGCGCCAGGACGCCATCGTCGGATCGCCCCGCTGTGGACCACTCTCGACCGGACCGAGAGGAGAGGAACTCATGGCGGAAGAAGTCTTCGACCACACGCAGTACGAGGAGGAGGTCACCGAACGCTGGGGCCGTGAGGCGTACGAGAAGGGCGACCGCTGGTGGCGATCGCTGAGTGCGCAGGAGAAACAGGCGTTTCAGGACCGGCAGTCGCAGATCGGCCGTGATTTCGGGCAGGCCGTAGCGGACGGCCTCGCGCCGGACAGCGACGAGGTCCAGGCGATCGCACAGCGGCAGTACGAGTGGTTGTCCGGGACGGGCACCCTGACCAGGTCGTACACAAACGGGCTGGGTGAGATGTACGTCGCCGACCCGCGCTTCACGGCGAACTACGACGGGCACGGGGAGGGGACGGCGGTTTTCGTGCGCGACGCGATGAAGGTGTTCGCGGAGCGCAACCTCAGCGACGACTGAGGCGGCGATCCCTGGTGACGGTCGTCGGGCCGTTCGACGTCTCTTCCGCCCGAAAACTGGGTCAGCCGGGCCCGCGCAGGGCAGCGCCGCCGGGCTGCCACAGCTGGACGGCGTTGCCCTCCGGATCGCGCAGCCCGGCGAACCTGCCGTTCGGGTACTCCTCAGGGTCCACCTCGACGTCGATGCCCGCCTCGCGCAACTGGCGGACCATGGCGTCGAGGTCGGCCACCCGGAAGTTGATCGACCAGGATCGCTCGGGGCCTCCGAAGTGTTCGGAGTCGGCCGGCATGGCGGCGAACACGGTCGGTCCGGCCTGCTGCCACCACGAGGGCACGTCATACGACTCCGGCACCGGGTCCACGCCGAGATGCGTGGCGTACCAGCGGCTGAGCCGGTCAGGATCCTGGGCGCGGAAGAACACGCCACCGATGCCTGTCACCCGTTCCACGGTGCCTCCTTCGGCAGGCCCCCATCCTGGTCCATCGGCACCCGCCTTGTCGCGCCGTCGGAAAGGCCCGACCGGTAGGCCGAATCGCTGGCCCGGCTCAGGTGGGAGAGGCTGCTGTTCAGCCGGGGCTGAGCCGGCCCATCGCGGTCCGGCCGTGTCTGAGTGCGCTCCTCGCCACCAATGCGGACATCCAGACGCTGACCAGCGCGCCGGCCGACACCGCCGCCACGAACGTCCACGACGCCTTCGGCAGGCCCAGCACCAGCAGGACCAGGACGGGCAGCCAGGCCAGCGCGTTGCAGATGGCCGCCACCGCGAGCGTGTTGCCGCTGCTGCGCACGCCGGGTGCCAGAGAGGGAGCGGCCATCGCGATCGTGGGCAGCGGCAGCACCAGCGCCAGGATGATCGGGACCAGGAAGCCGCCCGTCATCGCGTCCCCCAGCGGCCCGACGGGAAAGCCCTGGTGGGCGAAGGCCAGGCCGTAGAAGAAGCAGCCGAACAGCACGACGGGGACGGCCAGCAGCAGTCCCGTCGTGACCACCCGCCGCGCCGTCATCCGGGTGACCTGCCCCTGCGCGGAGTGCTTCATGGCGGCGTGCGAGGTGATCAGCAGTGGCACCACCGAGAGCACCCCCGAGGCGCCCGAGAGGACGAACAGCGACGTCGCCATCCCGCGCAGCCGACCGGCGAGCGGTCCGGCGCCCGCCGCCTCGGCCCACGCGCCGTAGAGGCTGGCCGCATCGCGTACGCCCGGATTCCACAGGAGGAGCAGGACCGTCCCCGCGATGGTCAGGACGGCCGCGAGCGGGATCCTGCCGGGTCCGGCGGCCGGGATGCGCCGGTGGTGGATCCACGCGTCGGCCGCCCCCGCGAGCAGGTCGAGCACCGTGCGCAGGTGAGCAGGCCGCGACGCGACCAGATCGGCGACCTCCTCGCCGTAGCGATCACGCCACGCCTTCGGATACAGGCGGAGCATCGCCGCCGCCACCGCGCGCATCATGACAGCCCCCAAGCGACTCCCGTGCGCCTGGTGCCCGCCTGCTCGACGCGGCGCAGCGTGGCGAGCTGCTCGCGCAGCGCGCCACGCCCGCCCTCGGTGATCCGGTACGGCTTGCGCCGCTCGGCCGTCTCGACCGGCTCGATCCACCCCCGCTCCTCCAGCCGCATCAGCGCCCCGTAGAGCGTGCCGGGCTCGAGCGAGGTCCCCGAGAACTCCTCGATGTCATGAATCATCCGATAGCCGTGCTTCTGGCCCTCGGCCAGGCTGATGAGCACCAGCAGCGCCACGTCCGTGAAGCGGCCGAGCTCCCGCGTCTTTCCTGCCATGTATTCAGTAAAACTTAGTAAGTCACACTGAGCAAGCCCTATCCCATACGCCGATCCCTGGGGTGCAGGACCTCTGCCGAATGTGGTCAGGGCTTTTGCCATACGCCCCTGGCCGCGGCTTCCTGCGCGTAGGTGCTGAAGTCTTTTCCGGGGCGTTGCAGGATCTCCTCCACGATCCCGGTGGGTTTGGCGTCACCCTGCGCCGCGACCGACGAGAAGTTTTCGATCAAGGTGTCGATCACCTCGTCCGGCACGCCCTCGGCGCGCAGGACCTCGCGGTACGCACCGGGGGTGCCGTCGAAGTGAACCGTGAGTCCAGTCGCGTCCTGGATGTGGTCGAGGGCTTCCGGAAACGACAACGCCCTCGGACCGGTCAGAGGCAGAACCCGCCCGATGTGCTCTCTTCGGAGCAGAGCCTGCGCCGCAACGGCGGCGATGTCGTCGGCGTCCACGAAGCCCTGCCGCGTCGAGCCGATGGGCACGCACAGGCGCCCATCGAGGACGGACTGGCGGAAGAAGGTCTCGAAGTCCTGGTTGAACCAGTCGGGGCGGACAATCGTCCACTCGCAGCCGGACTCGCGTACCTGCCGTTCCGCCTCTTGGAGGTGGGCGACGTTCATGACGTCGACGCCGCGGTCCGAATGAAGGACCACCCTCCGCACACCGGTTCGGTACGCCTCCCGCATGAACGACTCCGGCATGCTGGTCTGGTCCGGCAGGAGGACATACATGGTGTGCACGCCGTTGAGGGCCGGCCTCCAGGTCTCCGGAATCGACCAGTCGAAGCGGCACTCGGCGCGCCTGGTGGCGACCCGCACGCTGTGACCGGCCCCGCGTAGCTGGTTGGCGACCCGGCTCCCGACTGTGCCGGTGCCGCCCAGGACGAGGATGGGGATGCTCTTGGTCATGCTGACACGCTATAGACGGTTGCGGACAGTTCCTGTCCTCATTTCGGGGTGAGATGGAGCAGAGCTCATTCGACAGAACGCCTGTTCTCGCTGCTCTCCTGTCTGCAATCAGGTCGTTCGATGCCCGGCCGCGAACTGGCCGCCCGGCTGGACGTCGACCTCGTGGGTTCGCCCAGCACCACCTCACCCCCGGCAGAGAAACGGAGGAGATCGAGCGCCTCTTGCCCGACCGGCGGATCCAGGTACGCATCAGGTTCGAGGCTGACTCCGCCGCTGTCATCGACCGCTTCCGCAACGAAGAGCCTTAAGTCATCCAGGATGCGCTGCCACACCCTCGCCCAGCGCCTCACCAACGCCTGACCTGAAGGGGCCCCAGTCACTGTGCCGTCGCGCTGGCCAGCGCAGTGCGGTGGTCGCCGCTCATGGGCATGGTGGCCGTTGGCTGTGCCGCGTCGCTCTGCCGCTCTACCTGTCTGTCGTGCGGCGGACGTGGATCTGCCGCCGCCAGTGGTTGGCTGAGTGGACGATGTCGTGGTTGACGTGTCCGAGGAACTGGCTCACGTCCTGCAGGCGGGCGCCGCCGGGCGTGGTGGCGCCAAGGACCTTGGCTCCCTGCTCGGCTATGTCGGCCAGTTCGGCGTTCACGCGGGCGCTGTCCATCACCGCCTGATACCAGACTTCCTCGTCGATGAAGTAGCGGTCGCGCCGTCGTCGAGGGTCGCGTTCGCGCCGTATCAGTTCCTGTTTTTCGAGGTAGCCGATGGCCTTGGAGATCGAGGCTGGACTGACCCGCAGTTGCTGGACCAACTCGGCTGAGGTGAGGCTGCCGGTGTCGGTGGCGTACAGACAGGCCAGCACTCTGCCCACCATCGACGGGAGCCCTGCCCTGCCCAGCACGGCGGCGAGGCGCTCCCGGAAATCTTGCACGGCTTCGGCGGCCCGTCCATGCATGACGGCTGGTGGCGCCGGGGACGGTGTCGGCGGGGCTGATATACGCCGCCGGGCACGCCGCTTGGTGCTCTGATGGGCCTGGTCTGCCCGGTAGCCGGCGGGCCCTCCGTTGCGCATGATCTCGCGGGTGACGGTCGAGGCCGGGCGTTGCAGGCCCCTGGCGATCACGGAGTAGGTGAGTCCTGCGGCCAAGCCGGCGGCGATGTCCCGGCGATCCTGGTAGGTCAGCCTGTCTCCCGGCATACCTGTGGCTCCCTTCGCTGCCGCGGTGTCGCCGCACAGTATGCATTAACTCGCACCTCATTGCAAAGATGCCAAAGTTGTGCATTAACTGCAACTCCATTGCAAAGAATTATGTGCTTTCACCTGCCATTTCATTCAAAATGAGGAGTTTTCGCATTGAATGAATAACGAACGCGATATAACGTGTCCGTCATCCCGCAAGGCGAGAACTCGCGTGCTCGCCCATACAAGGAGTTGAGATGACCACCATTGGTCCCAAGACGTCCCGCTCACGCACGACCCGGGCGAGCGTCGGCCTGCTCGCCGCCGCCGCGGTTGCGGGCGCCGCCATGGCCGCCCCCGCAACCGCGGCCAGCTCAGGCTCCACCCCCGGCCGCCCCAGAGTGCAGCAGGTGCTCGATCGGGCCGTGACCGAAACCGGCCTTCCCGGAATCCTCGCGAAGGTCCGCGAGGGCGATGACCAGTGGTTCGGCACGGCGGGCGTGGCCGATACCCGAACCGGTCGCAAGCGCCAGCCACAGGAGCGCTTCCGCGTCGGCAGCATCACCAAGACCTTCACCGCCACCGTGGTGCTGCAACTGGTGGCCGAAGGCAAGCTCAGCCTGGACGACACGGTGGAAGAGTGGCTGCCCGGCCTGGTGCGCGGCAACGGCAACGACGGCCGCCGCATCACCATCAAGCAGCTGCTCAACATGACCAGCGGCCTGTTCAACTACCTCAACGACAAGGAGATGCTGGCCCGCCTCGCCGGCCCGGGCTTCCTCAAACACCGCTATGACCGTTACCAGCCCCGGCAACTGGTGAAGATCGGCATGGCCAACGCGCCCGACTTCAAGCCGGGCCAGGGCTGGACCTACACCAACACCGGCTACGTCCTCGCCGCCATGATCGTCGAAAAGGCGACCGGCAAGACCTACGCCGAACAGGTCTCACAACGGATCATCCGCCCACTCCGCCTGACCGGCACCCACGTACCCGGAGGCGAGGAAGTGCGGATCCGCGGCCCCCATGCCCGGCACTACTCCACCCTGTTCTCCCAGGAGCCGAAGCCCACGATCTACGACGTGACCGAGCTGAACCCCTCCGCCGGCTGGGCGGTCGGCAACATGGTCTCCACCGCGGCCGACCTCGACCGGTTCTTCACCGCGCTACTCAAGGGCCGGCTCCTGCCCCAAGCCCAGCAGCGCCAGATGTTCGCCACCAACCCGGTCCCCGAGGGAAAGTGGACGCCCAACACCACCTACGGCCTCGGCGTGTCGTCGGTGAAGCTGTCATGCGGCGCGACAGTCTGGGGCATGGGCGGCGCACTCCAGGGTTCGTGGTCATACGCGTACGGCACCCGCGACGCCACGCGCATGCTCGTCCAGAACGTCAACGGCGACTGGAACAACCCCATCGGCACCGTCTTCACCCCTGTCCTCGAAGCCGAATTCTGCGCCCCCGGATCCCGCTGACACCCTCCGAGCCAGAGGTGTAACCCTGCGCGAACGTCCCCTTCTGGCGTCGCAGATCATGCCTTGCGCCCCAACTGAGAGCCCAAGGGTTTGATTGAAGGCACCGCGGAACAGCCACATCCTGCTGCGATTCGCCGACAATATCAGCATTGACTTATATAAGCTGCACGTGCAATAGTGGGTCTCGTGCACGCGTTCGACGTTCTCGGTGACCCGGTCAGGCGCCGCATCCTGGAGTTGCTCGCCGACGGCGAGCAGACCTCGGGTGCGCTCACCGGGGTCATCCAGCAGGAGTTCGGGATCTCACAACCCGCCGTGTCGCAGCACCTGCGGGTGCTGCGCGAGAACGGCTTCGCCCTGGTCAGACCCGAGGGCACCCGCCGCCTCTACGCCGTGGACTCCGCAGGTCTGCAGGAGGTCGACATGTGGCTGGAACGCTTCCGCGGATTCTGGAACCGCCACCTGGACGCTCTGGCCACCGAGCTGGCCAGGGGCAGGCACGAGCGCCGCCAGGCCGAGGCCGAAGAAGAGAAGAGGGAAGACGAATGATCGACATCGTCAGCGAGATCAAGGCCGTCCACCGCGAGGTGGCCACCAGGCCCGCGACCGACCGGGGCGACCTCGTCGCGGTGGCACTGCGCCGGACGTACCGCGCCGCCGTGGAGGACGTCTGGGAGGCGCTGACCGATCCGGACAGGGTCAAGCGCTGGTTCGTGCCGCTCTCGGGCGACCTGCGCGAAGGCGGCGAGTACGCCCTGGAGAACACCGGTGGCGGCCAGATCCTCCGCTGCGACCGGCCCAAGCTGCTGCGGCTGACCTTCGGCGACGAGAGCAGCATCGTGGAGGTGCGCCTGACAGCCGAGGGCGAGTCCACCGTCCTGGAGTTCGACCACACCGTGCCGCTGGCGATGGCCGGCAACGTCGCGGGGGCGCTGCACGTCGGGCCGGGCTGGGACGGTGGGCTCCTCGCCCTGGGGATGTACCTGCGCGGCGAGGAGATCCCCGACCCGGTGGCGATGGCCAACACGGTCGAGGCGCAGGAGTTCTTCAAGGCGGCCGTCCTGGAGTGGGGCGCGCTGGTCGAGGCGGCCGGCGACCTGGCGCCCGAGGAGGTCGCCGAGGCGGTGAAGGCGACTGTGTCGCACTTCGCGCCCGACCTGTAGGCCGGGCTTGACCGCTTCGCCGTACCCGCCTAGCCTGCAACCAGTTGGTTGCAGTTTGGGAGGGGCGATGGATCGGATCGAACGGGAGATCGTGGTGGCCGCGCCGGTGGCGAAGGTGTGGCGGCTGGTCAGCACGTCCGACCAGCTCGCCCGCTGGTTCCCCGGCGCGGCCATCGTGGCGCGTGAGGGGGCGGCGGCGACGTTCGACTGCGGGGCCGAGGAGCTCTTTCACGGGGTCGTCGAGCGGGTCGAGCCGCCGCACGTGCTGGCCTGGCGCTGGTGCCTGGCACCCGGCGTGCCGGTCGAGCTGGGGCCGTCGACCACGGTCACGGTGACGCTGGCCGCCGATGGCGCGGGCACGCGGATCCGGCTGGTCGAGTCCGGCTTCGCCGCGCTGGAGGAGGAGATCAGGAAGCTCCACCAGCCGGGCAACGCGAGCGGCTGGGAGCTGATGCTCAAGGCCCTGGCCGAGCACGCGGGGCGATGAGCGGCATCGACGCCGTCTTCGCCGCGCTGGCCGACCCGACCAGGCGCACCATCATGGGCGTGGTGGCCCGGCAGGGCGGCGCCAGCGCCAGCGCGCTGGCCAGGCACCTGCCGATCTCCCGGCAGGGCGTCGCCAAGCACCTGCTCGTGCTGGAGGAGGCCGGGCTGCTGTCGCGGCTGCGGCACGGACGCGAGGTGCGCTACCGGACGCGTACCGAGCCGATCGACGAGGCGATGGCCTACCTCGCGGGGGTCGCCGCCGAATGGGACGACAGGCTGGCCGCGCTCGCGGCCCTGGCAGCGGAGGACGACGATGAGTGAGCACAAGCCCGTCGGCACGATCATGGGCCTGGACCTGACCGTTCCCGACGCGGAGAAGGTCCGCGACTTCTACACCTCCGTCGTCGGCTGGGAGGTGGAGATGCTGGGCGACGACTACGTGATGAAGTCGCCCTCCGGCGAGTGGGTCGGCGGCGTCTGCCACCGGCGCGGCGAGAACGCCGACCTGCCGCCGGTCTGGCTGGCCTACATCGCGGTCGCCGACCTCGACAGCAGCCTCGCGGCCTGTACGGCCGGCGGCGGCCGGGCGCTGACGCCGATCAAGGGCGGCGAGGGCGAGGCCCGCTACTGCGTGATCGAGGACCCGGCCGGCGCGATCATCGCCCTCTTGCAGCAGGGCCCTGCCTAGGCGCTGAATAGGGTAAGGGCTCATGAGCGACGTGATCGATGTGGTCCTGGAGCAGTGGCGGCGTGAGGGGCCCGACCTGGACCTGTCCCCGATGGAGGTCTTCGGGCGCCTGGCGCGGCTGACGCGCGTGGTGGAGTCGGCGGTCGATCAGGTGTTCGCCCGGCACGGGCTGCGACAGGGCGAGTTCGACGTGCTGAGCGCGCTGCGCCGCTCGGGCCCGCCGTACACGCTGATTCCCTCGGAGTTGTCGGCGGTGCTGATGATGTCGCGGGCCGGCATGACCAACCGGCTGGACCGGCTGGAGGCGGCGGGGCTGGTGGTCCGGAGCATGGATCCGGCCGACCGGCGCAGCTTCCGCATCTCGCTGACCGAGCGGGGGCTTGAGGTGATCGACGCGACGCTCACCGAGCACGCGGCGAATCTGCACCGCCTGGCTTCCGGCCTCAGCGCGGAGGACACGGCGACGTTGAGCCGGATCCTGCGCGGCATGCTGGAGGCCCACGCCTGAACTCGGCGCGGGCCTCGGCGAAGCGGAGTCTCAGCGGCGGACGCCGCGGCGCCAGATACCGGCGATGGCGCTGGTGGCGGTGATGTCGGTGGTCGGGTCGCCGTCCACCAGCAGCAGGTCCGCGCGCAGGCCGGGCGCGATCCGCCCGCGGTCGGCCAGCCCGAAGTGCCGGGCCGGCAGGCTGGTGGCCGCGGCCAGCGCCTCCTCGGCGCTCAGCCCGGCCTCGGTCAGCAGCCGCAGCTCGCGGTGCAGGCTCTCCCCGTGCGCCGGGGCGAACGGCGTCGCGTCGGTCCCGGCCAGCAGCGGCACCCCGGCCTGGTGCAGCGTCCGGGCGGCGTGCAGCGCGTTGATCACGCCTTGGGGGTGCACGGGGATGGCGCCCCGCTCCTCCTGGGAGATCACTTCGATGTAGGCGAGCGTGCTGACCACGTACGCGCCGTGCGCGGCGACCTTGGCGGCCAGGTCCTCGGCCAGGGAGTCGTCGGGGCCCGCGTCGGTGTAGAGGTGGGCCAGGCCGTCGATGCCCGCGTCCAGCGCGATCGCGGCGTCCTTCGCGCCGATCACGTGCGCGATGGCGCGCAGGCCGGCGGCGTGCGCGGCCTCGACGAGGGCGGCCACGACGTCGGGGCCGATGACCGGCAGCCGCATCCCGGCCGTCGAGCCGTCGTCGATGACGATCTTCAGGTAGTCGGCGCCCTCGGCCACCCGGGCCTCGACGAACGCCTTGGCCTGGTCGGCGCGGCTGATCGGGTCGAAGGGGCCTACGGCGTCGCCGAACTCGCCCAGATCCGCGCTCATGAGCTGGGTGGGGTGCCCGCCGGGGGCGGTGGCCAGGACACCGGAGCTGCGCAGGTCGGCGACGTCGTCGCGCTCGGCGGCCAGGCGGCGCTGGCGAGCGGCTGCGGCGCTGGGAGGAGGAGCACGCCAGGCTCCGGCGGCTGGCGCACACCCTGCGCCAGCGGGCCACCCACAACGACGCGCTGGCCACCTCCTACCAGGCCGCGCTCACCCGGCTGTCCAGGTTCGAGCAGGCGGGCCCGCCGCAGCGGGCGCCGAAGGAGCAGAACGTGCGCATGCGGCTGCGCGGCGGCCGTACCGGCAAGCGGGCGCTGACCTTCGAGGACCTGGAGCTGACCGGCCTGCTTGGCCCGCTGCGGACGGAGATCTGGTACGGCGAGCGCGTCGCGGTCCTCGGCGCCAACGGCACCGGCAAGTCCCACCTGCTGCGCATGCTGTCCGGCGAGCCGATCCCGCACACCGGCACCGCCAGGCTCGGCGCCCGCGTCGTACCCGGTCACTTCGCCCAGACCCACACCCGCCCCGACCTGTACGGCCGGACCCCCGCCGACATCGTGATGACCGGCCACGCCCTGATCCGCAACGACGCCATGGCCGCGCTGGCCCGCTACGAGCTGGCCCCGGCCGGCTCCCAGGTGTTCGAGACGCTCTCGGGCGGCCAGCAGGCCAGGCTGCAGATCCTGTTGCTGGAACTGTCCGGCGCCACCCTGCTCCTGCTGGACGAGCCGACCGACAACCTGGATCTGGCCAGCGCCGAGGCCCTGCAGCAGGGCCTGGCCGGCTTCGCGGGCACGGTGCTGGCCGTCACCCACGACCGCTGGTTCGCCGCCGACTTCGACCGCCACCTCATCTGCACCGCGGGCGGGCGGGTGCTGGAGAGCGCCGAGCCGCGCTGGGATCTCTAGGACTCCAGGAAGCGCATCACGGCCAGCACGCGGCGGCTGTAGCCGCTCACGTGGGACAGCCGCAGCTTGTCGAAGACCGCGTTGACGTGCTTTTCCACCGCGCTCTGCGAGACGTGCAGCGCCTGGGCGATCGAGGCGTTGGTGTAGCCCTGCGCCATGTGCTCCAGCACCTCCCGCTCGCGCGGGGTGAGCCTGGCCAGCGGGTCGGTCTGGCTGGTGCGGGCCAGGAGCTGGCGGACCACTTCGGGGTCGAAGGCCGCGCCGCCCGCGCCGACCCGCTCGAGCGCGTCGAGGAAGTCCGAGACCTGCGCCACGCGGTCCTTGAGCAGGTAGCCGACGCCGTCGACGTCGCCGCTCATCAGCTCGGTGGCGTACTTCTTCTCCACGTACTGCGACAGCACCAGCACCTTGACGGCGGGCCGGTCGCGCCTGATCTCCAGGACGGCGCGCAGCCCCTCGTCGGTGTGGGTGGGGGGCATGCGCACGTCGGCGACGACGATGTCGGGGTCGTGCCGTTCGACGGCGGCCAGCAGCGCGCTCGCGTCGCCGACCGCGGCGAGCACCTCGTGGCCCTCCTCGGCCAGCAGCCGTACCAGGCCCTCGCGCAGCAGCGTGGAGTCCTCGGCCAGGATCACCCGCATGGCAGCTCCGCCCGGATGACGGTGGGCCCGCCGGGCGGGCTGGTCACCGTGAAGCGGCCGTCCTGCGCCGCCACCCTGCGGGCCAGGCCGGACAGGCCGCCGCCGGCCGGGTCGGCGCCGCCGCCGCCGTCGTCCTCGATTCGCACGTCGATCATTGTGCCGTGTTCGGCGACGTCCACGGTGATCAGGGTGGCCGCGGTGTGCTTGGCGGCGTTGGTGACGGCCTCGCAGACCACGAAGTAGGCGGCCGTCTCCACCGCCATCGGCGGGCGGGCGGCCAGCTCGCAGCGCACCCGTACGGGCACGCCGGAGCGCTCGGCGACCCCGGCCAGCGCCTCGCCGAGCCCGAGGGAGTCCAGCCCGCTCGGGTACACCCGCCAGGCCACCTCGCGCAGCTCGGCGAGCGCCCGCTGGGCCTCCTCGTGCGCCTGGTCGAGCAGTTCGGGCGCGCGGCCGCGGCGCGCCCTGCCGATCAGCATGCCCATCGCGACCAGGCGCTGCTGCAGGCCGTCGTGCAGGTCGCGCTCGATCCTGCGGCGTTCGGAGTCGACGGCGGCGACGATGCCGGCCCTGGTCTCGGCCAGCTCGGCGATGCGGTGCCGCAGCGCCTCGGTCGGGTCGGGGCCGAGCGCGCGCGCGGCCAGGGACCGTTCCAGGGAGTGCACGCCGGCCACACCGGACAGGATCAGGAAGAGCAGCACGCCGCCCCCCACCACGGCGTAGAGCACGAGCGGGACGCTCGGCGTCATGCCGTCGAAGGGGCGTCCGCCTGCCCAGGCCCAGGCGAGTTGTGTGCCGGCGCCCATGCCGAGCGCCAGCAGCGCCACCACCAGCAGGCCGAGCAGACCGAACGGCACCCGCTGGGCCAGGTAGCGCTGGGCGGTGGCGCCGTCGTAGCCTCTCACCTCGACGCCGAGCCGCCTGGCCTCCAGCGTGGCCAGCCGGGCGGCGGCCGCGCGCACCCGGGGACGGGACCGCAGCGGCAGCGCCACCAGCAGGAAGACCAGGTCGGCGACGGCGGTGAGGGCGCCGAGGAGGACCGCGCTCAGCAGGTGCAGGCCGTTAGCGGCGAGCCGCATGCTTGGCCTTGCTTCGCTCGCCGAGACGGCGCCCGATGAAGATCAGGACGGCCAGCACGACCGTGCCGAGCACGACCTTCGAGCCGATGCCGACGTACCCCTCGACCAGTTCCCAGTTCTCCCCCAGCAGGTATCCGGCCATCACGAAGATGGTGTTCCACAGCAGGCTGCCAAGCGTGGTGAACAGCAGGAACGTGCCCACCGGCATGCGCTCCACCCCGGCCGGTACGGAGATCAGGCTGCGGAAGATGGGGATCATCCGCCCGAAGAACACCGTCTTGACGCCGTGCTTGGCGAACCAGGCTTCGGTCTTCTCGATATCGGAGACCTTCACCAGCGGGAGTCTCGAGGCCAGCGCGATGAGCCGCTCCCGGCCCAGCATCGCCCCGATCCAGTACAACGCCAGCGCACCGATCACCGAGCCCAGCGTGGTCCACACCAGTGCGTCTAACAGGCCCATCTGCCCCCTGCTGGCGGTGAAACCGGCCAGCGGGAGGATCACCTCACTCGGCAGCGGGGGGAAGAGGTTCTCCAGCGCGATGGCCAGCCCCGCCCCCGGTGCCCCCAGCGTGTCCATCAGGCCGGTGGCCCAACCGGCGATGCCGTCCTCAGTCGAAGTCATGTCCCAAAGCCTATGGAATAGCAAGGATGCCCGGAATGAGGATGACTACCGCCGGCACGGTGGGGTAAACCACAGTCCCACAGACCGTACACTGTACGGTCTGTGGTCAAGCGAAGGGTGAAGCATGCAGCAGCTCGTACGGCACGCGGTGATCTTCGAGCCGGACGACCCACCACGCCAGGGCAGGCTGACCTTCCTTGACCCCGGCGGCACCGAGACGGTCACCATCGCCGAGCCCGGCGGCACCCGCGAGGTGCCCGCCACCCGGGTGCCGGTCGCCGAGGCGGTGGCCGCCCTCAGCAGGGCACGCAACGACGAGACCGCCCACCCCTCCGCCCGGTTCTGGGGGGCGGCCGCCCTGGTCGCGCTGCAGTTCGTCGCCCGGGGGCGGATCCTGCCCGGGCTGAGCGCGGGAGACTTCGACGCCTGGCGGGCCGGGCCGTTCGACGCCGACGACGTGCGGCGGGTCAGGGAACTGGCCGACGCCATGCCCGCCTCCGCCCGTGCCGTACCGGCAGGCGGGTTGCTGCCTGACGCCGAGCGGCTGGTGCGGGACTTCCTCGACGCGGTCGCCGACGCGATGCCGCGCTCGCCCGGCGCGGTCAGGGCCACCGGCACCTCCGTCTTCGCCTCCGTCAAACCGGTCAAGGCGCCCCGCCTGCGCCTCTGGGCCGAGGAGGTCGCCGCCGGCCTGGACGCCGGTCTGCGGCTGTCGCTGCGCGTGGAGACCAGCGGCCCCGAGCACGCCGCCTTCCGCGCCGTCGCCCAGTTGCACAGCCTGGCCGACCCCACCCTCGTCGCCGACGCCGCCGACCTGTGGGCCGGGCGCGCCCCCGGGCTCGGCGCCCGCGGCCGCATCGACGCCGTCATCGCGGTGCGCAAGGCCGCGCGCGTGTGGGCGCCGCTGGAGGCACTGCTGGACAGCGCCGTACCGGACGAGATCGTCCTGTCCGACGGCGACGTGAACGACCTGCTGTCGGGCGCGGCCACCCGGCTCGCGGCGGCCGGCGTGGACGTGCACTGGCCCAGGTCGCTGATGCGCGGCCTGAGCGCGCGGGCCGTCATCGACGACGACGGCGGCCACGACACCCCGTCCTTCCTCGGCGGCGGACGACTGCTCGGCTTCAACTGGCGGCTCGCCCTCGGCGGCCGACCGCTCACCCAGGCCGAGATGGACCAGCTCGCCGAGGCGCACCGGCCCGTGGTCCGGCTGCGCGACCAGTGGGTGCTCATCGACCCCGACCTGGCCCGCAAGGCCCGCGAGCGCGAGCTGAAGCCGCTGACCGGCATCGACGCGCTCGGCGCCGCGCTGACCGGCAGCGTCGAGGTCGACGGCGAGGAGGTGGAGGTCGAGCCGGGCGCCTGGCTGGAGGAACTGCGCGCCAGGATCACCGACCCCGAGCCGGTGGCGCAGCCCGCGGCGCTCGCCGCCACCCTGCGCGACTACCAGCTTCGCGGCCTCGGCTGGCTGGACCGGATGACCTCGCTCGGCCTGGGCGGCTGCCTGGCCGACGACATGGGCCTCGGCAAGACGATCACGCTGATCGCCCTGCACCTGCACCGCGCCTCGGGCCCGACCCTGGTCGTCTGCCCCGCCTCACTACTGGGCAACTGGGAGCGGGAGATCACCAAGTTCGCCCCCGGCACCCCCGTACGCCGTTTCCACGGCCCCGCCCGCACCCTCGACGGCGCCGACGACGGGTTCGTCCTGACCACCTACGGCACCATGCGCCTGGACGCCGCCCGCCTGGCCGCCCACCCGTGGGGGCTGCTGGTCGCCGACGAGGCCCAGCACGTCAAGAACCACCGCTCGGGCACCGCGCAGGCGCTGCGCGAGATCCCCGCCGCCGCCCGCGTCGCCCTCACCGGCACCCCGGTGGAGAACAACCTGTCGGAGCTGTGGGCGATCCTCGACTGGACCACCCCCGGCCTGCTCGGCTCGCACACCAGGTTCCGCTCGCGCTGGGCCAGACCGGTCGAGTCCGGGCAGGGCGCCGACAAGTTCGCCCGCCTGGTCGGCCCGTTCCTGCTGCGCAGGCGCAAGTCCGACCCCGGCATCGCGCCGGAGCTGCCGCCGAAGACCGAGACCGACCGGCCCGTCTCCCTCACCCAGGAGCAGGCGGGACTGTACGAGGCGGTGGTCCGCGAGATCATGCAGCAGATCGCCCAGGCCGACGACATGGCCCGGCGCGGCCTGATCGTCAAGCTGCTCACCGGCCTCAAGCAGATCTGCAACCACCCCGCCCAGTACCTGCACGAGAGCCAGCCGCGGCTGAGCGGCAGGTCCGGCAAGCTGGAACTGCTCGACGAACTGCTGGACACCATCCTCGCCGAGGACGGCGCCGTCCTCGTCTTCACCCAGTACGTCGCCATGGCCCGCCTGCTGGAGCGGCACCTGACCGAGCGCGGCGTCGCCACCCAGCTCCTGCACGGCGGCACCCCCGTACCCCGGCGCGAGGAGATGGTCCGCCGCTTCCAGGACGGCCAGGCGCCTGTCTTCCTGCTCTCGCTCAAGGCCGCGGGCACCGGACTCAACCTCACCCGCGCCGACCACGTCATCCACTTCGACCGCTGGTGGAACCCCGCCGTGGAGGACCAGGCCACCGACCGCGCCTACCGCATCGGCCAGACCAAGCCCGTCCAGGTCCACCGGCTGATCGCCGAGGGCACCGTCGAGGACCGCATCGCCGAGATGCTCGCCGCCAAGCGCTCCCTGGCCGACTCCATCCTGGCCGCGGGACCCGCCGCGCTCACCGAACTGACCGACGCCGAACTCGCCAACCTGGTGGAGCTGAGATGAACGACCGCGTCAGGGGCTTCCCCGCCTTCCCGCCCCAGCGGGCCGGCGCCCGCTTCGCCTCCTCCTGGTGGGGCCGCGCCTGGATCAAGGCCATGGAGGACACCTCCCTGGACCACAACCTGCTGCGCAAGGGGCGCGCGCACGCCAGGACCGGCACGCTCGGCCCCATCACCGTCTCCCCCGGCCGGCTCGCCGCCACCGCCGGCGAGCTGTCCACCGTCGTGCACGTCGAACAGCTCAGCGACGCCGAATGGGACCGCTTCCTCGACCAGGTGGCGGCCAAGGCCGGTCACATCGCCGCGCTGCTCGACGGCGACATGCCGCACGAGCTCGTCGAGGCGGCCGAGGAGGCGGCCATCGCGCTGCTGCCCGCCGTGGGCGACCTGGAGCCCTCGTGCGACTGCCCCGACTGGGGGCACCCCTGCCAGCACGCCGCCGCCCTGTGCTACCAGGCCTCCTGGCTGCTCGACGACGACCCGTTCGTGCTGCTGCTGCTTCGCGGGCGCGACAGCCAGGACCTGCTCGGCGAACTGCAGGCCCGACACCCCGCGACGGCCGAGCCCGCCCCCGGCACCCCCGTCGACGAGGCCTACGCCCACGGCGTGCCGCCGCTGCCCGCCCCACCCTCCGGCCTGCCCGAACACACGCCCCTGCTGGTGGAGCCCGCCCCCGGCGTGCCCCCGGACGCCCTGCGGGTGCTGGCCGCCGACGCGGCCCTGCGCGCCCGCGACCTGCTGTCGGGCGCGCAGCCCGCCGCCCTCACCGAGTTCCAGGACCAAATCCGGCTGACCGCCACCCACCACCTGGCCGACGGCCCCGACGTGCGGGCCTGGCGGTACGGCGGCGCGCCCGGCCTGGACGTCCAGCAGCGCGCGTGGAACCCGCCCAAGCAGGACCTGGCCAGAGCACGCACCGCCTGGGCGGCCGAGAACCTGCCGGAGGTCACCGCCACGCGCAACCAGTGGACGGTCGGCGGTCTACAGCTTCGCTACGGCCGCGACGGGCTGTGGTATCCGTTCGTGGACCGCTCAGGCGAGTGGTGGCCCGCCGCGCCGCCAGAACGCGACCCGGTCACCGCCATGTCGGAAGCCCAGAACGCCGCACCGTCGGTCTAGCCTCGTTGGCGTGAACAGGATGCCGTGGCAGACCGTGGGGCTGGTCTCGGCCGGGGGCGCGCTGGGGGCGCTGGCCAGGTACGGGGTGAATGTGGCGGTGCCGTACCAGCCGGGAGGCTTCGCGTGGGCGACGTTCCTGGTGAACGTGTCCGGATGCCTGCTGATCGGCGTGCTCGCGGTGCTGAGCACGGAGACGTGGCAGGCGCCGGGCTGGGTGCGGCCGTTCCTCGGCGTGGGCGTGCTGGGCGGGTACACCACCTTCTCTACCTATGTCGTCGACTTCACCAGCTCGCTCACCGCGCCCATCACCGCGCTGGCCTACCTGTTCGGGACCCTGGCCGCGGCGATGGCCGCCGCCTGGGGCGGCGCCACTCTCGCCCGGGTCCTCACGCGGGAGAAGAGCAGGCGTTGACTCATCCGAAGATGGCCTGGCCGAACGCCAGGCCGAGGAACACCGCCCCCACGCAGGCGAGTATCGAGGCGACGACGTTGGCGGCGGCGAGAAAGGAGGCGCCGGTCTCGGCCAGTCGCAGCGTCTCGTAGGAGAACGTCGAGTACGTGGTCAGCGCCCCGCAGAAACCGGTTCCCACCAGCAGTTGCACGCCGGTGCCCGCCACTCCCGCCAGCGCCGCCCCGGCCAGCACGCCCAGGGTCAACGAGCCGATCACGTTGACGACTAAAGTGCCCCAGGGGAAGACGGTGTCGTGGCGGGCCTGGACGGCCCGGTCGGTCAGATAGCGCAACGGCGCGCCGACCGCGCCGCCTAGCATCACCAGCAGCCAGTTCACGGCGCCGCCTGCCGACCGCGGTGGTGCACGATCTCGACCTCGTCCAGGACCGCCAGGCCCTCGATGGACAGGTCGTCCAGGTCGGGCAGGAAGGCGCGGACCCGCTCTTCGGTGTCGACGATGACCACGGCCACCGGCAGGTCGTCGGCCATCGACAGCAGCCGGGTGGTGTGCACGACGGAGGTGGCCCCGAACCCCTCCACCCCACGGAAGACCGACGCCCCTGCCAGGCCGGCGGCATGGGCGCGGTGCACGATCTCGGTGTACATCGGACGGTGATGCCAGACATCGGTGTCGTCGACGAAAACCGTCAGCCGCAGAGCCCGACTCATCACGCTCTCCTTGCCATGCTCGCCCCCTCGCTCGCCGCCTTGCTCACCGGCGGCCTGCTGGCGGCCCCCACGCCGACCGCCGCCACTGTCGCTGCCTGGCAGCCCAGGGTCCCGATCCGGACGCATGCCCCTCCCCACACGTGGCGTGTCTCCGCGCCCCCCGTGAACGCGGGCACGAGGTGTCACGAGCAGGGACCGTTGGCGGCAGCGAAAGCACCACGGTTCGGGTACGGCGGGCCCCACCGCCGCGGACACCCACCTGGGCAGGCGCCCCTCACACCCCTTCAGCGTAACGTCACATCACCCGAAAGATCCTTAACGGGGGACGATGTCGGCACCTCGTTAACGAAGCTGTCACCAGGTGTTGGTCCTGGTCAACGCATGTAGTGTGCCCGGGTTGGTCTGCGAGTCGCGCTGATCTGTTCCGCCCGTCGCGCGCGGGCTCGGGCAGTTTGGGAACCGTCGCCCTGTGCGGTCGGTCAGCGTCGATGGTCAACCTGACCAGCGCTTATGCCTACTTCGCCCCTGGTGCGTCGATCCTTGACGACACCCCGTCGAGCGCGCTTTGAGGGTGCGGGCCGATGCTCAGCTCAGGCGGGCTCGTAGAGGGATTATCAGTTCGGAAATGCGACGAGCCATGATCGGCACCCTACCGGGCATCAACCGCACGCAGCCAATCCCTTAAACGGCCAGGGCCGCGACGCAGTGGGCACCCGGGAGCCGCGGGCCGGCCCGGTCCGCGGCGGGCTGGATGCCGGCGTCCTCGTACTTCCTGATCGTCTGGGTGGACAGGCCGTGCTCGTGCGCCAGGTCCCTCACGGATGCATCACCGATTGAAGGTTCATCGCGATGAAGGGGGGATTTCCACGGAAAAGTTTACACCGAAAGTTCAACGATACCGTTGAAGGTATGGATATCAAGGACACAGCCCGTCCGCTCGACGGCGCGGGCGTCTCGGCCTTCCTCCGGTCGCTTCCCGCCAAGCCCCTGCTGCTCGGCCTGGGCGAGCCCAGGCACTTCGTGGAGGAACTGGGCGAGTTGCGCAACGAGATCTTCCGGCATCTGGTCGAGGAGGAGGGCTACCGGTCGTTCGCCATCGAGAGCGACTGCCTCATGGGCCTCGTGGTGGACGACTACGTCAAGACGGGCGCGGGCACGCTCGACGACGTCATGGAACGCGGCTTCAGCCACAACTTCGGCACGTCCCCGGCCAACCGCGAGCTCGTGCGCTGGATGCGCGCGTACAACGAGGAGCATGACGAAAAGCTCCGGTTCTACGGCTTCGACGGGCCGCTGGAGTATTGGGCCGCGAGCCCGCGCCAGGCGCTCACCGGCCTCCACGGTCTCCTCGACGGCCCGCTCCCGTGCACGAAGGAAACCCTCGACACGCTGTTCGGCCCGGACGACCGGTGGACGAACGAAGCCACGGTCATGGACCCGTCCCAGTCGATCGGCCAGTCCGCCGAAGCCCAGCGGCTGCGACTGATCGCCGACGACCTGGTGGCGCTGCTCGACACGCAGGCGCCGCGGCTGAGCGCGGAGGACAGAGAGAGGGCGGCACTGTACGGGCGCACCGCCGTCGGCCTGCTCCGCTACCACCACTGGATGGCCGACACATCCCCGGCCCGGATAGCCAGGCTGTCGGGCCTGCGGGACGCGATGATGGCCGCCAACCTGCGTGCCGTCGCCGAGCACGGTCCGGCCCTGGTCTTCGCCCACAACATCCACCTGCAGCGGAACAAGAGCTTCATGTCGCTCGGCGACCAGCAGCTGGAGTGGTGGAGTGCGGGGGCGATCACCGAAGCGCACCTGGGCGACCGGTACGCCTTCCTGGCCTCAGCCCTCGGCACGGTGGGCGACAACACCCCGCCCCCGGACACCGTCGAGGGCCTCCTGTCCACGCTCCCGTGGGACCACTCCCTCATCGACGCCCGCCGCCTGGCCGAGGCCGTCACGGAGCCCGCCCCGCGCATCTCCCACGATTTCCGCTATTTCCCGCTGGACCCAGCCCAGCTCGACATGATCGATGGCGTCGTCTTCCTCAAGCAGGCTGTCAGGCTGGGTTGACAGGCGCGTGCGTGTCAGGCCGTGCTGACACGCACGCACATCGAGACCATGATCCTGATCGGCTCGGCCTACCCTCCACTCGCCTACCCCCACGACGGGCCGAGCGCCTCACCGGGATCACGCTGACGGTGACGAACCCTGGCCTCGAAGATCAGGTGAGTGGCCTGTCCCCCTGGATGCGGGCGTGTAGTGCATGTCGTGCCGGCCGTCGCCGTGGACGGCGGCGCTGCGCTTGGTGCCCTCCAGGAGGAAGCCGGCTTTAGCGGCCACCCGGCAGGAGGCATGGTTACGGGTCGAGTGGTCCAGCTCCAGGCGGTGAAATCCGATCTCCTCCAGGGCCCAAGCACTCACGGCGGTGAGCGCGCGGGAGGCCACACCGGTGCCGCGGGCGGCCGGGAGCACCCAGTACGCGCAGGCGGCGATGCCGTCGTCGAAGTCCATGTCCCAGGGCCGCAGCAGCAGGCCACCGGCGGCTGGGAGCACGGGCTGCGGAGCGGCGGCGAGGGCGCCGGCCGGACTGGCAGGCGGCGTGGAGAGGGCCTGGGTCACGGGCCCATCCTCCTCCGATGAGGATCACGTGCGTCAAGCTCTCTTCAGATGCCCGATCAACACGACGTCGCCGCGGGCACCGCTCCTTCGCCGGAGAACTTACGGCTCGGCCGCGTTTCATCAGCGGTCAGAATGTTGCCGTTTGTAGCAGATGGGTTCGTTCGTGAGGTATGGACCTTGCCCTTGGGTGAAGGCGCAACATCGTGGTGCCGGTCGTCCTGACCGGTGCGAGGAGGGGTGGGTGTGGGGCTGCTGACGATCGGGGTGTTCTCCCGGGCTGCGCGACTGTCGCCGAAGGCGTTACGGCTGTACGACGAGCTCGGGCTGCTCCGGCCGGCTGCGGTGGACGGGGAGTCGGGGTATCGCTTCTACGATCCGACGCAGCTGGAGCGCGCCCGGTTGATCGCGTGGTTGCGGCGGTTGGGCATGCCGCTGGCTCGTATCCGCCAGGTATGCGACCTGGAGCCGCAGGCTGCGGCCGAGCAGGTCGCCGACTACTGGGCGCAGGTCATGGCCGACACCGCCGTACGCGAACAACTAGCCACCTTCCTCGTCGATTACCTGTCAGGGAGGGGTAGCGCTGTGGAAGACGCAGAAACCATGATCGGGATTCGTTACGCGGCGCGGTCGGAGTCGGGGCTGGTTCGCACGAGCAACGAGGACACCGCCTATGCGGGTTCTCGGTTGCTGGCGGTGGCCGATGGGGTGCGCGGGCCGGGCGGGAATCTCGCGAGCATGGCGGCCATCGATGCGCTCAAGCCGTTGGAGACGCAGGCCGTACCTGCCGGCGACCTTCTCGGCGCGCTCGCCGACGCGGTCGGTCAAGCCGACCGGGCGATTCGGGGCATCGCCGAGTCGGCACAGTCCGGTGAGGCGGTCACGACTCTGACCGCGATGCTGTGGTCGGGCTCCCAGCTGGCGCTGGTGCACATCGGTGACACGCGGGCGTATCTGCTGCGCGACGGCGAGATCTTCCAGATCACCCACGACCACACCTACGTGCAGTCGCTGGTCGACGAAGGCCGGCTCAGCCCGGAGGAGGCCGCCTCGCATCCGCGACGCTCATTGCTGGTCCGTGCACTCATGGGCACGGGCGGGTCCCGGCCTGACCTGTCGCTGCATACGGCCGTGGCCGGCGACCGCTACCTGCTGTGCTCCGACGGACTGTCCACCGTCGTCGCGGCAGAGTCACTGCACGGCATACTGAGCGGCACGGGGGATCCTGAGCAGGTCCTCGACGAGCTGGTCAGGCTGGCATACGAGGCGGGCGCCCCGGACAACATCGCTTGCGTGGTGGCTGATGTGGTGACGCTGTGACCGACTGGGCCCGCCGCCGCAACGCAGGTGGTGGAAGGTGAGCGCGTCGACTGTACGCTCCTTGGGCTCGTACACGCTCGACCGGCGTCCCCTGACGATCCCCGCCTACCGGCGGTTGTGGGTCGCCTCGGCCACCTGCGCGGTCGGTGGCTCGTTCAGCGTGGTCACGGTGCCGACGCAACTGTTCACGTTGACCGGCTCGTCCGCGGCCGTCGGCGTCGCGGCCGCGGTGTCATTCGGCGCTTTGGTGATCGCGTCGCTGTGGGTCGGAGCCCTCGCCGACATCGTGGACCGGCGACGGCTGCTGCTGCTCGCTCACTGCGGCCTCGCGCTGACCTACGCGGCGCTTGTGGGCTCAGGCGGCCCTGGGAAACCGTTCTGTCGCCGTCCTGCTGGCGTTGGTGGCATGCCAAGGACTGACCTTCGGGGCGATCATGGTGACGATGGGCGCAGCGGTGCCCCGCCTCGTCCCCGTCGATCTGCTGCCCGCGGCGAACGGTCTCAGTTCGCTCGTCCGCTACACCGGGTCGATCATGGGCCCGTTACTGGCAGGCATGCTGATTCCGGTGGTCGGGCTCGGCACGCTCTACCTGTTCGACGCCGTCGCGCTGCTGGCCGTCGTGTGGGCGGTGGCCAAGTTGCCGCCGATGTTGCCCAGCCCTCACCCGGTGCCGCGCGAGGGGATATCAAAGGCATCAACGGACGACCGGCATCGGTCCACGCTCGGACAGGTGTTCGCCGGGTTCCGCTACCTGCTCGCCAGCCGGGTGCTCGTAGCCGTGCTGGCGGTGGACCTCGCTGCGATGGTCTTCGCGATGCCGACAGCGCTTCTTCCGGAACTGGCGCAGCGCACCTACGGCGGGCCTGCGGGAGGAGGCCTGGAACTGGGCTTGCTCTACGCCGCCTACCCGGCAGGTGTCTTCGCGGCCGGGTTGTTGTCGGGGACGTTCACGCGCGCGCGTCGCCACGGCGCCCTGATGGCATCGGCCGCAGCCGCCTGGGGAGTAACCGTCGTGGTCCTTGGCTTGGCTCCGCGACTCTGGCTCGCGCTGGCGGCACTCCTGTTCGGCGGTGCGGTGAACTTCGTGCTCAGCACCTTCCGCAGCGCCATCTCACAGGCGTATACCGACGACGCCATGCGTGGCCGGATCCAGGGAACACTCACCGTCGTCCTCATCGGGGGCCCGCAGATCGCCAACCTGCTGCACGGGACCGCCGCGGCGGCATACGGCCCCCAGGTGACGATCTACGTTGGCGGACTACTCACCGTGGCAACCGTCGCCGTGATCGTGTGGATGGCGCCTCAGCTATGGCACTACACAGCCCCAAGAACAGATCGCCAATGAGAACCGGCCCAGATGTTGTCAGTGGGTGAGCACCGGGCCGACCATCTCGGTCACCGATGCCCTCGCCCGGGTGGTCGACGCGGGTCAGCGATATCTGTTGGTACGCGAACTCACCCCGTCTGTTTGTTCTTCACGTCAGATCGGCGAGAGCGATCTCCGGAGAGGGCAGAGAGGCGCCGCCGCGGGCGCGGCGAAGGCGGTGGTGATCGGGCGCTGCCCGGTCATGCCGCTGAGCTCACCGAACGGCTGGGCCACCTTGAGCAGGACGGTGTCGTCGGTGTCGACCAGGTCGAGCAGCCCGCCGAGCTGGGCGGCGCGCATGACGAACTGGTCGGCGCTCAGTCCGCTCTGCCGCCCATGGGTGCACTCTTTACCGTTGGCGGTATTTCGCTCTTGATCGGGCCGGGTAGGCGATCTGTAGCGATGGAGCATCGCTTGAGGGGGCGGGCGCCGTCACGACGGACGGACATCCCGTTTCGGCGGTCCTTGTCGTCGCTGCCAAGGGCCGATGTCCGCCCAGCGCGCGTGCGGCGGCGGCACTCGCGGCGCTGGGCGGCCCCAAAAGTACGCAACCTTCTGTCAGTCGGAGCTACCGGGGCGCGGCCGACTGGATCAAGCTCTTTCGGAGATCAGCGGTCAGGTTGGCGCGCCGGGCGGCGAGATCGTCGCCCAGCTCTCGCAGCAGGTCACCGATCTGGGCCGCGCCGGTGAAGGCGGCCCCCACGTCAGCGGTCGCGGTGATCACCGTCATCGCGTCGGCATAGGCGCGGGCCAGCGCCTGCAACGCAGTGTCCAGTCCTTGGTTCTCCTGCGTGCCGGGCGTAGCCGCCATCACCATGCACCCTTCTCCCCGTCCCGACGATCGGAGGGCGACACCCACTCTTCTACCCCCTGCCGGTCTCTGCCATCCTGAAAGAGATCCCCCTGGTGAGGGGGTATGGCCATGGGCACGACGCCGGGTGAGATCCAGATCGGCGGCCAGCGCTACCGAGTCCAAGCCGCGCCCCGCACCCAGGAGTTCGCCGACGCGGTGGCGGCGGTTCGCGCGCCGAACACCAAAGACAGACACCGGATGGCGGCCTCCATGGTGGTCCTGGAAGGCATCCTCAGCGCCGAAGAGTTCATCGCGCTGCTCGATCGCCTGGACGACACGGAAGACCCGCTGGATACACAGACGTTGCTGACCGCCGCCATCGAACTCGCCCAGAGGGCACACACCTGACGCACCAGTCAGTGCGGGGGTTGGCCTGCGGCAAGCGCCTGCTGGACGATGGGCGGGTGCCCGGGGTCGTTGAAGCCGGTCCCGGGGGCACGCACTTCCGCTCCGCGTGATCGGAGTGCGGACGGTCATCGTGCGCGGCCGCCCTTCGGTATTTCTTTCACGGCTCCGAGCGTCTTCAAGATCATCTCGACCTCATCGAGGAACATCGGCCGTCTGCTCGCCAGCGCGGCGAAGAAGTCCGGGATCTGCGTGAAAGCCGCGTACGCCTCCCAGGTCACCTTCACGGCCAGGGACTCGCCGAACGATCCGTCGGACTCATCGGCGATCGTGAACTGCCAGGCGTGGCTGCCGTCCGGGCGTGTGGCCATGACATGCACCATGTTGGGGACGCGACGCCGGTAGGCCAGGTGCGTGCCTGCGGGAAGAGCGCTCATGTCAGGTTCTGTTCTTTCTCGCCCATGCGCGGCGGCCCCGCGGTCGCCGTAGTGGTAGCGCTCGGCCGGGTCGCCGAGTGCCCACATCGCGTTGAGCCGGGTCACGGTGCGCTGGTAGGCGTCCTGCTGCCCGGCGGTCAGGACGACGTCGTCGGCCGGGCCGGCGGCGGCCAGGCGCCCACACAGCAGCTTGCTGTCATCGGTGGCGGCCAAGCCGAGCAGTGCGGCGAGTTGGGCGGCCCGCAGGACGAGCCCGGCGCCGCTCATGTCCGCCCGCCCCTCCTCCAGGCCCTCACGCACGACGTCACCGGCATCCGGGTCGCCGAGCACCCGGGCGGCCGCGGCCAAGGTGTCGACGTCGGCCTGGGCCACGTCGACCAGGCGCAACGGCACGAGTTCGTAGCGGCCGTCAGCGGCGAGCAGGCGACCGCCCCGGCCGACGACCGGGGCGCGCCGCCCCTGAGTGACGGCAATCATCGAACTGACGCGCTGAAGCGCCTCCAGCGCGACACGGCCTTCCAGCGGCGCGGGCAGCTCGCCAACCTCGACGTCGCCCTCGCTCTCCCAGATCGCGTAGGTGAGCAGTAGCTTCTCCAGCTCGTTCAGCACGTGGACCAGGTCGTCGCCGAGATCGGGCAACAGGACGGTGGTCATCTCGTCTCCGTCTCGTTGTGGCGTCGGTGGAGGCGCTGTTCTTGCGGACTATTCGTCGGTCGCAGCGCGGCCCCTCCGCCGCCCCCTACCCCCACGACGAAGGTTGGACGCCGCACCAGTCTCCGCCGCAGCGCGCTCACCCACCTGGCCGCCGGCGCGGCCCGGATCGGTGACCTGCTGCGCGAACTGGAGCAGGCGGCGCAGGATGCTGGTTCGGGCTTCGGTAATAACGTGATCTGATCGGCGGTCGAGACCGGCGCGTAGTGGGACGCGCTCCTCACAGTAGTCGCCGGTGACCGGCATGAAGCGCCGCAGCAGGCGGATCGAGCGCATGGAGGAGATGTCGACCTCCTGCTGTTTGCCGCGCAGCGCGTCCTTGAGGATCTTCCATGCGGTGACGATCAAGATCGCGCCGAACAGCAGGAACGCCCACGTACCGCTCTGCAGCGCGGCCGCGCCCAGGGCGATGAAGACCGTGCGCAGCGCCATCAGCGCCGCTGCGCTCTGGGTTCCGCCGCCGCGATCCCACCACTGGCCGCCGCCACGCCGTCTCCCGCACACAACCCGCTGAGACCGGCCGGGAAAGCGCAGCTGACCAGAATGCCGAGCTGCCCGAGACACCCGCGCCTACGCTCAATACCGCCCTGGAGCGCTGGCCCGCGCCTTTGCAGGAAGCTGAAGTCCGCCGCGCCAAAGTTCCGTCGATGTGAGTCGTGGTGGCATCACAGACTTCGATAAGTCACGGCCGGCGATCCGTCGGGCGGCTGCCGCGACCCCGGCGCCGAGCGCGATCCCGCCCGCCAGAGCGGGCACCCAGTCGCCCAGCCGCACGTACGGCGTCTCCTCGACGGACAGCGGCACGTCCACCACGAACGCGCCGCGATACTCGGGCGGGAACCAGGCCAGCCGCCCGCCGCGCGCGTCGAACGCAGCCGAGGTGCCGTCCAGCTCGACCAGCACCGCCGGCCGGCCCGACTCGACCGCCCGCAGCGCCTCGAAGCTCGCCTGCTGCGCGTGCGCCCAGCTCCCGTGGAACGTCGTGAGCGACCCCTGCGTGATCGTCACGTCCACGCCCCTGCGGGCCAGGCCGCGCCGCAGATCCGGAAAGGTCGACTCGTACGAGATCAGCGGCCCCACCCGGCGTCCGGCAACCTCGAACACGGCCAGCCCGGCACCGGTGATCCGGTCCTTCTCGGCCGCCTCGGTATGCCCCGCGATCCAGCCGAACACCGGCCGCAGCGGGATGTACTCGCCGAACGGGGCCAGCCGCTGCTTGACGTACGTGTCCACGACCCCGTTCGGCGTGTATTGGTAGGTCGACTTGGCGATCCGGCCGGAGGAATCCGTGGCGTCCACGTTCACCAGCAGGTCGGCGCCCGCCTCGGCGGCTGCCCGCCGCAGCAGGCGGTCCACGTCCGGGCGCCGGGCGGGGTCGAGGGCGACGCTGCTCTGGCCCCAGACCACCACGTCGGGGTCACGGCCGGCGAGCTCGCCGGTCAGCCGGAGGTGCGCGGCCACACGCCGCTCCGGGCCGGGTACGGGGCCCGGCTGCACGCCCGCCACCCGCATGACACCCGTCACGACGGGCTCGGGCCGTACCAGCCCGGAGGACGCGGCGAGCGCGGCCAGCGCGACAGCGGCTCCCCCGCCGGCCAGCCGGGCCCGCCGTCCCGCGTCCGGCAGCACGGCGATCGCGAGCCCGGCGTTGACCGCGACCAGGATGAAACTGAGCAGCCACACCCCGCCGAGCGCGGCCAGCCCCAGCACCGGCCGCACCTGCCACTGGCTCGACCCGAGCAGCCCCCACGCCCCGCCGAGGTGCTGCCACGAACGCAGCGCCTCGACGGCCACCCACACCGAGGGCAGCACCAGCAGCGCCACCCCCGCCTTGGCCGGGGAGACGCGCCGCAAAAGCCCGTAGGCGACCAACCCGAACGGCACCCACACAAGCCCGATGACCAGCACCGCCAGCGGCCAGAACACGCCCAGGAACGGCAGCACCCAGTGGTGCAGCGTCCCGAAGAAACCCGCCGACGCCCACCAACTCCGCCACCCCGCCTCACGGAACGTCCCCGCACCGGCCACCAGGAGCAGGAACGGCACAAGGCCGAACCACGCCCACCACCAGGCGTTCACGGCGGGGAAGGCGAGGGCCAGGCACGCGCCGGTCACGGCGGCCAGCACGCGCGGGGCCCAGCGGCGCGCCACGCTGGCGCGCTCGGCCGTGACGGTGACGGACGCGGTCGGCACACCACCTTGCTACCCCCACCCGGCGCCCGTCACCGCCCGCCCGCTACGCAGACCAGGAACCGCACAATTACGCTGAACTGGGTTGACGGCGGGCCCCAGCGGTATGCGGCTTTCACAAACAGCCGGCAGCGCTCAGCTCTGTGAGCGACGGGGAACGCGTTTCCCTCATCACGACAGCCAAGCCTCTGCAGCCCCTGTGTTCAGCCATCATGGTTGACCTGCGGGAATGGGGTTAACGTACGTTTTCGTTCCGCTGCAATTCGCCCCCTTCTCGGTGGGCGTCCTCCCAGCCAGGGTCGGCAGGACCCGGGTCCGGTCGCGGGCCGGTGAGGCCGTGCAGGAGCAGGGCGGTGAGGGTGTCGATGATCTCGTCGTCGTTCGCCTTGGGGCGGTGCTCGCCGGCGGTCAGGACCGCGTAGCCGAACATCGACATCATGGCGCCCATGGCCGCGGCCACCAGCGCGGGGTCGCCCGGCAGGTCGTGGCCGCGCTCGCGCAGGTACTCCAGGTGGTCGCGCAGGGTGGCGGTGTCGTCGGCGAGCTGCCGCCAGGCCCGCCCGTCGCCCAGGTCGCCGGCCATCGCCGACTGGAACAGGGCGATCACCACCGGCAGGTGGTCGCGGAAGACGGTCCAGGTCACGGCCAGGTGATCGCGCAACTGCCGCCGGTCGGTCAGGTCGTGGTCGCGCGGGTGCTCGGCCGCGGCGATCTCGCGGTCGGCGTGGGCGTGCAGGTCGGCGAGGAGGGCCTGCAGCAGGTCCTCTTTGCCGGCGAAGTGATCGTAGAACGAGCCGGTGGCGCGCCCGGCAGCGGCGGTGATGTCGCCGATCTTGGTGTTCAGGTAGCCGCGCTCGACGAACAGCCGTCTGGCCGCGTCCTTGAGTGCGGCCTCGGTCTCGGCCGCCCTCGCCTTGCGCACGCCCATCGCCAGCTCCCTTGACGTCGATCTCTCCCGCTCATCATACTGAGCCAGCATTCGCCGAATTCACATTCACCGAAAGTAGGTTCACTCATGGAGGTCATAGTCGCCGGCGGCGGTGTCGCCGGGGCGGCCGGCGCGGTCGCGTTGCGGCGGATCGGCGCGCGGGTCACCGTCTACGAGGCCCATGACGACCCCGCCGGGCAGGTCGGGTCCTTCCTCAGCCTGGCCAGCAACGGGCTGCGGGCGCTGGACGCGCTCGGCTGCCTCGGGCAGGTGCAGGAGGCGGGCTTCGCCGTACCGAGGCAGAAGATATGGTCGAGTTCCGGCAGGCTGCTCGGGGACGTGCCGCGCGGGCGGCTGTCGGGTGATGATCTGCACAGCGTCACGCTGATGCGCGGGCGCCTCGTCGAGACCCTGCGCGAGCGGGCGCTGGCGGCCGGCGCCCGCATCGTCACCGGGCAGCGCCTGACCGGCGCGGTCACCGGCCCCGCCCATGTGAACGCCACCTTCTCCGGCGGCGGTACGGCACGCGCGGACCTGCTGGTCGGCGCCGACGGGATCTGGTCGGCCACCCGTACCCTCCTGGACCCGGCCGCCCCCACCCCCGCCTACGCGGGCATGTACCAACTGTCAGGCGTCTCCGAAGGGCTCGACCTGGAACCGGGCAGCTTCAACATGGTCTTCGCCAGAGGCGGCGCCTTCCTCTACCTCCCCGCCCCCGACGGAACCGTCTGGTGGTCCGCCCAGGTCGCCGCCCCCCAGCCGCCCGACCTGGCCGAGATCGGCCTGGAGCGGGTCGCCGAGGTGTACCGCTCCGAGCGGGTCCCCTCCGCTGTCCTGGCCGCCGCCACCCAGGTCCACCGCCCCACCCTCGATCACGTCCTGGGCCAGGTGCCCCGCTGGCACGACGAGCGGATCGCGCTCGTCGGCGACGCCGCCCACCCGGTCGGCGCCGGGCAGGGCGCCTCCATGGCCATCGAGGACGCCGTCGTCCTGGCCCGCTGCCTGGAGGCGGGCGAGTCGATCCCCGCCGCGCTGGCCGACTACGACCGGGTGCGCCGGGCCAGAGTCGCCAGAATGGTCAAGGTCGCGGGCGGCAACCGCGACACCAAGACCGCGGGACCGCTCGGCCGCACGCTCAACAACCTGGTCATGTCGATCTTCTTCCGCCACTTCCACGAGAAGGCCACCGCCTGGCTGTACGCCGATTCGGCGGCCGCGTGAGGTCTTTCCTGCGGGCTCGTGCAACCTGCGGGCGGGGCGGGCGCATCGTGCGGGTGTGAAGCTATTTCCCTGGGAGACCGATGAGCCACGATGAGGAGTACACCTCCTACGTCAGCGGGCGGCTGCCGTGGCTGCGACGGGTCGCCTACCTGCTGTGCCAGGACTGGCACCGCGCCGACGACCTGGTACAGACGGCGATCACGCGGCTCTACGTCAAGTGGCGCCAGGCCCGCGCCGCCGACAACCTCGACGCCTACGTCAGGACGATCCTGGTCCGGGTGTTCCTGGCCGAGCAGCGCGGCGGCTGGTTCTCGCGGGTAAGGCCGATGGCGGCGCCACCCGACACCGCGCTCGACTGTGGTGACCGCGACCTGGCCATGGACACCCGCCGGGCGCTGGCCACGGTGCCGCCGCGCCAGCGCGCCACGCTGGTCCTGCGTTACTACTGCGACCTGAGCGTGGAACAGACCGCGCACGCGCTCGGCTGCTCGGCCGGGACAGTCAAGAGCCAGACCGCCCGCGGCCTGGCCGCCCTGCGGGTGGCCCTCGGCACCCCGGACTCCCACCTGTCGCCTGCGGAGGAGCGCTGATGGACGTCAAGAACCTGCTCGACACGATCGCCGGCGAGGAGCAGCCGCACAGCTCGGTGGATGTGGGCCGGGCCCTGGCCGCCGGCCGCCGGATCCGCGGGCGGCGCAGGGCGGCCCTGGCCGCGGGCACGATGGCGGCATGCCTGGCCGCCGCCACGCTGACCTGGGCCGGTCTCGGCCCGACGAAGGACGGGGGCGCGGTAGCCGTCGCCGTACAGGCTGACACACTGCCCGCCTCCGGGGTCGGCCCGCTGAGCTACGCCTATTACGACTGGTGCGGGCAGAAGTGGAGCCCGAGCGAGAACACCGGCGCCTTCGCCGGCAAGGAGTGCGCGCAGTGGAAGGTGGTGACGCGGGAGGGCCAGAGCTTTCGGATGCCGGAGGCGCTGAGCGTCTACACCGAGCAGAGCGCGGAGAACTACATGAACACCTCCGCCCCGCTGGCCATCACCCCCGACGGGCGGCGCGTCGCGTACTACAGCGAGAAGGACGAGAAGTTCGCCGTCCGAGACCTGGAAGGCGGCCAGGTCTGGCTGACCCCGCAGACCGTGACCAGGGCGGAGATGGTGGCCAAGGGCGCAGTGGTGAGCCTGTCGCCGGACGGCCGCCACCTCGGACTGTCCGGGGTGACCGGGAACGTCGTCGAGGTGGAGACCGCGCAGACCACCGAGATCCCGGCGGGCTGGCAACTACTGCGCGTCTTTCGGGACGGCACTCCCCTGGTCGTCGACGATCGCGCCCGGGTCGGCCTGCTCACCGGAGGCGAGGTACGCGTGCTCGGCGCTGCCCGAGCCGACCGGCTCAGCGTCAGCGACGTGGCAGCCGACGGGCGGACGATGGTCTACCTGACCGGCGGCGGGTCCTCCGGGATGAACTCCCGGCCGGACGACACGATCGTCACCCTGGACATCACGACCGGCAGGACGTTGAGCACGGTCAAGTTCCGCGACACGCCCAAGGGGTTCAGCCCCTGGCGGGTGGGGGGCTGGCACAGTCCCACCGAGGTACTGGTCACCGATACGGTCGTTGACGGCTCCTGGCAGCGCGGGAAGGCGCCCCTCCTGGGTGAGATGGCGTACACCGTGGACGTCACCACGGGCCGGGTCCGCGAGCTGAAGGCCTACACCTTCCGGGCCTGGGCCGGTGATCTGGTGGTCCCCGGCTTCTGACGGGCGCTCACAGGTAGCAGGGCGATCGTGACCAGGGTGGCCAGCGGGCCGTACCTGGTGAACTGCCAGAAGCTGATCGGGGTGCGGTTGCGCGCCGCTATGCCCAGCATGACGACGTTGGCGGCGGCGCCGACCGCTGCGCCCTCTGGTTCTGACGGCTGGATCTCCATAAAGAGGGCGGCTTGACACCAGGCCCCGGACACGATACTTAACTAGTAGGTTAATTAACCGAATGGTTTGGTAGGCATGTCAACGGATCCCCTGAGCGTCACCTTCGCCGCCCTCGCCGACCCGACCCGCCGGGCGATCCTCGCCCGGCTGGCCTCGGGCCCGGCGACCGTCAAGGAGCTCTCGGCGCCGTTCGAGATGAGCGGTCCCGCCATCTCCAAGCACCTGCGGGTGCTGGAGCGGGCGGGCCTGATCACGAGGGGCAGGGAGGCGCAGTGGCGTCCCTGCCGTCTTGAGGCGGGCCCGCTGAAGGACGTCACCGAGTGGGCGGAGAACTACCGCCGCTTCTGGGACGAGAGCTACGAACGACTGGACGACTACCTCAGGCACCTCAAGCAACGGGAGAACACGCATGGACCTGGTGAGTAGAGTCGGAGCCACCACGTTCACCACGCCGTCGGCGCGCGAGATCGTCGTCACCCGGGACTTCGACGCGCCGCGCGCGCTGGTCTTCGACGCCTGGACCAACCCCGAGCACCTTCCGCACTGGATGGGGCCCAGGGAGTGGACGATGACGGCGTGCGAGATCGACCTGCGGCCCGGCGGCGCCTTCCGCTTCGCCTGGGACGGCCCCGGCGGCGCCCAGATGGGCATCAGCGGCCTCTACCGGGAGATCGTCCCGCCCGAGCGGCTGGTCACCACCGAAGCGTGGGCCGGTTGGGGCGAGACGCTCAACACGTTGGTGCTCGCCGAGGACTCCGGCAGGACCGCCATGACCTGCACCGTCCTGTTCCCCAGCAGTGAAGCCCTGTCCAGCGCGCTCGCCACGCCCATGCGCGACGGCATGTCCGCCGGATTCGACCGCCTCGACGCGCGACTGCGCACGATGGCCTGAAAGGAGCACACCATGGACTGGAAGCTCGAAGTCGTTCCCGTGCCCGTCTCCGACGTGGCGAAAGCCAAGCACTTCTACGCCGACCAGGTCGGCTTCGTGGTCGACCACGACACCCGGGTCAGCGCCGAGCAGCGCTTCGTACAGCTCACCCCGCGCGGATCCGGCTGCTCCATCGTGCTCGGCGCCGCCACCACGCCGCCCGGCTCCCTGCAGGGCCTGCAACTGGTGGTCGACGACATCGAGGCCGCGCGCGAGGAACTACTCGGCCGGGGCGTGCAGGCCGGGCCGATCCACCACTACGGCCCCGAGGGGATGGCCGAAGGGCGGGGCGGCGACTGGAACTCCTTCGTCTCCTTCGCCGACCCCGACGGGAACGGGTGGGTGCTGCAGGAGCGGCCCGCCGTACGCGACAGCGCGCAGGAGTCCCTGGACCGGCTCTCGCGCGCGCTCGACCAGACGGGCGCGCTCATCGAGGCGGCCAGGCCCGAGCAGGCGACCGCGCCGACGCCGTGCCGGTCCTGGGACGTGCGCACGCTGATCAACCACGTCATCGACGAGGTGCACCAGTTCGCGCTGGTCACCTGCGGCGGCGCCCGCGAGGCGTCCGGCACCGTCGGCGACGGTGAGTGGAACTCGGCCTACCGCGCGGCCGCTGAGGAACTGCGGGCCGCCTGGCGCGAGCCCGGCGCGATGGAGCGGACGATCAAACTGCCCGGCGGCGAGGTCAGCGCCGCCTGGACGGTCGGCCAGCAGATCACCGAGCTGGTCACGCACGCCTGGGACATCGCCAAGGCGACCGGCCAGCCCACCGACCTCGACCCGCAGCTCGCCAATGTGGCCCTGCAGTGGGGCCGGGACAACGTCCTGCCGGAGTTCCGCGGCGCCGAGCAGGACGGCTTCCATCTCGGCGCCGAGGTGGAAGCCGACGAGGACGCCCCGGTGTACGACAGGGTCGCCGCCTTCGGCGGCCGCGACCCCGGCTGGTCGTAACCTCAGCGAAGGCGGCGGGCCTGTCAGGCCCTCGGGGAGGATCAGACCGGGTTTTGGCGGTAGACCCGGCGATCTTGATACCGGTTCGGTGTCTGGCTCCGTTTGGCCTGCTCAGCGGCCCTACGTTCCGGCTCGTGCCAGTTGATTTCCTGTCTAATGATCAGGTCTCCCGCAGGTTGCCTCGGACGCCAAGTTCGATCTCATCGATAGCCACGATTGCGTTGATCCCTGGGGCCGCTGAGTCCGTTGAGTCGTCGAACGCACCGTCGGCGAACGGCAGGCGGTCGCTCAGGTCGACCACGTGCAGGGCCGCGTCGTCACCGAGCCGCCGCCTGGCCAACGCCAGCATCCCGGCGCTGGCGTCGATGCCGATGACGACGGCACCGCGGTCGCGTAGTGCAGCGGACAGGGGGCCTGAGCCGCAGCCGGCGTCCAGGATCCGGCGGCCGGCCACGTCTCCGGCGAGGGCTATGATCGCGGGCCGCGCGTAGTACCCGTTCATGATGTTGTTCTCGGTTTCCGCCGAGTACGCCACGGCGAAGCTGTCGTAGTCATTCGCCTGGGCCGGGATCCGCAGGCTGGACGAGACTCCCGGGCACGTCGGTTACGCGTTCCATCGTCGCAGCCTAGAGCCTGCTGCCGACGGGCGCGGCGTTGCCAGTGCGCAGGAACTCATCGATCCGGATGAGCAGCTGAACCATATCGGTCCAGATGTCGAATCGGCTTGGCTTGAACACGAGCGCCTGTCATCCGAACGTGCCTCCCACGTAGAAGGCAACCCCGATCCGTACGTCTATCGCATCATCGTGAACACCCACGCCTCGTGGTGGCGTCGGCTGTGGCGCGGCGAGGTGCCGGTCGAGACCCTGCCCGAGACGGCCGACCCCCATGACCAGGCCGCCGCGGTGGCCGACCAGGCGGCGCTGTGGAAGGCCATCGGCACCCTGTCGCCACGCCAGCGGGCGGTGATCGTCCTGCACTACTTCGAGGGAAGGACGCTCACCCAGGTCGCCGACATCGTCGGCTGCTCGCTGGGCGCGGTCAAGAGCCAGCTCGGCAGAGCCCTGACCCGTCTCCGGGTCGATCCGGACATCCGCACCATGAACCTGGAGGAGCTCCCGCGATGAAGCACACCGAGAGCAACCTGCGCACGCTCCTGGAGAAGCACGCCCACGACGTGACCGGTAGGGAACCGGTCCCCCACCTCGACGCGATCATCCGGCGAGGCCGCCGGACGCTCCGGGCCCGGCACGCGCTGAGCGCCGGGGCGGCGCTGGCCGTCGCCGCCACCGCCGCCGTCTTGCTGACGGGCCCCGTCCGGACGGACCTGGCCGTGGTGGCCCAGCCGCCCAACTCGGCGCGGGTCGAGGCGCCCCCGGAACTGCCCGAGAGGTTCCCCGTGGTGCTGGGAGCCGAGAGGTTCACCCTTTCCCTCATCCACTCCCAGCGCTTTGGTACGACGGGCGTCGGCCGGACCGTGACGTTCACGCCGACAAGTGTCTCCACCGGTAACAAGGTGGTCTGCGCCGATCCCCGGGCCTGGGTCGTCGTCTCGACCCCCCTCAAGAGCGGTGAACCGGGCGGCACGTCCGGACGGTGCGGAGACGGGGTGGGAGGCCACCACGACCGGCTCTCCGCGCCCTCCGGATGGCTCAAGGGCCCGCAGGCGATACGGGTGTGGGTCTTCCCCTCGGACGCCCCCGTCGTCAAGGTCGCCGAGGAAATCGGCCGCTGCCGGCAGTTCACGAAGTCGGCAACGTGCGACGAACAGGCGGCCAGTGTCGCGCTCCTCCGCAGGGACGTGCTCGAACGTCTCTCGGCGGAGGTCGGCGAGCGGCCCGGCGAGTGGGCGGTCGGCATCTACGACCGCCCCGCCGCCGAAATCCCCGAGACCTCCAAGCCCTTGGGAGAGCGCCGCCAGCCCGCCACCGGCTGACCGCTACCGCCAAAGTCCGGTCCTATCCTCCCCGGGGGCCTGTCAGTGGCCGGGGGCGAGCAGCGGCGCGGCGGGGAAATCAGCGACGGCCAGCTCGACGTCGGCCCCGCAGCCGTCGCGCCCGCACTCACAGGCGAAGACCACCACCGTGGTACGGGCGTCGCCCCGCGACCACGGCCTGGCGAAGTACGCCTGGTACTGCTCGACGATCGCCCGGTTGGCGTAGCGCAGCAGCGGCCCCCGCTCGGCGGCGACCGGGCCCTCGTCGAGCGCCCCGGCGAAGATCCGCTCGACCTCGGCGACCGTCTCCTCCACCCCGCGCACACCGTCCACGACCAGCGTGGCGCCGCCGTACTCGGCCACCTCCCGCGCGATCTCCCCGGCCAGCAGCCGGTACAGCTCGGCCACCCCCGGCGCCAGGTTCCGTTCGGCGAGCCTGGCCCGCCGCACCTCCGGCGAGGGCAGCAGCCCACCTGATCGCCTCGGGATGCCCGGCCGCGATGGCGCGGTCGCGGTGCTCCCAGGTGTGCGCGTCAGTGGAGAAGTTCCTCGTGCCCAGCAGGCGGATGCGCAACCTGACCTTCAAGCTGCTCCCCCACATGCCGGGCAAGAAGCTCGTCAACACGCTGACCACCAGGGCCGCCAACGCCATCGACCTGGACCTGGCACGCTAGCGGGAACTGCGGCGGTGCACGATCACCTTGTCGCTCCGGCCCGGATACACCATGACCAGGATGTGCTGCGGCGTCCACGACTCCCAGTCGGGCTCCCGGTAGTGCACCCTGACCCGGTAGTGGCCCTTGCCGAGGAACGCCAGGTTCGGCAGCTCCCCCTCCCCGTCCATCGGATCCATCAGCTCGATGCGCCCCGCAAGGCTCTCGTAGCCGACCTCCACCACGTGGTTCCAGTCCTTGACCTCGACCGGCGGCCTGCGCCGGTACGTCTCGGCGGTGAGGCAGATGTCGAAGTCGGAGTGGCTGAGGATCATCAGGTGCCCGGGAATGCCGGCCACCAGGCCGTTGTCCTGCACGGTGTTCAGCAGGCCGTCGTCGAACTGCCCGCCTTCCTCCCCTTCGTAGGATTCCAGCACGCCGTAGTCGGTCCGCGTACGCTCGGGGGCCACGCGCACGGGCTTGGTCAGCGGCCGGTGCCGGGAGGCGTCGCAGACCCTCTGGTTCGCCGCTTCCCGAGCCTGGTACTCGGCCTCCTCCGCGTCCCGCTCCCGTTTGACGTCGGCGGCGGCCTTGGGACAGATCGGGGCGATCAACCAGCGGTCGGCCTCAGAGCCCGTGTAGACCGCACACCTGGTACGGCCGTAGGCCAGGGCGAGGTGGTCGGGCACCTTGGTGAAGCGCTCGCCCGCGTGAGCCTCGCAGAGGTAGGCACGATCGCCCGTGGGTGTCTCCTTCCCGCCTCGGTCGATGGATCCGCACTGGTCGACGGCTGTGATGGGGCCGGATCCCAGGTCGGCGACCGGCAGGAAGGAGAGCAGGGCGAGCAGCGCCACGCCGGTCGCGGTTCGCCGGAACAAGCGGGTCCGCAGGATCCGCCGCACCCGGTGCCGGGGGATGCGCACGGCGGCCAGGACGGACAGCGCGGCGATCGTGGGCGCGATGTCCGGGGCGAGGAAGAACTTCAGGCCTTCGATCCCGCCCCAGATGTCGAGGCAGTCCCTGTCGACGGCCAGGTCCACGGCGAAGCCCAGCAGGGTGGAGCCGTACAGGACGAGGATGGCGCCCGCGATCACGCGGGAGACGATCCGGCCGATTCGGGGGCGCCCCATTCTGGACGACAGCAGGTGCGTCAGGAAGGCGAGTGCCACGAGCGGCGCGCCGCCGTACCAGAGCAGTGGCACCCACCCGACCACCGACCACAGAAAGCCGGACGCCTCCTGACGAATATCCCAGGCTGGACAGAAACGGTAGTAACTGAACATCCCGAACAAGACACCCATTCGGGTAAGCAGATAGCCCACCCCAGCCGCCGACGCGATGAGGGCGACGGCCCACCATAAACGTGATCTCTTGGACACGATCCGCCAACGTACAGGCGGGCACCGACACGAAGCGGGGGAACGCGTCAGGTTCGGCGCAGCACCGAGAAGACGATCTGGTCGTGCCACTGGCCGCCGCGCCACTGGGCCTCGCGGATGACGCCTTCGCGCTGGAAGCCGGCCTTCTCCAGCGCGCGCTGCTCGGCGTGGTTGGCGATGTCGGTGAAGGCTTGCACGCGGTGGGCCCGGGTGTGCTGGAAGAGGTAGTCGACGAGCTGCCGCTGCGCCTCGGTCCCGACGCCGCGTCCCTGGTGGGCCGGCCGGATGCGGATGCCGATGGACCAGCACCACGAGGTGACCGGCGGACCCCAGGAGCCCTTGAACCAGTCGACGCGTCCGGCCACGTCGTCGCCGGTGCGGACGGTCAGCGTGCCGCCGTCCTCGCTCAGCAGCCCGGTGTCGGCGAACGCGCGCCGCTCCCGCACCGCCGCCCGGTGCCCGAACCACTGGTAGTGTCCCGCGCCCACCGGTGTGTCGAACTCCTCCTCGAAGATCGCCAAGTCGCCTGCCAGGACCGGACGCAGCGTCACGAGGCTCACGCGGGATCTCCTTCGTCGAGGTCGGCTCCGGAACCAGGCTAGGCCAGAAGCAGGACCGCGTCCCAGCAGGTGACAGGGGCACGCAAGAACGGAATGGCCTCAGAGTGGTCACCGGGATAGTCCTAGACCTGAGCCGGTGGGGTCCGAAACCTGCCAGTCACAGCAGGTCACAGCTGTTTGGCTGAGGGACCATGCATACCGGGAGAACACCGCTGCTGGGCTGGCTGGCCGTCGTCTCGGTGATGATGGGGATTTTCTCCATCGTCACCACCGAGATCATGCCGATCGGCCTACTGACCACCATCGGATCACATTTTCAGATCTCGGACGGCACGGCGGGCTGGATGATGACGATGCCCGGGATCATCGCCGCTGTCGCCGCCCCGCTGGTCACCGTGACAACCCGGCGAATAGACCGCCGTTTGATGCTCTGTGCCCTCATGGCCCTGCTCGCCGCGGCCGATTTCCTTTCCGCCGCCGCACCCACCTACTGGGTGATGTTGACGGCCAGGGCATTGGTCGGATTCACCATTGGCGGTTTCTGGTCGATAGGCGCCGGACTGGCCGTCCGCCTGGTGGGGGAAAAGTCGGCCGTAACGGCCACCGCGGTCATCTTCTCCGCCGTCCCCCTCGGCTCTGTCCTGGGCGTTCCCGCAGGCACCCTGATCGGGCATGTCGCCGGTTGGCGGGCCTCTTTCGCGGTCATGGGAATTCTGACCGTGGGCGTTCTAGTGGCGCTGATCGCATTGCTGCCACCCCTGCCTCCCGTCCAGGCGACGCGCCTGAATGTGCTCGGCGGCCTGCTCCGCAGAACCGATATCCGGATCGGCCTCGTCGCGACCTTCCTCATCGTGACCGCCCACTTCGGGACCTACACGTATGTGACCCCTTTCCTCCAGCAGGTCACACATCTCGAATCAGGACTTATCAGCACGGTATTGCTGGTGTACGGCGCCGCCGGGATCGTGGGCAATTTCATCGCGGGCTCGACGATCTCCCGCAACCTGCGCGCCACCTTCATCGTCAGCGCCTGCATGCTCGCCGCCGCGACCCTGCTGCTTCCCGTTCTCGGCGCCGGGGACGCCGGCGCGATCGGGTTGCTCATCGTCTGGGGGCTCGCCTACGGCGCCGTGCCGGTCTGCTCGCAGACCTGGCTCGCCAGGGCGGCGCCGCACGCGCAGGAGGCGGCCACGGTCCTGTTCACCTCCTCGTTCCAGGCGACCATCTCCATCGGCGCGCTGCTCGGCGGCGTCGTCGTGGACGTCGCCTCCACCTCGGCCGTCATGGTGTGCGGCGGCGTGGTCGCGGCGCTCACCGTGATTGCGCTGAGCCGGCCGGAACCGGCTACACTGCCGCCCGTGACTCTCTCGGACGAGTACGCCGCCCGTAGCGGCGGCGTGAACTCTCGGTAACCACGCTTCGCCGCATCTGCGTCAATCGCCGGTGTGGCCCCTCGTGCTGCCCGGCTCCCTGTTCGATTCGCGGAGCGCGTAGTGCACAAAAATCTTCTGTTCGTCCTCATGCTGTCAGCGTTGACGATCCCCCTGACGATCACGGGCGCGTCGGTCGCGCTGCCGGACATCGCAGCCGACCTGGACGCCGGTCTGGCCGCGACCCAGTGGGTCGTGAACGGCTACAACGCCGGCTTCGCCGGCTTCCTCGTGCTGACCGGTTCACTGGCCGACGTGCTCGGCCGGCGGCGGATCTTCGCCTGCGGGGTGGCGCTGTTCTGCGCGAGCGGCCTGATCAGCACGGTGGCCGACGACATCCTGCTGCTCAACGCCGTACGCGCCCTCGGCGGTGTCGGCGCGGCCGCCGCCACCACCGGCATGTCCTCGATCCTGGCCGCCGTGTTCGAGGGTCCGGCCCGGGGGCGGGCGTTCGGGCTGCTGGGCAGCGTCCTCGGTGCCGGGCTCGCGTTCGGGCCGACGGTCAGCGGCCTGCTGGTGCAGGTGCTCGGCTGGCGGGCGGTCTTCGCCGTACCGGCCGCGATCGCCGGGCTGGTCCTGCTGATGACGCCCCTGCTGCCCCGGATCCCGGGCGAGCGCGGACGGCGCGTCGACTGGCCGGGCGCGGCGCTGTTCACCACGGCGCTGCTGCTGCTGATCTTCGCCCTGAACGAGGGGCCCGCGCTCGGGTTCGGCAGCCCGCCCGTCGTCGGCGGATTCGTCGTGGCGGCCGTCCTGGGCGTGGCCCTCGTCCTGGTGGAACGGCGCACCGCCGATCCGATGTTCGACCTCGGCCTGCTGACCAACCGCCGGTTCCTGGCCCTCGCCCTCGCGGCGGGCACGCTCATGGCGGTGCTGGTCCCGCTGGTGGTGTACCTGCCGTCCTACCTCATCTCGGTCGTCGGGCTCGACGCCGGGCAGGCGGGCGTCTGGCTGCTCATGCTCACCGTGCCGTCGGTGTTCCTGCCCTCGGCGGGCGCGGCACTGGCCAGGCGGGTGCCGACGGTGGTGGTCGTGGCCGGGTCGGTGGCGGTCACCGGAACCGGCGCGCTGCTGCTGGTGACCGTCGGCCCGTCCAGCACACCACTGCGGCTGCTCGTGCCGTTCGTCCTGATCGGTACGGGCGTCGGATTGTCCAACGGCGTGCTGGACGGACTGGCGATCAGCACGGTACGGCCGGAGCAGGCGGGCACGGCGGCGGGCATGTTCAACACCGCCCGCCTGGCCACCGAGACGATCGCGCTCGCGGTGGTGGGCGCGCTGCTGGCCTCCCTCAGCGGCAGCCGCCTCGAAGGCCCGGCCTTCACCGGCGCCCTGCACGCCACCGGCCTCGCCCTGGCCGCCTTCGCCGCGGCGTCCACGGCCTGCGTCGTCGTCCTGTTCCGGCGCAGCCGCTGACATCAGCGTCCCTGTCAGGGCCAAGGAGAACCCGGCTCCTTGGCCCTGCTCACCACCGATCCCAGTGCAGGACCTGCCATCTTCCACACCCTCACACGCGGCCGGCTCACCGGGCAAGGTTCTGGGGATCGACGCCTGACAGAGCTCTACCTCAGCGCGGTCAACCGCTCCGAGACCTTTTCCAGTTCGTGGCTCGGGGCCGGGAGAGAATCCCACATCACTCGCAGATCGTCGCCATGCCAGCGTGGCACCACATGGGTGTGGAAGTGAAAGACGTCCTGCCAGGCGGCCTCGCCCGTGGAGTGGACGACGTTCACGCCCTCGGGAGCGAAGACCGCGTTCAGCAAACCGGCGACTCGATGCACCATCCGGGCGACATGGCCGTGAGCGACCTCGGAGATCTCCCAAAGGTCCCGCGCATGCTCGCGCGGGACCACCAAGGTGTGCCCGGGAGAGGCGGGCGCGATGTCGAGGAAAGCCACGGCGTACTCATCCTCAAGGACGCGATAAGAGGGCTGCCGGCCGATGACGATCTCGCAGAAGACGCAGTCGTTCATCGTCCCATGATCACACCTGGCCGGGCCCCACCCGCTCATCAACCCTGAGAATGACAACTCCCGGGTGGATGTCATGCGCCGAACAATTCGGCAGAGTGGCCTCGCCAGCCCACCCCCTCCCAAGGAGACCTCCAGGATGCATTCGGTGCGGAAGCTGTGGGCACGGGTTCTCGCGGTGCTGGCGGCCATCCTCCTCGCCGCCGTCGCCGGAATCGCCCTGGCCTACCCTTCCGTGGCGGCGGCCACCTGCCCCGGCTGCTACGGCCTGGCCGAGCTGGAGGAGGGCGTCTACACGGAGAGCGGGCTCTCGGATCCGCAGAAGGCACAGGTGAGGCAGGTGATCCGGCAGGCGCACAAGCTGGTCGCCGACTTCTACGGCTCCCAGGAGAGCTCGCCCAGCCTGCTCATCTGCCTGACGGACGCCTGCTACTCGCGCATCGGGGGCAAGAAGGAGCGCGGCATCGCGATCCTCAACCGATCGGTGATGCTGTCGCCGCGGGGTGTGGACGCCGTGATCGCCTCGCACGAGATGTCCCACGTCGAACTGCACAACAGGCTCACGTCCACGGCGGAGCTCCCGCAGTGGTTCGACGAGGGCCTGGCCGTGGTGGTCTCCGATGACGCCCGCTATCTGGCGCCCGAGTCGGCCGCCGACCGCTGCCTGATCACACCGGCGGGGCCGCTCCCGGTCACGCTGGAGGAGTGGTTGAGCGCGGCGAGCAAGGACGCCGGCACATACGCCAAGTCCGCCTGCCAGGTGAGCCGCTGGCTCCGCGAGAACGGCGGCCGCGCGGGCCTGCTGTCCTTGATCGACCGCCTCAACGCCGGCGAGCACTTCACCTCGATCGTGAAGCCCACCCATTGACGCGCTCTCCGGCGTGAACGCCGAAGATTCAGCCTGTGCCGCTCTCACGGCACTTCCGTGGCTTCCTGCTTCACCGACCTGCGCCACCGAAGTGGTCTTATCGGGTCTCCACAGGCTTGTGAATCCCGCAGGACTCCGTTCCCGCCCGCCCGGCGGTACCTGACCCCGTCAGATTAGCGGACGAGCGAGCCGTGGAGACCTTGCTGCGCGGAATCGCCACCGACTATCCCAAACTGGTCGAACACCACCGCCGCTTGTCCGGCCACGTCCACCTCTGAACGACACGCCCCGGCTATGACGACATATCGGGAACCGATGACGATGCCGAACGTGATGAAAGCGCCACCGCGATGCGCGATCAAGTAATGGGGATTGCCTTTACTTGTGGGGCAATCGTGGCACACTGCGCAAAGCGAGACGGGAGGTACACACATGCCAGACCAAGACGATGACGCTCCCGAGGCGCGCAAACACCCTTATGCCGGGTATGGGCGACCTCTTGAGGTATCCGACCGCTCTTCGCCGGATCCCGGACACGTCCCCCTCGCCGAGCCGGAGAGCGATCCCCCTCCCGCGGAGGACGGTCTCGACGAGCGGTACTGGGCGGAGCGGCGGGCCCGATTAGCAGACCCGGAGGAGTGGCACGACCCTCCTCGCCGAGGCATCGACTGGCGGAGTTCCGCACCCTTCGTCCTACTACTGGTGCTGTGTGTCGGTGTGGGCCTGTGGCTGGGGTGGCCGAGCTCCGGAGAGGGCCAGGTGCTGCCCGCCGGAGTGAGCACCACCTCCGCCACCCCGACGCCGACCACCACGCGGGCCGTACTGTTCACACCGCTGGCCACGCCCTCGGACCCGCCCCGCGCCACCCGCAGCGCCAAGCCCTCCCCGACGGCGAAGCCGTCCCGGCGTCCGACGCCCGAGCCGACCGCCCGGCCGACGGCACGCCCCACCCCCAAGCCGACCCGGACGCTCGCCCCCTCGCCCCGGCCGACCAAGTCCGCCGCCCGCAAGAAGCCGAGCCCCACGCCGAGCAGGACGCCGACCGAGGACGAGGGCCCGCAGACCCCGCCTCCGCCGCCGGCCGAGGAATGCGAGAGCTGGAGCGAGTGTCACAACGACCCTCCGCCGATCGGTTGAGTTCATGGCGGTGTACTCTCGCGCGGCGCCAGCTGCATCGCACGGGCGACCAAGGAATTGACGAATCCCTGCGCCAGCCCGATCCGCCGTAGTACGCTGGCATAGTTGTACTCGCGAGCGATGTCGATCAACCAGTCCGTCTCGCCGGCGCGGGGACTGGACGGCCAATCGGCAATTTTGGTAGTTGCAGCGGTTCCGTCTGGATGGGCCATTGCGTAAGTGATCCAGGCCGCATAGGTTACAGATTCCAGCCGTTGCGCAGGGACGGCAGCGGTTACCGCGTACGCGCGTGCCAGCAGCAGGACGTCGGACGAGCTCAGTGTCCGTAACTTGAACAAGCCCTCATTGATGACAGTCTCTCGAGCGACCAGTTCGGCACTGGCGGTGTCGAACTCTCTCCGTACACGGACCAGGTCGGGGAAGGCGATCTGGAGATCCGTCCATAACGGTCTGAGGATCCACAGCGCGCGGCGAGGTCTTAGCCATTGCGCCAGCAAGTCGAGTGCCGGCAAGGCGATACCGATGAAGCCCACAGTGTAAAAGGGCAGGTTGATACTGATGCTCAGCTCCGTCGACCAGGGCACGTTCGGCGCGGGCAGACCGGTTACCTGCGGGATCAGGAAGGACATCGTGTATACCGAGCGGGTCGCGCAGCCTACCGATGCCCAGGCCAGAATGTGCCAGCCACGCCTGAGCCACACCCTGTCGCAGATGTGGGCCAGGCGAAAGAACATCGTCACCTTGATGACGAAAACCACTATCACGTACGTCTCGTAGACGCCGAGGTAGAGCAGCTGCGGGGTTGTCGCCTGCTGCTGTCCGACGGCCGTGTAGGTGGCGCTGGAGCTCAGATCGTTGCCGAAGGCCAGCGCCGCGAAGCAGATGATGATGGGAACGGCGACGTACCACGGGTAGCGGATACGGCGCCTCCACGTGAGATCCCCGCTCCCCACCGAGGCGATCATCTCCCAGGTCACCGCCGAGGCGAGCGCGATGACCACGAGGGATGTCTCCAGGAAGAACGGGAGAGCGGGGGTCCCACTGAGGCTGGTCAGCCAAGGTGACAAGGCCGTCTGCCCGATGCTGATGCTGATGATGCCCGAAGTGAGCGCCAGCCAGATCATCAGGTGCTGCGGGGAACGACGCATCCCCGGCATGCGCATGAGGGTGATCGTCCACATGATCGCCAGACAGGCCACTATCAGGGCACTACGCACGGCGTCGCCGCCTGAAGGGGTCCACCAGGGGGCTGGCCATCCGTCCCACCATGCCGGGCCCGTTGTCGATCTCGTCGTGCCGAGTCATGAGGCGTTCGCGTAACAAGATCGCGAATGTCTCGGCTTCCTCCTCCTGTTCACTTCGGAACGTGGTACGCCCGGTGATCCTCTTGACCGCATCCAGGCCCCCGTACTTCATCAGCGTGGGCGCCACGACCAGAGCGAGCTGCTCCAGTCTCGCGTCCGGTTCCCCGAGGTGATCGTGTTCGACGTGGCCGAGTTCGTGGCCGAAGAACGTGATCTGCAGTGAGATGGGGATGGCCGGGGCTGAGGCATATCCGATGATGTCGCGCAGGAGTCCGGGTGTGTCCGGATCTTCGACTTGCACCCAGAAACCCGTGACCGAACTACAGCTGGACAACGGGGTATGGACGGGGTTGAAGGGAACCGGAATCACAGCGCGCTCACGGTGTGCGCTGAGCGCTCGGCAGTACTGGTCGATGTCGAAGGGGTCGGGTAAGAGTTGGAAGACTCCTGCATGCCGGTCGCGCAGGGCCTGGAAGGAGACGGGCACTGAGAGCCTCCTTAGGCGGGGGAGATCAGGAGACGACGCTCACTCGGGGCCGGGGATGCGTCATTCGTCGTGTGGTGATCGGGAGATCTTGTCCTTGTTCTGTTCGAGCACGGTGAGCAGGGCTTCGATGGCGTCGAGGGTGGCCGGGTCTCCTTCCGCGACCCGGTCGGCGCGAAGGGCGATGGCGCGGACTCGCTTGTCGACGGTCAGGTCTCGTAGTTGTTCCATTTCGCGAAATACCTTGGTTCCGGCGGGGTCGTCCAAAAGGATCATGCGCGGCTGATCGAAGAAGTCGGCAAGGGCATACACGGTCTCCAGCGTGGGGTTAGTGGTGGTCCCATCGCGCAGCCGGCCGATGGTGCTGGCGCTGACACCAGAGCCCTTGGCCACGGCCAGATCGCTGTAGGGCTTGCCGGTATGCGGATTGACTATGTGTTCGAAGAGCCAGTTCAACCGTTCAGCCAGGGTCGGCGACGGTGATGGTGACGGAGTGGACACCAGACATCTCCCTGAAGTTCGCGGGGTTCGTCCTTTATGGGTGGCGAGAGTATCGGATTCACCACAGATGCGGAAGATGATATTGACACTGGTGTATCACACCGGTCATGGTGGGTCCCCATAGAAGACGAATAGTCACATGGGCCTCACCTTTGATGGCGAGTCGCGGGGACTCCAGCGGGGGCGGGCTCAGCCTGACCAGTACCGAACGGACCTCACGATGGATCGCATCACTCCCCTGTCCCCCGGCGAGTACGCCTCCCTGCTCAAGCGCCTGCCCAGCCGCGTCCACCCCGGCACCCGCCCGCACACGCTCTGGGGGATGGCCCCTGTCGCCCCCATCCACCTCGGCTTCGACCAGCTCATCGTGCACCAGCAGTGGCTGGTCCAGGCCGAGGCCCAGCACGTCGTTCTGCTGGCCGACCTGCACGCCGCGCTCAGCCGCGGCCTGTCTCCGGCGGTGATCGCGCCCCGCGCCGCCTACTACCAGCACTACCTCCAGCACGTGTGCGGCCTGTCGGCCACCTTCGTGCGCGGCACCGACATCCAGCGCTCCCCCGACTACGTCGACCGGCTGTACACCCTGCTGGCCTCGGCCCGCCTCAACCGCCTGGTGGCGGCCGCGCCCGACGCCCGCACCGCCTTCGCCGTCTCACAGGTCGCCATGCAACTCGTCGACCCGCTGGTCCTGGGCGTGGACGCGGTCTTCGCCGACGTCGGCCAGGCCAAGATCTACGACGCCTTACCCCCCGACCAGCGAGACCGCCTGTCGGCCGGACACGGCCCGAACAAGCTCTACCCGACCCTCATCTACGCCGACCTCAGCTGCGACACGCGCGGCCGGCCACTGCGCGAGAGCACCTCCCAGACTCGTATCACCATCCATGACGACCACGCCACCCTCACCCGCAAGATCAAGAAGATGTACGCGCCGCCGGCCGGTCAGCCGCTGGTGCCGGGCAGCATCAACGCGCTGCTGGAGCACTTCCAGTGGTCGGTCTTCCCCTGGACGGCCGACCCCGTGCCGGTGCGCACTCGCGGGGGCGGCGGCTACTCGTTCTTCTCCAGTTACGAGGACCTGGCTGACGCCTACGAGGCCGGCGCCATCCACCCCGCCGACGGCAAGAACGCGCTCCTGCTGATGCTCTGGGCCCGCCTGCAGGACGTCCAACATCAGATGCCGCCGGCGCTCACCTCCTGGATCACCGAGCGATGACGGTGACGCCTGCCCGGCAGGCACCCGAACCGAGATCGGCCGGAGCGACGCCATCCTCACGGCACCGCGCCGCGGCCGCCAGGCCGATCCGTTTCGCGCTGTTGCGCCTGATCACCGCCGGCGTCATGGCGGTGATCATGGCCGACACCGTGGCGACGACCATGGCCATTCCGGCCCTGGTCGACGACACGATGACGCGGGGGATCCCGCTCCCCCAGCTCACCTGGATCAGCACCATCAACTTCGCCGTCATCGCCGCACTGCTGGCCACCGCGGGCCGCTGCGCCGACCTGCTGGGCCGGCGCGGTCTGCTGGCCCTCGGCCTGGCGCTGTTCGCCGGCGGCGCGGTCGGCGCGGTCATCGCCGTCGACTGGCCGATCCTGCTGGCCGGCCGCCTGGTCCAGGGCATCGGCGCCGCGATGATCATCCCCGCCTCGCTGGGCATGCTGCTCAGCGAGCTCCCGCTCGAACGGCGCGGCGGCGCGATCGCCCTGTGGAGCTCCGCGGGCGGCGTCGGCGCCCTGGCCCTGCACGGCTTCGGCGGCCTGCTCCTGGAGATGTACGGCTGGCGCGCCCTGTACCTCCCCAGCGCCATCATCGGCCTGGCCCTGCTCGTGCTCACCCCCGGCCTGCCCCGCTCACGCCCCGGGGTGCGCCGGATGCCCGACCTGATCGGCGCCGTGGCCCTCGTCTGCGCCAGCGGCGCACTCGTCCTGCTCATCTCCCAGGCGGGTATCTGGGACTGGAGACCCACCCTGCTCTGCGCGGTCGGCGCGATGGTGCTGCTGGACCTGGCCGTCGTCCGCTCCCGGCGGCATCCCGCGGCCGCCGTCGACACCACCCTGTGGCGGCGGCCGGGCTTCGCCTGGGGCGGGATCGCCACCTTCGCCTACGGCCTGCTCTGCTTCCCCGTGCTGGCCATCGCCCCGCTGTTCCTGCGCGACGCCGGAGTCGACGCCGGACAGATCGGCACCTGGCTGGTGCCCATGTCGCTGGCCGTCATCGTGGCCAGCCCGCTGGCGGCGATCGCGGGGCGCCGTACCGGCGTGCACGCGATCATCTATCTCGGCTCGCTGGCCGTCGGCAGCGCGAGCGTGCTGCTGCTGGCCCATCCCGAACCCGGCCGGTGGAGCCTGGTGGCCTCCATCGTGCTGGGAGCCGGATTCGGCGCGATGGCCACCGGGGCCTCCAGCGCCGGGACCCTGACGGTCGAGCCCGCCCAGCACGGCGCCGCCGTCGGCGCGATCACCACCACCCGGATGCTGGGCGGGGCACTCGGTGTGGCGGCCGCCTCCACCGTGATCAGCCACGCCGTCACCGAGGGCCCCGAGGCGGGTTACGCGCTGGTACTGATCGGCTGCCTGCTGATCGCGGCGCTGACCGGGGCGCTGTCCATCGTGCAAGTGATCCGCGGGCGGGGCCGCGCGCTGGGGGTGGCCACCGTCGCCGTCACCAACGCGCAGGTCACGGTGCCCCGCAGGCTGCTGCTGGAGCTGCGCGCCAGCTTCGTGCAGATCAGCGCCGAGGCCGACAACGCGCTCGCCCGCCTGGCACCGGCCCCCGCGGCCATGCCGCTGTCGGCTCCGACGATGGCCGACGCGCTGCCCGACCGGCGACCGCCACCGGCCTGGCCGTCCCATCAGCCGACGAACACACCCGTCCTGCGCCATCCCCTCTGATCGCGTGAAGGAGACGCCCGCCATGTCCACCACCGTGTACGACCCCGCGCACAGCCACATGAACGGCACCCGTGAGCACCATCGGAGCTCGCGGGCCGTACCGGACCGGGAGGGTCCCGCGCCCGTCGGCCGGCACCGCCACCCGTACGCCTCCGACCCGCGTCCCGGCCCGGACGTGATGCCGCTCGCCGCCCCCGTGGCGGTCGCGGAACCGATCGAGCGGGCCTGGCCGCGCTGGCAGGACTTCGACGACGAGACCCCGACCGCGAGCATGCGGGCGCTGTTCCCGGCGGCACTGCTCGCGCAGGTGCCCGAGCCGGCCGCGCTGACGCCGGAGGACCTCAGCCGGCTTCGGCACGTCCGGGACGTCGCCCGCGAGGCGATAGCCGTGATCGACAGGATGCTCGACCAGGCGTCCTGACCCCCCTGACATCTGCCCATGGGAAGGAGCGCCCCAGTGCCCCACCCTGAACCGGACAACCCGCCTGGCCCCCGCGGCCGGCACGCCCGTGCCGACGGCGACGATCCGGATGACTTTCGTAGTTGGGATAGCCGCGCCGACAAGGTCGACGACCTTGAGCGGGTGCACAAGGAGGTGTACGCGGAGATGTGGGCCGATCGCCCGGACGAGGCGCCGGCGGAGGCACGCATTCAGCTGCGGCCGCTGCTGCGGATAACCGCTCTGCTGGGCGGCGGCGGGCTGATCGCCATGCTGCTGTGGCAGGGCATGTTCGGCAACAGCGGCCAGGCCACCCTGTCGTCCGGAGTCCGGGCCGGTCAGGTGCAGAATCCGCTTCCGTCGCTGGAGGATCCCTCCGCGCTGCTGGCCACCGATCCCGCGCTCCAAGTCCCACCGACCCAGCCGGGCCGGTCCGTTCCCGACCAACCCAGCCGCGGGCCCAGCGCCGCCCCGAGCACGCTGCCCACGCCGCCGCGGACGAAGGCGTCCAAGCAGCCCACGATCAGACCGACCGGCAAGCCCACCAGGGACACCGTCGTCCCCCCGCCGCGGACCACCAAGGAGCCCCAGCGCGACCAGGGGCCGAAGGATCCGCCGTCCACCAAGCCGACCGGCAAGTCCTCGGATCCCATCACCCAGCCGTCCACCAAGGTGGCGCCGCCGCCGCCCAAGCCGGCGCCGCCACCGCCGCGGGCCCAGCTGTCCAACTCCTCCATCAGCCTCGGCGCGGAGCGGTCGGGATCCTTCTCGGTCGACTTCTCCCCCGGCACCGGCACCGCGACCGCCTCAGGGTCCGGGGCGATCTCGGTATCGGGCAACTCCTTCACCGTCAACGCACCCCGCTCCAAGCCCGGCTGCGGCACCACCCCGACGACGGAGTCGGGCACCATCACCGTCTCCTGGTCCGGGTCCAACACCGGCGACGGGACCACCACCTCCGGTACCACGCACGGCAGCGGCTCGCTCACCCTCTCGGTCAGCTGGACCATCGCTCAGGACAGGGGGCAGTGGGTCGTCACACCAGGTGGAGGCGGCCACTGGATGAACTGCGGCAGCTAAACGATCACTCTTGAAGCGAGGATTCCCGATGAAGCGCCCCCTGAGCGGTACCGGACGCGAGAAGATCATCGCCGTCGTCGGTATCGTGCTCGCCCTTCTGGCGACCTCCATCGTGGTCGCGGTCGCCGAGACCGTCGACCCGTTCGGCGGCGCGTCGGGCCCCAGACCTCCGGCACCCGCCTGCGAGGACCTGCTCCCCCCCGACGCCAACCCGTTCCTGTGCGACCCCAACGGCAAGACGCCCGCCGAGCTGATCGCCGGCTACCAGGAGATCGACACCACCGGGACGGGCCTGGTCGCGGTCTCCCCCACCGTGCCGAGCAAGCGCATCACCATCTGCCATGAACTGTCCGACCTGGCGGCTCTGGGCCAGTGCGGCAAGGGGGGACAGACCATCTGCCAGCCCATCGACGGGCAGCGCCAAACCTGGCAGTGCTACAACTCCAAGACCCGGCAGTACACCACGCACAGCATCTCCGCGATCAAGCAGGTGTGCGGCGTCGGCAAGGGGCGCCGCTGCGGCGGCCTCGACAACGCCCGCGCCGACATGGGCGCCACCCGCGGCGTCAACAGCGCGCCCACCGAGATCCCCGTGGCACTGCCCTCGGACCGGCCGAGCACGCAGGCGCCCACCACTCCCGATCCGACCGCGATGCCGACACAGGATCCGCAGCCGTCCGCGGGCGAGAACCCCGAGGTCGCCCAGGCGATCGCGGCCGCGAGTCAGCAGCAGTTGCGGGTATGGCTGGAGGCCGATCTGACCGCGGCGTGGGCGGCCGGCCGTACCGTGCATGCCAAGGCCGTGGCCGCGCTGGTACGGCAGGCGAAGAGCGCGCAGGTGATCGGCGTGAACTTCGCGGACTCGCTGGCCTTCACCGGCTGGCAGTCGGCGGCCGATGTACGGCAGTTCATGGTGGCCACCTCTCGCGCCCTACGGGCGGCGCTGCCCGGTAAGCGGATCGCTGTCTCGGTGATCGTTCCCGAGCTGGGCTGCGGTTCCTCGCTGACCTGTGTCACCGCGATGCGCCAGAAGTACCCCCTGGTGACCAAGGACAACGTCAGCGGCTACCTGGCCGGCAATGTCGTGGACAACATCTACGTCGCCACCGGCCTGCTGCGCGACGACTACGCCAAGCACCAGATCAGCCTCAAGGGCAAGAGCCAGCGGATCACCCCGGCCATCGCCGCCGAGGCCCAATGGCTGATGATCAAGGCGCTGGGCTGGGACGCGATCATGCCCGTGGGTGCTCGCGAGTACGGCTTCGCCCACCAGACAGACCGCTCCACCTGGGACACCGCCCGCGCCAAGCTCGAACTTGACACCCGGGTACGAGGGCCCATCGTCAACCACCCCGTCGGCACCGTCACCTTGTGGGCCCACCGCTCCACCGCGGACGCCCGGATCTGGCGGCTGTTCGACGCGGGGCTGGCCGACAACGCGGTCACCGAGCAACTGGCCGCCGAACCCGCCCTGCGCAACCGCGTCGGCGTCCTGTTCGACCCCACCGACGTCGAGGTCGGCATAGCCGCCGACCTGGCCCAGGTGGCCAGAGTGGCCGGCGAGGTGTTCATCATCACCCGCTGACCTCACGCACCTCTCCGCCCCTCCGGCAAGGGGCGGAGACCCGGGCCCTGGACGGGCCTCGACGGGTGGGAACCGTACTCGCGGCGGCGGCCGACAATCCAGCCGTCCCTGACCTGGTCCGCAGGGAACAGGCCGGACGGTCGGCAACTCCGCCGGTACGGCTCGGCGCGACCACCCTGTCGAGAAGCCGTCCAGGGCCTTCCCCTCTTACCGGACGCCCATCGGCGGCGGGCCGCTCGTAGTAGCCATGCGCTGGGCGAGCCCGGTCGGGCTGGCAACACATCTTAAAACTGGACTATCATCGCAATATGGCGATTGATAGTGAAGCTGGCCGATGTGTGAGTGCTGACATCGCCGCAGGCATCTCCCCCGCGGCGGCACTGTTCCACTCGCTGGCCGATGGGACCCGGCTGCGGATCGTGCAGCGTCTCGCGCGTGGCGAGGCTCGGGTGGTGGACCTGACCGCGGAGCTCGGGCTGGCCCAGTCCACGGTGTCCAAACACCTGGCCTGCCTGCGCGACTGCGGACTGATCGACTACCGCGCCGAAGGCCGCCAGTCGTTCTACGCGCTGACCCGGCCGGAGCTGATGGACGTCCTCGCCTCGGCCGAACAGTTGCTGGCCGCCACCGGTCACGTGGTCGCGCTGTGCCCCGCCCACGGCGACAGGACGACCGGGTCATGACCGCGCTGAACCTGTCACCCCTGGCCCCGGCCCGGCGCGCGGTGCTGCACCGCCGGATCCGGCTGCTGGTGGGGGCGACCATCACCTACAACGTGATCGAGGCGGCGGTGGCCATCACCGCCGGTACCGTCGCCTCCTCGGCCGCGCTGATCGGCTTCGGCCTGGACTCCGTCGTGGAGGTCGCCTCCGCCGCCGCGGTCGCCTGGCAGTTCTCCGCCGCCGACCCCGAGCGGCGGGAAAGGGCAGCCTTGCGCGTTGTCGCGATCTCGTTCTTCGTCCTGGCCGCCTACGTCACCTTCGACGCTGTACGCGCGCTGCTGGGCGTCGGCGAAGCCGGACACTCCACCCCCGGCCTCATCCTCGCCGCCCTCTCCCTGCTGATCATGCCGTTCCTGTCGTACGCTCAGCGGCGCGCGGGCCGCGAGCTCGGCTCGGCCTCGGCGGTGGCCGACTCCAAGCAGACCCTGCTGTGCACCTACCTGTCGGCGGTGCTGCTGGTCGGCCTGACGCTCAACAGCCTGTTCGGCTGGTCGTGGGCCGACCCGATCGCCGCCCTGGTCATCGCCGCGGTCGCGGTCAAGGAAGGCCGCGAGGCCTGGCGAGGGGACGCCTGCTGCGCCAATGGCTCCACCTCTTGCCGCTCACCAATCAAGGAGGACAATCGATGATCGGCCGGAGAATGCCCGCCCTGGTGCGAGCCGCCTACACCGCCGAGATGATCGCGGCCCGTGCCGCCGCGGATCCGGCCGCCCGGTGGCGGCACCTGGAACGCGCGCACATCCTGTCCCAGCCCTGGGCCTGGCCGCACACCCGCAACCACATCTCCATGCTGGCCCTCGCGATCGTCCAGCGAGACCGGCGCGAGGCCCTCGGCCAGGTGGTACGGATCATCGTGGCCGCCCCCGGCTCGGCGCTGGGCCGCTACCCCGAAGGCAACACCGGCCGCACCCGCGTCGGCCTCACCCAGCCCATGCCCATGCCGGCCGACCTGGCCGCCCTGCTGGCCTCCACCTGAGCCCCCTGGTAGCCGCCGCGTCCGGTCTACAGCCGCTTTGCATTGATATCGACTCCCGGCACCCCTCCCATCTTTTTGCTGGTCAGGCCGTTAAAGCACCCCTCGGCCCCACAGCGCCGCGCCATGGCAGAGCGACGGCATCTTCACCCGGCTCAGCGGCCTGCTCCGACGATTAGTGCGCACCAGCGAAGGATGTGACCCCGACCCAAGCGCCTGCGTCATCGACGCCCAAAGCGTCAAGACCTCCACCAACGTCCCCGCCCACAGCCAGGGCCACGATGCCGGCAAGAAGATCGCCGGCCGCAAGCGCAGCATCGTCACCGACACCCTCGGCCTGCTCCTCGCGGTCCCGGTCACCGCCGCCGGCGTCTCCGACAGCGCCGCCGGCCTGCCCCTGCTGACCCAGGTCGCCGCAGAGAACCCGGCCATCACGGGGCATGACGAGCATCCGAGCGAAAAGTCCCGTTAGCGGGTGGCCACAGCTAACTATTTGATCTTCCGCTCGTCCTGCTTGCTGGGACTGCCCTACCTTCGGCGTCTATGCCGGTTGAGTTCTTGAGTGATGGTGAGGCGGCCGCGTACGGCCGTTTCTCGGGTGCTCCGTCGCAGGCGGAGCTGGAGCGGTTCTTCTACCTGGATGACGCGGATCGGGCGCTGATCGCCGAACGGCGTGGGACACACGCCCGCCCCGGCTTCGCCCTTCAACTGACGACAGCCCGCTACGTCGGGCGCTTTCTGACCGACCCACTGGACGTGCCCGACGAGGTGCTGGTGCACCTCGGCGAGCAACTCGGGATCGAGGATGTCTCGCAGATCAACCAGTACACCGAGCGGCGCAGCACGCCGTTCGAGCACCAGGACGTGATCCGCAAGGCATACGAATTGAAGGAGTTCTCCCAGGCGGAGGCAGATTTCATCGTCTGGGCGGGCGCGCGGGCGTGGAACACCGGCGACGGCAAGAAGACGATCTTCTATGACGGGGTGACGTGGCTGCGCACCAACAAGGTGCTGCTCCCGGGTGTGACCACGCTGGCCCGGCTGGTCGCCCGGGTGCGGGATGAGGCCACCGACCGGCTCTATGACACGCTGCGCGGGGTGCTGTCGCCGCGGCAGCGGGTAATCCTGGAGATGCTGCTGGAGGTGCCCGAAGGTCGGCGCGCCTCGGACCTGGAACGCTGGCGCAAAGGCCCAGCGGCGCCCTCGGGCAGAAATCTGGAAAAGGCGCTGGAGCTCGCCGCGGAAATCCTCGGGGTCGGGCTGGGGGCCATGCCGCTGCCGCCGGAGGTGCCGCACCGGCGGATGGTCGACCTGGCGCGGTACGGCACGCAGGCCACGGCGACCGCTTTGCGCCGCCATGGCCCCTCTCGCCAGCTCGCCACGTTGCTGGCCACGGTGATCTATCTGGAGGGCAAGGCGGTCGACGACTGTCTGGAGATGCTGGATCTGCTGGTCACCACCGAACTTGTCGGCAAGGCCGAGACCGCGACCGACAAGGAGCGGGTACGCCAGCATCCGAAGTTGGCCAAGCACTCGGCCACGCTCGCCGCGGCGGTGGAGACCCTGCTGGAGGTCACCGACCTCCGGTTGGATCAGGTGTGGGAGGCGATCGACGCGATCGTGCCCAGGCGGGAGTTGCGGGAGGCGGTCGCGGCGGTGACCGAGATGGTGCCGCCGTCCGACGCCGATGCCGATGGGGAGATGCGGGCGCTGCTGGCTTCGCGGATCGCCACTGTGTCGGGGTTCCTCAAGACGCTGACCACGGTGATCGAGTTCGGTGCCAACGCCGAAGGCACGCGGGCGCTCGCGGCGATGAAGCAGTTGCCCCGGCTGCTGGACGGACGCAAGAAGAAGGTCACCGAGGCCGACATCGACCCCGAACTGGTGACCGGGTCCTGGAAGCGGCTGGTGTTCAAGAGCCTGCCGAACGGCAGCACCGTGGACAAGAACGCCTACACCATGTGCGTACTCACCCAGTTCCACCGGCACCTCAAGCGCCGCGACGTCTATGCCGAGGCCTCGGCGCGCTGGCGGGATCCACGCGGGCAGCTGCTGGACGGTGCGAAGTGGGAGGCGGCCAAGGGTCCGGCGCTGGTCGACCTCCAGCTTCCCGAGGATCCCGGGCGGCTGCTCGCCGAGCACGCGCTGGTGCTCCATCTGGCGCTCAACGACGTCGCGGCCGGGCAGGGCAGGACGGTGTGGATGTGAGCGTGGGTGGGGAGGGACGACTGCACGTGGCCAAGCTGGCCGCCCTTCCGGAGCCGCCGTCCCTGATCGACCTGCGCAAGCGGTTCCTCGCGATGCTGCCGCGGGTGGATCTGCCCGAGCTGCTGCTGGAGGTGATGGGCCGGGTTCAGGAGTTCGAGGCCGCGTTCACCTCTGTAGCCGGCGGGGTGAGCAAGCTCGCCGACTTCCGCGTCTCGGTCGCGGCCTGCCTGACGGCTCAAGCGCTGAACATCGGGTACGCGCCGGTGGTGAAGGCGGGCACGCCGGCGTTGGAGCGCGGACGGTTGTCACACGTGGTGCAGAACTACCTGTCTGCGGAGACCTACACCCTGGCCAACGGTCCGCTCATTGATGAGCAGGGCAAGATCGGTTTTGCCCAGGTGCTCGGCGGTGGGCTGGTCGCGGCGATCGACGGGATGCGGTTCGTGGTCCCGGTACCCTCGATCTACACCCGGCCGAATAAGAAATTCTTCGGCCGTTCGCGCGGAGTCACGTGGCTCAACATGATCAACGACCGTGGGGTGGGGCTCGGGGCGAAGGTCGTCACCGGGACCGTGCGCGACTCGCTCCACATGATCGATGTGGCGTTCCGGCGGGATGGCGGACCGCGCCCTGAGGTTCTGGTGACCGACACCGGATCTTACAGCGACGTCGTGTTCGGCCTGGCCCACCTGCTGGGCATGCAGTACCGGCCCGCGCTGGCCGACATCCCCGATCAGAAGGGCTGGCGCATCCAGGACGCCGACTACGGCATCCTGTCCCGGTTCGCGCGCGGGAAGATCGACCTGGAAAAGATCAAGCGGCACTGGAGCGACATCCTGCGCGTCGTGGTGTCGATCTACACCGGTGAGATCCGCGCCTACGACGTGATGCGCATGATCCAGCGAGACGGTAACCCGACCCCGCTCGGGGAGGCGATCGCCCACTACGGGCGGATCTTCAAGACCCTCCATATCCTCACCTACGCCGTCGAGGAGCCCTACCGGCGCGACATCAAGGGCGTGCGCAACCTGCAAGAATCCCGCCATGCACTGGCAGGGAAGATCTTCCACGGCAGGAAAGGCGAGATCTACCAGCGCTACTACAAGGGCATGGAAGACCAGCTCGGCGCGCTCGGCCTGGTGCTCAACTGCGTCACGCTGTGGAACACCTTCTACATGGACCGGGCCCTCGATCAGCTCAAGGCAGAGGCCTATTCGCTGGCTGAGGAAGACGTCGCGCGGCTATCGCCCTTCGTCCGCCAGCACATCAACGTGATCGGCACCTATTCCTTCGCCCAGCCTGACCTTGGCCCCGCTGGCGTCCGGCAGCTCCGCAACCCCGATGAGCCGGATTGGGAAGATGACATCCTCTCAACGCCGTTCAGTTAAGGGGGAGGACTGTTCGTCAAGGTCGGTGAACAAAGCAGCGGAGCTGCTGTAGAAGAGGTCTGTATAGGCATCAGCTCCCATAACGCCCTCTAAGGTCGCTGTCCCGTGACAGCGAGCCTTGAGCTTGGCGCAGAGGGATGCCCCCGATCATGTCGCCCGTCCGGTTGTTGTGCAGGTGGCGGTCCAGGCTGGTGAGGGATGCCGCATGTGCGGGTGCGTAGTAAGTCGCCCTCCGGGCCGGGGCTTGCGGGCGATGATCGCAACCTGTAGATTGCCATTAATGGCAACCTACAGGTTGCGAATGAGGGTGGGCATGGGTTCGGACGCGATCGAACGTGTGGTGGTGCTGCGGCACCCCATCGAGCGGGTGTGGGCCGCGCTGACCACCGCGGAAGGGCTCTCGCGGTGGTTCGGCTCGGTAGCGGGGATAGATCTGCGGCCCGGTGGGCGCGCGTTCTTCCGTTGGGACGACCTGGACGAGGAATCCGTCGCCACGATCGCGGTGGTCGACCCACCACACCGTTTCGCGTTCAGGTGGGCAATCGAGGGCCTGCCGGAGGCTGACGCACCCCAGACGCTTGTGGACTTCACCCTGGAGCCGGTGCCGGGCGGTACCCGGCTGCGCCTGGTGGAGAGCGGGTTCGCCCAGGCCGCCGCCGACGTGGCCCACTCTGCCCACAAGGCCAACAGTCAGGGATGGGACGCCGAGCTCGTCGATCTGGAGACCTACCTCGATGCGGCCGCCTGATGCAGAAGGTCAGGCCGTCGCGGTGTTCGCGGCGCTCACCGATCCGACGCGGCGGGCGCTGCTGGAGGAGCTCGGCCGCGCCGGGCCCGCAACCGTCACGGATCTGGCGCGACGGTTGCCGATCAGCCGCCAGGCGATCGCCAAGCACCTCGGCCAGCTCGCCGAAGCGGGCCTGATCAGCGTCGGCGAACCGGCCGGTCGCCGCCATCCCTACCGGTTGGAACCAGCCGCCATCCGCACCGCCCAACTGTGGCTGGCCAGGCTCGCCAGCAGGTGGGATGACCGGCTGGCCGCGCTGGAAGGCGCACTGGAGGCCACTGACACCGACGCCACCGACACGAACCAAGGAGTCACGCAACCATGAGCAAGCCTGAATTCACGGCCGGCCTGAACCTCGCCATGAAGATCCCCAAGGCACAGTACGAAGCCACCGTGGCCTTCTACCGCGACACGCTGGGCTTCGACGTCAAAGAAGACGACGTCTCCTACGCTCCGACCGTCTCGAGAACTCATTCGGTGCGGTTCGGACCCAATACGCTGTGGCTCGACTGCGTCGACAACTACAGCCAGCCCGACCTGTGGCTGCAACTGCACACCGATGACCTGGACGCGGCAGCGAGCAAACTGGCCGACATCGGCATCCACCCGTGTGACGAGGTCGAGCCCCTGGAGAACCTCGAATCCAGAACCCACTGGATCAAGAACCCAGCCGGTGTCGTCCATCTGCTCGCGGAGTCCGGCTGATCCCGATGTCGCGATGAGGCATCCCAGCGAGGTGAGCAGCCACCCTCGGCGGTAGCGCGGAGCCGAACGCCCGGTTTCCCGAGTCGCTTGCACGAGGTGTTCGGTCTCATCGGACCCGAGGCAGTCTCACCATGACCGAGGCATCCGCGCAGATGCCTCACCTTCATGAGACGGCCGGGGCACGACCAGGCGCGACGGCCTGGCCGCCGCCCGCGACCAGCTCATCCTGGCCGCCGGCGTCATCACCGGCACGGACATCGACCTGGTCGGCACCATCGGCCGTCATGTCCTGGCCCATCTCCTGCCCGCCCGGCGAGTCCGCACCAAAGACCGCATCGTCAAACGCGCGATCTCCAAATACAACGCACGCGGACCCGCCATCGACCGGACCACCTACAAGGCCACCATTCACATCAACATGATCACAAGCAGCCCTTGACGCCGCTACCTCAGCCCTAACTGAACGGCGTTGCCTCTAGCCCCTGAGGCATGTGTGGGCTGACGCCCGCGACGGGAGCGGCCTGTAGGTAGCCTTCGCCCGTGATCAGCTAGACGAGTAGATCCGATGTGATCAGTGGTCGTAGGCGATCAGTGAGCGGGTGACAGGTGCGCCTGTCTGGTTGTTGTGCCAGATTCCGGCGGCCATCGCCAGGACTCGCTGGGCCACTCGGACTGCGACGCCCTCGAAGGTGCGCCCGCCGTGTTGTTCCAGGTCGAGCTGCCCTTTGAGGGTGTCGTTGACTCGATGAGCTGGCGGACCTTCTTGAGCATCGGCTCGCCGAATCGCCGTTTCTCGCGTTTGAAAGAGGGCCGCAGCAGCTCGATGCTTAGCCCGGCGAGCTCCTGCTCGAGCGCTTTGGAGGCGAAGCCCTTGTCGGAGATGAGCAAGATGCCCTCGCGCTGGGCAACCAGATCGGCGTCGGCCTCGAGCATCGCGGACAGGACTTCGCGCTCGTCGAGCTTGGGGGTGGCCAGTGCCCACAAGATCGGCATGCCGGTCGGGGTGCACACCAGGTACAGGCGCAGGCCCCAGAAGAACCGGGAGTGGGAGGCGCAGTAGCCGTAGCCGGCCCATCCGGCCAGGTTCGACCGCTGGACGGTGGGACGCGACATGCCGCACGGCACCGGTGTGGAGTCGACGATCCACACGGTGTCGGTCCAAAAGTCGCTGTCTTGGGCCAGCTCCCGGATCAGGCGTTTGACCAGCGGAAGCGCCGCGCGCAGTCGTTTGTTGTAGCCCGCGCGCTGGGGCAGATAGGGGAACATGCCGGACAGGTCCTTGTGCGCGTAGCGCAGCCAGCGGGCTTCGGAGTGGTAGCCGAGCAGTGCCTGCGCGACCGCCAGACAGACCAGTTCGGAGTCACTGAGCAAAGGCGGGCGGCCCAGCCACCGCGTTCCTCCGATCTCGTCGTCGATCTTCACGTACAGTGCGGTCAAGAGGGTGTTCAGGTCGGTCGTCACAAACTGATCTTGGACACCCTCACCCCTTTGGCGGGGCGGAACTTCGGATCTACTCGTCTAGGTAGATGCGGGGGCGGAACGTCGCCGGACGCATCCGCTCTCCATGGTCTTCGGGCCGGATACCGATCAAGATGTCGACTGTACCTGCGGCTATGGCAAGTCGACATGGGCCACGATCGGCATCATCCGAGCCCGGACCGCCTCTTCACGGCGCGAGGGATCTCGGCGCGACGGTCGCTGCCATGGCTTGTCGGCGTGATCGGGCGCGCAGCAGGCCGAGGACGCCGATCACGACAAGTGTCAGCGCGACGAGTTGGAAGCCGTGCGTACGCTCACCGAGCAGGAGGACTGCCAGAAGCATCGTCACGGCCGGAGCCGGGGCGGTGATGGTGCTCGCGACCGATACGTCGATGTGACGGACGGCGTTGAACCAGACGATCAGCTCCAGGTAGTAAGCGAGCCCCATCATCGCCGCGAACGACTGCAGGTCAAGGCTCGACCAGGTGTGTGCGATCTCCGATGGGCCTTCGAGAGCGAGGGCGATGGTGAGCAGGCACAGGGCCGAGACAAGGAGGCGTGAGGTGGTTACCTGGTTCGGCGTGATGGGTGTGGTGTCGAGAACTTCCTTGAGGATCACGTGGGCGACACTCCACAGCACCGGGACGGCGATGGCGACCGCGAACCAGGGTGACAGTCCCGCCAACTTCCAGGTGCCCTGCGTCGCAAGGTAGTACATCGCCGCAAGGATCAGGCCTGTGAAGCCCCACTCGGCAATGGTCTTGCGGCGGCCCAGGAACAGCGACTCGAGCGTGGCGGCGAAGAGCGGGTAGAGCTGGAGCGCGACCGCGGCGTTGATGGCGCCGGCCTTCTCGAAAGCGAGAACGTAGGCCCAAGTGGACAGCGCGAACAGTAATCCAGTGAGGTGATCTCAGCGAATTGCCGGTAGATAGTCGTGCTCGAAAGGGGTGAGGACAAGCGCCGCGCGGGCGATGTCGCCGATTCTGCTGGGGCTGACGGTGATGTGCTGGAGGGCTCGCCAGCGGGCTTTGAGGGGGGGCAGCCGGAATACGGGAGAAAGACACCGCGGCCGGGTGTTCCTGCTGGTTAGTGGCGTCGGCGGGGTGGGGCGAGGTGTTCGGTGACGGCGGCGATTGCTTCGCTGCCGGGCCGGGTGTAGCGCATGGCGGTGCGGGGGTTCTTGTGCCGGGTCTTGGCCATGATGAGCTGCAGGGGAATTTCGGCGTCGCCGAGGTGGGTGGCGGCGGAGTGGCGGAGCTGGTGCAGGTCGAGCCCGGCGTACTTCTCCAGCAGGACGCGGGCGCGATCGTAGCCCAAGCGTGCCCGGCCGGTGTGCGGGCAGATGTCGGCGGCCGCGGGCTGTCGGGCGGGGACGGGACGGCGTTCGGAAAGGAACAGCGGCCCCCGGGTGCGCTGCGTCCCGTCGGGCAGCCGGAGCAGCCGGGGTAGGAGGTGGGCGGTGCCGGTGTCCCAGTACACCCATTCGATCGCCCCGCCCTTGGATCGGATCGGTGCGCGGCGTCCATCGAGGTCGAGGTCTTCGACGTTGAGGGCGAGGATCTCAGCGGCGCGGGCGGCGGTTTCGTAGAGCATCCGCCACAGGGTCTTCTCACGCAGCGGCACGTCCCGGCGCGACAGTAGCCGGTGGATCGTCGTCTTCGCGACCGCCTTGGTTTCGTCTGGGGTCTCGCGGCGCCGTTCGATATCGCCTGGCACCGACGGGGCCGCCCACCGCTTCTTCGTCGTGCACCAGGTGAGCCAGGAGGCGACCGCGGCCCGGTTGCGGTTCCACGTCGCCGGCGCGCACCCACCCCACAACTGGGTGAGCGCGGCTCCGATCTCGTCGTCGGCGACCTCAGCCAACAGCCGGCCCGCACCCAGAAGCGCGACGGTCCGGTCGATCGCCGAAGCGTAGGCACGATGCGTGTTCGGATTGCCGATCCGGTTCGTCGACAGGAACTGCTCGGCGGCCGCGGCGAGGTCGACGCCGTCGCCGCGCAGCGGCGAGACCTTACGGGCTGCGGCCGCGTTCACACCGACGTCCTGATGTACCGGATAACGTGCGCGAGTCGCGCACCATCCGTGAGAGCGGATCGCCTGCTCGGCCGGGGCCGCTGGTGGCTCATGTACGTGATAAGACTATTATCACGTACATGAGGCGCGGCTTCGACCAGATGGGGGCAGGAGGTCCAGATGGGGGCAGGAGGTCGAGGCGGCCCATGGCGCGGGCATCAGGGAGGAACTCCGCGGGGAAGCCCTGGCCGATCAGGAACTGGCGCTCCTCCTCGAACGCGGCCAGAGTCTTGCAGCGCCAGGTGAAGGCCCACCCTCGAAGGACTGGCCTCGGCCCGAGCGCGCGGCCGCGTCGGTGGGCGGCTGGCGGCCCTGGATGCCCACGGGGTGGAGATGGCCCGCGCGCTGTACGAGATGAAGGGCGATGACGGCAAGCGCCGCTACACCGTCCAGCAGATCGCCGACCGGCTCGGCGTCAGCCGCGCCACGATCTACCACCACCTCGATCCCGACAAGCCGGTCTCGGCGTAGGAGGAGCACGGTGCTGCCCCGGTCACCTACTACGGCGGCAAGGCCAAGCTGAGCTTGTTCTTAGGAAATCTGGAGCAATCTCGCAAGCGCTAAGGTTAAAGGTCAAGTTGGCGGAGTGGTGCGGCGGAGCCGTACCGCTACAAAGGCGAGCAGCCCGAGGGCGGCCAGCGTGAAGACCGTGTTGCCGATGAGGTCCACATTCGCGGGCGCTGGGAAACTTGGCGGCTGCGGGAAGCTGTGCCAGGCGTAGGTGAGCAGGCCGGCAGCGCTCAGGGCGAACCTGTGCCAGGGTCCCCAGCCCGTGCGCCGGGACCAGCGCAGGATGAGCAGCGTCATCGTGGTGTAGAGCGTGAGGTAGAAGCCGACCGTGATCCACGCGGGCACGATGGACTGCAGCTTGCCCGCCATGGTGGGGAGCCAGAACGCCAGCCCGGCCGCGATGGTGATCGCGAAGACGGTCCACGGGCTGGCCGGTGTGGCCGGGAGGAGGGGGCGGCGGAATCGAACGGACAGGAACGCGGCGATGATCAGGGCGATGGCCGTGATCAGCGTCCAGGTGATCTGGGCGGCCGACAACGGGTAGATGGCCGGACTTGCCAGGGCGATGGGCACCGCGCCGCCTAGCAGAAACAGGACGGCTGACACGGTGAGGCCGACCTTGCCGAGCCAGGGCGTGTCCGGCCGGCGTGAGCCCGCCTCTACTATCGAGATCGGCACCGCGATGCTCCACACCCCGTGGATGGCCAGAACGAACACGGTCCAGTAGGCGCCGATGCCCAGCGCCGGAATGAACCCGTAGTCGAGCAACCGCAACCCGACGTAGTCGGGATTGAACAGCGACTGGGTGAGCAGGCCCTCCTCGATCACGGCATAGGCGAGCCCGAGCAGGATGATCCCCGGCCACCCCAGCCGCCACCGGCGGGCGACCTCACGGATCAGCAGCGCGCCACCGCCATAGAGCGGAATCAGCCCGATGATCATCGGTAGGGCGTTGATGGCGATGTTGCCCAGCAGATACTCGCCGACCAGCGGCGCGAGAACCAGCAGGCCAAGTGCTGGAAGAATGCGTTTGAACACGTCTACCCTCACCGGTTGTAGAGCCTGCGTGCCGACAGATAACTGACCAGGGCGATGCCCGCGCTCCACACAGCCGCCTCCAGGAAGCTGGACCCGGCCGGGCGCCCGGCCAGCAGCGCGCGCAGCGTCTCGATGACAGGGGTGGCCGGCTGGTGCTCGGCGAACCAGCGCAGTCCGGCCGGCATCGACTTGGTCGGGACGAAGCCGCTGCCGAGGAAGGGCAGCAGCATCAGCGGCATCGGCAGGTTGCTGGCCGTGGCCACGTTCTTGGTGACCATGGCGAGCGCGACCGACAGCCAGGTGATGGCGAAGGTGAACATGGCCAGCACACCGACCACGCCGAGCCAGTCCAGCGCCGAGGCGGACGGGCGGAACCCGATCAGCAACGCCACCACGGTCACCATGGCAATCGCGAGGAATGTCTGCACCATCGCCCCGAGTACGTGCCCGGTGAGCACCGAGACGCGGGCGATGGCCATGGTCTTGAACCTGGCGATGATGCCCTCGGTCATGTCGGTCGCCACCGAGATCGCGGTCCCCTGCGCGGCCCCGACGATCGTCGTGATCATGATGCCGGGGGTGAGGTAGCCGACGTAGGCGGCGCGGTCGGCGCCGATGCCCGCGCCCATGGTGCCGCCGAGGACGTAGACGAACAGCAGCAGGAACACCACGGGCACGGCCGCGAACGTGAGGATCAGCGTGGGGTAGCGCCAGATGTGTTTGACCTGGCGCCGCAGCATCGTCGCCGAGTCGGTGATCGCTCTCATCGGGAGGGCTCCTGGGTCAGGGTGAGGAAGACGTCGTCCAGGTCGGGGGTGTGCACCGACAGCTCGGCGACGTCGATGGCATGTGTGTCCAGCCACTCCAGGAGCTTCCTCAGCGTCCTGACTCCGCCGGAGTCGGGGATCTGGACGGTGAGCGCCGCGTCGTTGCTGGAGGTGGCGCCGACGTGGCCAGCCGCCCTGCGGTACCCGTCGGGGTCGGCGAAGCGCACGACGATGTGGCCGCCGGGGACCATTCGCTTGAGCTCCTCAGGGGTGCCTTCGGCCACCAGTCGGCCCTGGCTGAGCAGCGCGATGCGGTCGGCGAGTTCGTCGGCCTCCTCCAGGTATTGGGTGGTCAGGAAGATGGTCACGCCGTCCTGCTGGACGAGGTCCCTGACGATCTGCCACATGGTGCGGCGGCTGCGCGGGTCCAGGCCCGTGGTCGGTTCGTCGAGGAAGATGAGCTTGGGCGTGCCGACCATGGTCATGGCGAGGTCGAGCCGGCGGCGCATGCCGCCCGAGTAGGTGGCCGCGGGCTTGCGCGCGGCGTCGGTGAGGTCGAAGCGCTCCAGCAGTTCGCGGACGCGCCTGCGGCCCTTGGCGCGGCCGAGGTGGAGCAGGTCGGCCATGAGTCGCAGGTTCTCCTCGCCGGTGAGGAAGTTGTCGACTGCGGAGAACTGGCCGGTGACGCCGATCGCGGCACGCACCTTGTCGGGTTCCTTGGCCAGGTCGTGCCCGGCGACCCAGATTTCGCCCGCGTCGGCCTTGATCAGGGTGGACAGGATCTGCACTGTGGTGGTCTTGCCCGCGCCGTTGGGGCCGAGTAGCGAGAAGACGGTGCCCTGCGGGATGGTGAGGTCGATGTCGTCCAGGACGCGGTGGGCGCCGAAGGACTTACGCAGCCCCGTCACCGAGACGAAGGTTCGCATCGCGTTCACCCCCGATCCCAGGTGACGGGCAGGCTGTGCACGCCGTACACCTGCGAGGGATCGGTGCGCAGCGACAGCTCTTCAGCCGGTACGGCGAGCCGCAGCGTCGGGAAGCGGATGAGCAGCGCGGGAAACGCGACACGCATCTCGATGCGGGCAAGCTGCTGACCGAGGCACTGGTGGACGCCGTGGCCGAAGGCCAGATGCCCGGCGGCTGAGCGGCGCAGATCGAGCACGTCGGGGCCTGCGAACCTGGCCGGGTCCCTGTTGGCGGCGTTGATCGCGATGACGACCGTGTCGCCCGCCTTGAGCTGCCTGCCGCCGAGCTCCACGTCCTCCAGCACGCTGCGCATACCGGTGGCGGCGACGGACAGGTAACGCAGCAGCTCCTCCGCAGCGCCGACGGCCAGATCGGGGTCGCCGCGCAGTGCGGTGAGCTGGGCCGGGTTGCGCAGCAGGGCGAAGGTGCCGAGCGCGAGCATGTTGGCGGTGGTGTCGAGCCCGGCGCCGAGCAGGAACGCGGCCACGCCGCCGAGCTCCTCGTCGGTCAGGCCGCCGCCGGTGACCACGTCGCTGAGCAGGTCGTCGGCCGGCTTGGCCCGCTTGGCGAGCGCGAGCTCCCGCAGGTACGTGCCGAGCTCGACGAAGGCGGCGTACTGCGCCTCAGCGGCCCCGGCCTCCGGCAGGGCCCGGGTGGAGCTCTGGAACTGGTCGCGGTCCTCGTACGGCACGCCGAGCAGCTCACAGATCATCAGCGCTGGAACCGGCTGCGTGAAGACCTCGACGAGGTCGGCGGGCGGCCCCTGCCGCTCCATCGCGTCGAGCCGCTCACGGGTGATCTCGGTGACCCGCTCGGTGAGCAGGTTCATCCTGCGGACGGTGAACTTGCCCGCCAGCAGCTTGCGGAAGCGGGTGTGCTGGGGTGCGTCCATGCCGGTCAGGTCGCCGACGGGGGCGGGCGGCAGGTGCCCGCCCGCCAGGGGGTGGTAGTGGGTTTCGTAGCGGGAGCTGAACCGCGGGTCGGCGAGGATCTGGCGGACCAGGTCGTATCCGGTGATCATCCAGACGCCGGGGGCGCCCTCGGATGCGGCCAGGCGGGCGATTGGCTGCTCTGCGCGCAGGGCGGTGAGCGAAGGGGCGGGATCGAAGGGGCAGGCGGGTGCGCGGTCGAGGGACGGAGTGACCGGCTCATCGCGATAGTACGTGTTCATCACGATTGAAAGCTACGTTGCTTTCAGAAATTCTGTCAATTGATCGATGCACATAAGTGCAGGTCAAAGCCAATAAATTGATGCGTTGATGCTGAAGCTGAATGCAATGAAGCATTGCATTGTGTGGCGCCGAACGCAATAGTGGTGTCATGTCAGAAGGAAGGTTGACCCGGCAGGAGCGCCAGCGCATCGCGACCGGCCTCGCCGAAGGCCGCTCCTATGCCGAGATCGCCAGGCGGCTGGACCGGCCGACCTCGACGATCAGCCGTGAGGTCGGCCGCAACGGCGGCCCCAGTGACTACCGCCCCGAGCGGGCGCACCAGGCGGCAGCGCGGCGGGCGCGGCGCGGCACCCCGGCACGTTCGCCCGAGGCCGAACCCCAGGACCGAAAGGTCTTCGAGGTGGAAGAGGGAGCCGTCGAGATGGCGATCGGGATGGGCCTGCCGAAGATGATGGCGCGCGTGCTCATCGGCCTGTGGCTGAGCGAGGACGGCAGGCTCACTGCGGCAGAGCTGTCGCGCGGGCTGAAAGTCAGTCCCGCCTCGATCTCCATGGCGGTGGGCTACCTCACCCAGCAGGGGCTGATCAGGCGCGAACGTGATCCGCGGCGGCGGCGCGACATCTACGTGGTCGACGACGACGCCTGGTACCACTCGACGGTGATCAGCTCGCGGCAGACGCTCGCGGCGGCGCAGATCGCGAAGGAGGCGGGGCGGACGCTCGGGCTCGATACGCCCGTGGGACGCCGCCTGGCCAGGGGCGGTGCGTTCCTGGAGCGGATCAGCCTGGACGTTCTGGCGTCGGCCGAACGCTGGCGCGACCTCCCGCCGTGATCAGACCGCAGTATTTCTGCTAGCCACGCAGCGTCACAACAGTCACACAGAGTTACTTTGCCCCTGATGGCGCCGACCCGAGAGGGGGGCCTTAGACGCTGTCCCGAGAACCGGACAGAACCCAGGTTCTGTCCGGTCAGTATCCCGGCGCGGCCCGTTTCCGCCGTATTCCGGTGACACCCCCTGCACGGCGGCATCGAGGCGATCCCGTTGCCCGGCCAGAGCGTGGATGTGGTCATCTCCAACTGCGTGATCAACCTGTCCGACGACAAGGCCGCGGTGCTGGCCATCTACCAGGCCGGCCTCGACACCGGCCAGGCGAGCTTCGAGACCGTCGCCCCGTCCTGGGAAGGGTTCGAGGCGGGCAAGCTGCCCCACCTGCGCTTGGTCGCCGTCGACACCGAGACGGGCGAGGTCGTCGGCTGGGCCGCCGCCTCGCCGGTCTCCAGCAGGCCGGTATACGCGGGAGTGGTCGAGCACAGCGTCTACGTGCACCCGGCTGCCAGGCCCACGGCATCGGCCGCTCGCTGCTGAGCGCGTTCATCGCGGCGGCCGAGGACGCCGGGGTGTGGACCATCCAATCCGGGATCTTCCCCGAGAACGCCGCCAGCCTGTCGCTGCACCAGGCGCTCGGCTTCCGCGTCGTGGGTACCCGCGAGCGCGTCGGCCGCCACCACGGCCTGTGGCGGGACGTGTTGCTCATCGAACGTCGCAGCATCGTGACCGGAACCTGAGCCCGCCTGCTCCAGGCCGGCGGCGGGAACATCGGCAGGCGGCTGGTGGTTACAGGACTCGTGGCCGGTGTGCCCAGTGTCCCCGGGCCTCACCTTTTGCCTTCGCGGACTACCGTTCGGCTGGAGCCGCGTTGAGCCTTTCGCCGAGAGGCGACACGCACACCGGTACGCACACGTGCAAGGCCCCGGCCGTCGCAAGACGCCGGGCCTTCGCCATCTCCAGGTCGCGCAGTGGCCGATGCCGGGAGCCGCGGGCCGAGCAGGAGACGACTGTTCACCCGCTGTTCGCCCGCCCGTACATCGACAGGTGTCAATATCGAGACTCATCTATGTGACTGCGGGAGCCCCGAGATGCCGGACACCTACAAGCGCCACGACCTGACCATCGACCAGCAGCTCGCCCTGACCACCGCCGCGCGCCGCCTGGGCGAGGACTTCGCCGGCACGTTCGGCACCGAGACGATCGAGCGGTTCCTGCACGCCGGCTACGACCAGTTCGCCACCAGCGCGGCCGTGGCCAACTTCCTGCCGCTGCTGGCCGAGCGCTTCGCCCGCCAGCGCCTGCACGCCCTGGCCCGCGTCGAAGGCCACGGCGACGGCCGCCCGATCGTGCTGTTCCTGTGCGTGCACAACGCCGGGCGCTCGCAGATGGCGCTCGGCTTCTTCGCCGCGCTGGCCGGGGAGCACGCGGTCGGCTGGTCGGGCGGCTCGGAGTTCGCCACCGAGATCAACCCCGCCGCCGTGGCGTCGATGGCCGAGCGCGGCATCGACATCTCGCGGGAGTTCCCCAAGCCGTGGACCGAGGAGATCGTCCGCGCCGCCGACGTCGTGGTCACGATGGGCTGCGGCGACGCCTGCCCCGTCTACCCGGGCAAGCGCTACCTGGACTGGGAGCTCGACGACCCCGCTGGGCTCGCGGCCGAGGATGTGCGCCCGATCCGGGATGAGATCGAGCGCCGGGTGCGCGACCTGCTGGCCGAGCTCGACGTCCCCGTCACCGACCACGCATAGACACATGTCAATATAGACGTGAGCTGACTTCGACGCTCATCTATAAGGAGTGGGTATGGAGCTGCTGCAGATCCTGGAGTGCAGCCCGCCGCTGGCGCGCGAGCCGCTGGACGCCGAGCAGGCCGCCGGTGTCGCTCGCGTGTTCAAGGCGCTGGGTGATCCGGTACGGCTGCGCATCCTGTCGATCGTGGCCAGCCGCGAGGGCGGCGAGGTGTGCGTGTGCGACATCAACGACGCCTTCGAGCTGTCCCAGCCGACCATCAGCCATCACCTCAAGGTGCTCAAAGACGTCGGCTTGCTGACCTCGGAGCGGCGCGCCTCGTGGGTGTACTACCGGCTGGTGCCCGAGACGCTGGGTGAGCTGTCGGCGATCCTCGGCGCTCCGGCGGCGGTGTAACCGATGGCAACCCGAAGCTCTGCCCCGACGCCCACGCCTGGCCAGGGGGTGATCGCCGGGCTGTCCACGCTGGACCGGTTCCTGCCGGTGTGGATCGGGGTCGCGATGGCCGCCGGGCTGCTGCTCGGCCGTCTGCTGCCCGGCCTGGACAGCGCCCTGGAGGCGGTGAAGATCGGCGAGATCTCGCTGCCGATCGCCCTGGGCTTGTTGTTGATGATGTACCCGGTGCTGGCCAAGGTCCGCTACGACCGCCTCGGCACCGTCACCGGCGACCGCCGCCTGCTGCTGTCCTCGCTGGTGCTCAACTGGGTACTCGGGCCCGCGCTGATGTTCGCGCTGGCCTGGGCGCTGCTGCCGGACCTGCCCGAATACCGTACCGGCCTGATCATCGTCGGCCTGGCCCGCTGCATCGCCATGGTCCTCATCTGGAACGACCTGGCCTGCGGCGATCGCGAGGCCGCCGCCGTCCTGGTCGCCCTGAACTCCGTCTTCCAGGTGGTCGCGTTCGGCCTGCTCGGCTGGTTCTATCTGGAGCTGCTGCCCGGCTGGCTCGGACTGCCGGAGAGCGCGCTGGACGTCTCGGCTTGGGACATCGCGCGGTACGTCCTCATCTTCCTCGGCATCCCCCTGGCCGCCGGGTACCTGTCCCGCAGGCTCGGTGAACGCGCGAAGGGGCGCGACTGGTACGAGACCCGTTTCCTGCCGAGGATCGGGCCGGTCGCGCTATACGGGCTGCTGTTCACCATCGTCATCCTGTTCGCCTTGCAAGGACACACGATCAGCCAGCGCCCGTGGGACGTGGCCCGGATCGCGCTGCCGCTGCTGGCCTACTTCGCGCTGATGTGGGGCGGCTCGTTCCTGGCCGGGCGGGCGATCGGCCTGTCCTACGAGCGCACCACCACGCTCGCCTTCACCGCGGCGGGCAACAACTTCGAACTCGCCATCGCGGTCGCGGTCGGCGTCTTCGGCGTCACCTCCGGCCAGGCCCTCGCGGGGGTGGTGGGGCCGCTCATCGAGGTGCCCGTCCTGGTCGCCCTGGTCTACGTCAGCCTGTGGGGCCGACGCCTGTTTCAAGGAGCCCGCGCATGTCCGATAAGCCCAGCAGGCCCAGCGTGCTGTTCGTCTGCGTGCACAACGCCGGACGCTCCCAGATGGCCGCCGGATGGCTCACCCACCTAGCCGGTGACCGCGTCGAGGTCCGCTCGGCCGGGTCCGCCCCCGCCGACCGGATCAACCCGGTCGCCGTCGAAGCGATGCGCGAGGTCGGCATCGACATCACCGCCACCCAGCCCAAGATCCTCACCACGGACGCGGTCCAAGCCTCCGACGTCGTGATCACCATGGGCTGCGGCGACGCCTGCCCGATCTTCCCCGGCAAACGCTACGAGGACTGGACACTCGACGACCCCGCCGGCCAGGGCATCGAGGCCGTGCGGGAGATCCGCGACGAGATCCACGCCCGGGTGAAGAAACTGATCCACGAGCTCGCCTGACCGCTCGCGGCACCCTGGGGGCCGGCAGGTTGCCGGGGTGCGAGATTCTTGCTCTCCACCGGTGATGAGGAGCGGGATGGATCGTAGCGACAGCCTGGAGAGCGCGGCCGTTGGCCGAAGGCGCTCGACGCTCCTGGTGGCGGCGGCCGGGGCCGCGGTGGGCGCGCTCGGCGGGATGATCGGCCTGGGCGGAGCCGAGTTCCGGCTGCCGCTGCTGATCGGCCTGTTTGGCTTCGCCGCGCTGGCGGCGGTCATCGTGAACAAGGCGATGAGCCTGATCGTCGTCCTGGCCGCGCTCCCCGCCCGGCTGGCCGCCGTCCCTCTCGCCGACCTGGCCGCGCACTGGACGGTCGCCGTCAATCTGCTCGCGGGCAGCCTGCTGGGCGCGTGGGCGGGAGCGTCCTGGGCGGTACGGATGCGCACCGCCACCCTGTACAAGGTGCTCGCGGTCTTGATGGTGGGCATGGCCGCCGCCCTGGTGCTCACCCACACCACCACCGTCGGCTCGCTGGCGCTACCCGGCGCCCTTCAGGTGGTGGCCGGGGTGGCGGCCGGGTTCGGGATCGGCGTGGTGGCGGCGATCATGGGCGTGGCCGGGGGTGAACTGCTGATCCCGACGATCGTGCTGCTGTACGCGGTCGACATCAAGACGGCGGGCAGCTTGTCGCTGCTGGTGTCCCTGCCCACGATGCTGGTGGCCTTCGCCCGCTACAGCCGCGACGGCAGCTTCGCCGTCCTGCGCGCCAACCTGCGCTTCACCGCGACGATGGCCGCCGGGTCGATCGCGGGCGCGCTGCTGGGCGGCTTGCTCCTCGACGTCGTGCCCGACCTCGTGCTCATCCCGGTACTAGCCGCCATTTTGCTGATCTCGGCGGTCAAACTGGCCCGTCACGCGCCCGGTCACGTATAAGACGGCGCGCCCTCAAGTCGCGTCAGGCGCGGGCCGCGCTCAAGCAGGAGTCAGCTTCAGCTCCGTCCGGCCGGCCGCGGCGGGCGCCGTTTGGCTCAGGGGTGTGAACAGGGCGCCGAGTCTGTTCACGGTCTCGGGGATGATGCGGTAGTAGACCCAGGTGCCGCGGCGTTCGCCGTCGATGAGGCCGGCGGTGCGCAGGATCTTCAGGTGGTGGGAGATCGTGGGGGCGGTCAGGTCGAAGGCGCCGGTCAGGTCGCAGACGCACGCTTCGCCGCCGGCGTGGGAGCCGATCATCGACAGCAGGCGCAGCCGTACCGGATCGGCGACCGCCTTGAGCAGCAGCACCGCCTCGGCCGCGTCGCTCTCGGAGATCGGCTCGCGGGCGATCGGCGCGCAGCAGGCGAGGCTTGCGGGGGCGGCCATGACACGACTCCTTGGTTCGACGTCAATCTAACTATAGGCGGTGGTAGGCGACCAAAGCTCCAGCGGCGATCACACAGACGGCGGCGACCGCGGCCATCACCGGCGGGTAGCCGACGACCTGGGCCAGGGCGACGGCGCCGAGCGGGGCCAGGGCCTTGTCGGCGACGGAGAAGACGGCGATTCGGCCGGACAGGGTGGCGTAGGCGGCGGTGCCGTACCGGGCCACGAGCAGGTGGGGCAGGGTGATGGAGGCGATGCCGAAGCCGAGCCCGAAGGCCAGCACGCAACCGATCGCCCCGGCCACACTGCGCCCTGCCAGCGGCAGCAGCAGGGCGGCGACGCCCTGCAGGGCGAAGATGGCGGCAGCGATGAGGGCTGCGGGCAGCCGGGCCTGCAGGCCGGTGGTGATCAGGCGGCCGGTGACCGACAGCACGCCGAGCAGGCCGGCGAGGGCGGCGGCCAGCACCGGGCTGTGGCCCAGATGGATGAGGTAGGTGACCAGCACGACGGCGATGGTGGCGACGGCGCCGCCGTTGGCGGTGAAGGCGATCACCAGCAGCCAGAACGGGCGGCGCCGCACCGCGGCCTGGACGATCTCGGCCCGGTCGGCGGCCGCGGCGGGTGTGCGTGCGGCGGCCGGGCGGCGGCGTAGGACGAGCAGGTGCAGCGGGATGGCGCTCAGCCCGTAGAGCAGGGCCAGGACGATCAGGGCCTGGCGCCAGCCGTAGGCGTCGACGAGCAGGCCGGTGAGCGGGATGAAGATGGCCGAGGCGAACCCCGCGACGATCGTGAGGGCCAAGATGGCGCCCGCGCGGCCTTTCTGGTCGGTGCCGTACCAGGCGACGATGACGGCGAAGGCCGCCTCGTACAGCACCATCGCGCAGGCGACGCCGATGGCGGCGAAGGCCGCGTACAGCTGCCACACGTTCTCCACCCGTGACCAGGCCAGCACCGCCACGGCGGCGAGGATGGAGCCGGCCGTCATGAGCCCGCGTCCGCCGCGGGCGTCCAGCCAGCGGCCCGCGGCCGGGGCGAGCGCGGCGGCGATCAGAATCGACACGGTGAGGGCGGCGGCGATCTGGGCGTGAGAGGCACGCAGGTCGCGCGCCATCGGGGCCAGGAAGACGGAGAAGGCGTAGTAGAGCACGCCGTAGCCGATGGTCTGGGTGACCGCCAGCGCCGCGACGATCCCCCGGCCGCGCCCCGAGCGCGGCCGGCCGCCGTCCCCGCTGGCGGGGGCGGCGGCCTCGGCCTCAGGCCCGGTGTGAGGCCCGGTAGCAGGCTCGGTGGCCGAGCTCACGCGGGCCCGCCACTGCAGCCGATCAGATCCCGGCCCGAGGCCGTGCTCGCCCAGACCCCGCCGGTTTCGGCGATGTGGTGCTGGGCCTGCAGCCGCCAGGCGAGCATCCCGGCCTGGCGGGCGATCGCCGGCGCGTAGCCGGGGTTGGTACCGGCCGGGCGGGCGGCCACCAGGTGCCGGGCGAGCTCGGTGGTGGTGAGCCGGTCGTGGTCGCAGATGAGCCGCAGGGCCTCGCGCTGCGCGGCGGTGGGGTGCCCGTCCGACATGACGTTCCTCTTCCTCTTCCGGGTTGTGCGTCCTGCTGCGGGTGCGGTGGTCAGCCGCAGCAGCCGCCCTCGGCCGACACCGTGGCGGTGGCCAGAGGCAGCGGGGTGGCGAGCAGGCCGCCGCTGATGCCGGTGGCCAGGCCGACCCGCTGCTCCTGGGCCTCGGCCAGGCTGGAGGAGCACACGCCGGTCTCGGGCAACTCCAGCTGCACATCGCGGGCGGCCTCCCAGTCCCCGGCCAGCGCGGCGACGACCGAGCGGACCTGCTCGTAGCCGGTGGCCATGAGGAAGGTGGGGGCGCGGCCGTAGGACTTGACGCCGACGGCGTAGTAGCCGGGCTCGGGGTGGGCGAGCTCGTCGACGCCGTGGGCGGGGACGGTGCCGCACGAGTGCTGGTTGGGGTCGATGAGCGGGGCCAGGGTGCGGGTGGAGCCGAGGATCGGGTCCAGGTCCAGGCGCAGCTCTGCGGCGATGGTGTGGTCGGGGCGGTAGCCGGTCGCCGCGACGACCCGGTCGGCGACCAGAGTCTGCTCGTGGCCCGACGCATCGCGGCTGACCACCGTGACCTCGTCACCGTTGCGCTCGACGCGATGGGTGAAGAAGCCGGTCACGAGGTGGATGCGGCCGGCGTCGACGTGCGCCCGTAGCCGGGTGCCCAGCGCGCCGCGGGCGGGTAGCGCGTCGGCCTCGCCGCCGCCGTAGGTACGGCTCGCGCCGCCGGCGCGGATGGCCCACGTGATGCGGGTGGCCTCGGATAGCTGGGCCAGGGCGAGCAGGGTGGTGGCGGCCGAGTGGCCGGCGCCGACGACCAGAGCGTGCTCGCCCTCATATCGGTCGCGGTCGGCGCCGAGCACGTCGGGCAGCGCGTGGTCGACCAGGCCTTCGGCGGCGGCCTGGTGCTCGCCGTGGGCGGGCAGGCCGCTGGCGCCGAGCATGTTCGGGCTCTCGTAGGTGCCGGAGGCGTCGATGATCGCGCGGGCCTGGAGTTCTTCGCCGTCGTCGAGGCGGATGAGGAACGGCACGTCCTGGCGGCCGTTGGTGCGGACCCGGTCGTAGCCGAGACGGCTGATCGCGGTCACTTTCGCGCTGAGCCGTACGCGCTCGCCGATGAGTTTGGCCAGCGGGGCGAGGTAGTCGCCGATGAGCTCGGCGCCGGTGGGCAGCCATTCGTCGTCCGGGGCGCTCCAGCCGTCGGCCTGAAGCAGGCGGCGGGCGGCGGCGTCGATGTTGTACTTCCACGGGCTGAACACCCGCACGTGCCCCCACCGGGCGATGGAGGCGGCGATCTGCTCGCCCGCCTCCAGTACCAGGAAGGGCTGGCCGCGTTCGGTCAGGTGGGCGGCGGCGGCCAGGCCGACCGGGCCCGCGCCGATCACCACGACCGGCAGACCTGCCGCGTCGGGGCCGTGCACGATCTGCTTGAGTTCAAACGCGGTGGTGCCGCAGCAGCTGTTGGTCATGACAGGGCTCTCCTCAAGATCCGAACGGTGCGAAGACGAAGGACGCGCAGGGTGCCGGGTGCTGGTCGCACCCGACCTCCCTTGTTTAGAAGATTGTCGAAGCAGTGTTCATAGTGCGCCACTGCTTAGAGGAATGTCAAATTAGCTGGATGTCGAAGCAGCGACCGTGCTGAGGGCCGGCCTCAGAGGCCGACCTGGGCCGGGGCGCGGCGGGCGTGCGCGGCCAGCGGGCCCATGATGTGCGCGGCGTCGGCCGCGACCCCGCGCAGGGTGTTGGAGGCGAACGAGCGCTGAAACTCCAGCCCCAGATAGGCCAGGCCCGGCCGGGTGAGGGACAGCCCGCCCTGATGCACGGGCAGGCCGTGCTCGTCCAGCGCGCCGAGCGGCGCCAGATAGTCCAGATCGGGCAGGTAGCCGGTGGCTAGCAGCACCACGTCCACCGTCTCCCGCTCTCCGTCGGCCCACACGACGTGCTCGCCGTCCAGCGCGGTGAACATCGGCCGGCGCACGAGGCGGCCGTCCCGGACGGCGGCGGCGTAGTCGCCGACGTCCATGACCAGCCGGGCCCGCACGTGGTGGATCAGCCAGGCGGGCGGCAGGTCGTCGAAGCCGCTGGCCACCAGCCAGTGATGCACGTCCCGGCCGTCCCGTCGCTGCGGCAGGAAGGCCAGCGGGGCACGCGAGGCGACGCTCACCCGCTCCGCGGCGCCGGCTAGTTCGTAGGCGATCTGCACGGCGGAGTTGCCGCCGCCGACCACCACCACCCGCTGCCCGGCCAGATCCTTCGGGTCGCGGTAGTCGGCCGCGTGCAGCACCCGGCCGGCGAAGGTGCCGGCGCCGGGCAACTCGGGGCGGATCGGGCGGGCGAAGGAGCCGGACGCCGCCACCACGGCCGCGGCCTCGATCTCCTGCCCGCTGTCGGTCCGCACCACGAACGCGCCCTCCGGATGCCGCTCGTCCGCGCTCTCGACGGCCTCCACCCGGGTGCCGGTGCGGATCTCGGCGTCCAGCAGGGTGGCGTAGCGGCGCAGGTAGTCGGCCACCTCGTCGCGATGCGGGTAGCGGTCGGGGTCTCCGTCAAAATCCAGGCCGGGCATGGCGCTGAAGCGGGCCGGGGAGAAGGTGGTGAGGCTGTCGTAGTAACGCGGCCACGAGCCGGCCGCCTCGCCGGAGGCTTCCAAGATCAGCGGGCGCAACCCGGCCTGCAGGGCGGCGCGGGCGGCGGCCAGGCCGGACTGGCCGCCGCCGACGATCACGATGGGTTCAGTGGTTCGGGTCATAACCCCGGAACATATATCGCTAATTTCAGATATGTCAAAGAAGCGATATGATGATGGAATCCGACCGGAAGAGGAGGAGCATGACGCAGCAGATGACCGGGCCGGAGGCCGGTGACCTGGAGGCGAGCAGCCCTGCATGCTGCCCGGCCGAAGGCGCCGTCCAGAGGCAGGACGGGCCGGAGGTGGCCGAGCTCAGCCCGGCCGTGCACGCCTTCCTCAAAGCCATGGCCAGCCCCGCCCGCCAGCGCGTCATGCTGCTGTTCGCCCACGGCGCCGAACTCAACGTCGGCCAGGTCGCCGAGGCCACCGGCCTGGCCCAGCCCCGCGCCAGCGAACAACTCGCCGAACTCCGCCGCGGCGGCATCCTCACCTCCCGCAAAGACGGCAAGACCGTGCTCTACCGAGCCGACAAACAGGCCACCACCGCCGCCCTGGCCGAACTCCAGGCCTACCTGCAGCACTGCTGCTGACCAACCCAGGAGGTTATGGGTCACGGCGTTCGCGCTGGCTGCTCGCCGTCGTGGAAGGCACGCAGACCGCCGGCGACCTCAGCGCGGGTGAAGGCGTAGCGGCCCAGGAAGTTGATGTGCTCATAGGCGATCGGCGACAACCTGGCGCACATCTCCTCGGTGACCGGGAAGCCCTGCTCACGCAGCCGTTCGACGGCGGCGTCGATGTACAGGCTGTTCCACCAGATGACCGCGTTCAACGCCAGCCCCAGACTGCCTAGTTGATCTTCCAGGCCCTCGCGGTAGCGCTGGCGCAGCTGGCCCCGGTTGCCGAAGGCGATCTTCCGGGCGAGCCGGTGCCGGGCCGGAGTCGGAGGGTGAAAAGGGGTCAGTGGAGCGAGCGAGTGTATTTCGCCGCCATCAGGCGGGTGCGGCGCCGAACAGGACGCGCGGTTCCAGGTCCAGCCGGGTGGCGGGCACCTGGTCTGGCGGGTTGAGGTTGAGGGTCCAATTGCCGAACCGGCGGATGGTGTGGGTGATGTAGGGCGAGATGGTGGCCAGGTCGTCCAGGTCGACGGGGTGGCCTTCGGCGGCCAGGGCGTTGGCGGCGTCGGTGAGGTCGCAGGCGTTGGAGTAGATGACGCAATTGGCGAGCAGTTCGTTGAACTTGACGACCTTCTCGTGGTGGTCGGGGTCGTTGTGGCTGATCAGCTTGCCGCCGAACATCAGCCAGTCGGCGAAACCGTGGAAGGCCTCGGTGCGATTGGTGATGGCGGTGATCTGCTCGCGCAGGGCCGGCTCGGACAGGTAGCGCAGCAGGGTGATGGTGCGGATGGCGCGGCCGAGCTCGCGGAAGGCGCGATACAGACGGTTCTTGCGGGAGTGGTTGCCCAGGCGGCGCAGCAGCGTCACCGATGACAGCTTGTTCTCGCGGATCGAGATCGCGGTGCGCAGCAGGTCGCTCCAGTGGGTCTCGATCAGGTTCCAGTCGACCGCCTCCTCCCCGAATAGGGAGTCGATGTGCTGGAAGCGGACCTGCGCATCGGGCCGGTAGAAGACCAGGTCATGCCAGTTGCGGATGCGTGGCAGCAGGTCGAACCCCAGCAGGGCGCCGAGCCCGAAGACCGGCAGCGACTGGCCTTGGGTGTCGGCGTGCACGGTGTCGGGTTGGATGTCGGAGGCGTTCTTCAGCAGCCCATCGATCAGGTAGACCGCCTCCCACACCCCGCAGGGGATGAAGCGGGAGAACAGCGCGATGTAGGTGTTGGAGACAAGCCGGTAGGCGATGCCGCCATAGCCGCCATAGCGGATGGAGGTCTCGGCCAGCAGGTTGTCCTCCCAGGTGTCGATCTGGGAGCCGTCGGCCGCGGCCGTCTTCCCGTCACCCCAGACGCCGGCGACATCGAGCTGGTTGAAGGCGTTGATGACGTCGACCGACGCGGCGTCGATTTTGCTTGCGGTGGTGTGCTTGTTGCCCGCCAGGCTCAACTCGTGCACGCTGACCTGGCCCCGCATGTGCGCGGCGACCTGGGTGGGCCCCAGCAGGGTGCCGTGGGAGAAGGCGGTCAGCACATAGCGGCCCATCGCGTCGCGAATCTTGGGATCGGAGCCGGAAGCCGGTCCGAAGTGGCGGTGCCATCTCAGCAGGTAGGCGGTGCGTGTGAGGACGTCCAGCAGCGCTCGCTGAGGCAGGCGCTCGTGGATCGCCGCTTCCAAGGCCAGCGCGGAAGGGCTCCGCTCGGCTCCTTTGCGGCGCCGCAGCACCGGCCGCCCGCCTTCGAGTAGCAGATCGGTGTTGCCCGGATATCCGGCGTCGACCGCTGCGGCGACCTCAGCGAGTTTGGAGCGGTAGTGCGCGGTCAGCGCGCCGGGTGCGGCCGGGATCCCGGCCTGGGCGCAGAACGAGGCCACCAGCGGCTGGCACTCCTGCCATGACATGAGCTGATCGTGCAGGTTGGCGTAGGAGTCCGATCCGGCTACCGCGATGTCGCCCGAGCGCAGTTCGGCCGCCAGGTAGGAGAACACGCACACCTCCAGGTGGCGGCGTACCAGCATGCCGGGTCGCTTCTTGTCCCGCAGGATCTTGCGCCACATGCCCGAGGCGAACGCCTCCACGTCGATTGACAGCGTCGCCGTGACCGGCTCGCCGTCCGGGCCCGGCTCCTGCAGCGTTATCCGCTCCGGTACCAGCGCCGCCTTCGCCCCGCGCAGCGCTCGCAGGAACTGCACTGCTTTCAGCACGCTGCGATCGGCGCTGGTGGATTCCAGCTTGATCGCCTCCACCAGCGTGAACAGCGCTGAACGGTGGGAGCGGTAGTGCTGGTCCAGCAGCGGCAGATAGTTGTTGCCGTGATGGGCTGACACGGCCTCGTGCGCAGTCTCCAGCGCGTTCAGCCCACCGGCCTGTTCCAGAGTCTTGAGCACCAGCCGCCCTGCTCGTTCGGCCATCCCCGCGTCGTCCACCCGCGACGTCGGGCGCTGCTGTTCGGCCAGGCTGTCCGTACCGGAGGCGGTGGCCTCGCGGACCACTGACAACACCTCGCCGAGCACGCCCAGCAGCCGCTCGGACTCGGTTCGGTGCGCCTCGCGAAGCAGCTCCAGATGGTCGCGCCCCTTCTTGTGGATCGCTGCCATCCGTTTGCAGAACATCGTCACCACGTCATCGCGGACCCCGGTCGCCACCGTCTTCGCGAAACACGCCAGCAGCGTCAGCTGCTTGACCTGGCCGACCTTACGCATGTCGGCGGCGTCGGTGACACGGGCCTCGCCCGCGAAGTGCGCGATCTTGCCGGGAGGAATCCCCTCCAGCCATTCCTGGGTCGGCCCGATCGCGTCGATATCGGCCAGCAGCACCAGGCGCTGCTTGAACTTGCCCAGCGACGCGGCCTTGGCCACGTCCTTCAACCGGTCGAACTCGCTGCGCCTGCTCACCGGATCGACCACCAGCAGCCGGGCCAGACGGGTCTGTGCAGCCCAGTCCAGCCGCCCGGCGACCAGAGTGAACATGCCCGCGTTCACCTCGGTACGGATCGCCGAGGCCATCGTGTCCAACGTGGTATAGCCGGGCAGCTCACACCGCTCGCGGACCAACTCCTCCAACGCCACATTGATCAGATCCGCTGGGTTGTCTTTGCTCTGGGCCTCCTTGCGGATCGCCTCCTCGGCGATCTGCCGGACCCGAGCCGGCTCATAGGTCACCTTCAACCGCTCGCGAACGAACGCGCGATGCCGGCTGGCCGTCATAGGCGCGGCCCGCTGCAGCTCCACCTCATCGGCCAACTTCAGCGCCCCACGGATGTGCGCGACCACAATCGGCGGGACATCCGCGATCTTCGGAAAGTACCCCAGCCGCTGGTAGGACTTCAGCCACACTGCCAGCGCCAGCAGATGATGCTCGTCCTGAGTACGGCCCCGCGCCCACTCCACCTCTGCATCGGTCGGCGTGAACACCTCGGCCAGCTCACGCGCCGACACCACCCGCCCAAACCGCGGATACGCGGTCCGATCGATCGAGGTCACGCACAACCCCCGAGACCGTCACCAACACGACGACGATCACCTTAACGATCAACCCATCAGCCCGCGGTGTCTTTCTCCCGTATTCCGGCTGCCCCCCTTGAGCAGGGCGAATCCGCGCTCGCCGAGACAGCGCAGGGCTCGTAGCAGTCGGTTGTAGGTGCGGTTGTCCGGGCTGAGGATCTGGTTTCCTTCGGGCTGCCTGATCGGTGTGTGAATGCCGATTCCGGCGCCGTCGTAGCCGCTGTCGGCGAGGGTGGGCAGGCCGCGTGCGGCAGCGGCGTACAGCGCGCCCAAGACGTGCATGCGGGCGGCGGTCAGATCGTGGACGGAGCCGGATTCAACCTCGCCGATCCACAACGGCAGGCCGCCTGGTGCTGAGAGCGCTTGGAGGTTGCCGGCATGTCGGTGGGCCTTGCCCGAGTACCAGGCGTCGATGGATTCGCCCTTGACGCTGAGGGCCGGCTCGGCGCAGCGATCGATCGGGATCAGGGTGCCGTCCAGGATCACGTATGCCAGCCCGTCGGCGTGGGCGCGGTCGAGAGCTTCGGGCAGATCTGGTGCTCGAGCTGCGAGAACCTCGATTCCCTCGTGGATGTAGCGGTAGGCCGTGGCCCGGGAGACGCGATGATCGCGGCCGAGTTTGGGGATGTCGTGCTCGCCGCGGAACCAGCGCAGCACCATGACCGCCTGCCGGAACGGGCTCAGGACCCGGCTGTCTTTCGGGGTGCCGCGCAGTCGGCGTTCTTCGCACAGGAGGCGGGCGACGTGCTGAACGAGTACCTGGGAGACGTCGAGCGTGGCACGATGAGCAATCACGTGGAGCCTTTCGGCGGCTGGAAATTCTTGTGGTGAGAACTCATCTACCGGAGGCTCCACACCTGTCTCCGGCCTTCGACGACTCCTCCCGAAAAGCCCGGAAGCTCACCGGCAGCGTCCAAGAAATCCCATTCGTCCGAACTATTTCGCTGAGATCACCTCAGTGAACAGGGTGATGGCCACTAGGCGGCGCGCCGCCATCGGCGGCGAGTCCTTCCGGAACAGGCCGCGCTCTCCTGAACGCCATTCGCGGATCTGCAGGGGCAACGAGAACAACAACTGCCAGACGGAGACGATGAGCGCGAAGGTCAAGGCGCTGGCCCCGGCCGGGCGGCCATTGGAGATGACAGGCATGAGGCCGAGCAGCAACAGGCAGGTGAAGGCCAGCAGGATGCCGGTGCGGGGCGCGATGTGCGAGGTCCGGGCCATGGTCGAGTCCTCCTTGTCATGACGACGACCGAGATACTCGCGACCTCGCCGTCCGCGGCTTCCGAGCGACTCATATTACATCGATTGATAGATGCAATATGAGCGATGCAATCGTATGATTGTCTCTATGGAAATGTGGATTCCATCGATCGAAAGAGCTGCCGGGACGAGAGCGCAGGCCATCGCCGACGCGATTGGCGCGGACATCGCCGCGGGTCGTCTACAAGCAGGCGACCGGCTGCCGCCGCAGCGGGATCTGGCCGAGGCACTTGCCCTTTCCCCGAATACGGTGATGCGCGCCTACTCGCAGGCGGTACGCCGCGGGTACGTCGTGGGCGAAGTCGGTCGGGGTACCTACGTCCGTCCTGCTGACGCCGTGCCGCAGGACGGCCCCGTGGCGTTGACGCGACGTCTCGACGGCCCGGTCGACCTTTCGCTGGGCCTGCCCTTCATCGGCTCGGCCGGGGACGCGCTGTCGGCGACCCTTGCTGAGATCGCCCGGAGCCGGGACCTCGGTGCACTTCTCGATAACGGTGAGGCGCGGGGCAGGCATGCCGACGCCGGGGCCGCATGGCTGTGCCAGCTGGGGCTGGCCGCAGAGTCTGAACGCATCATGCTCGTCAACGGGGCACAGCAGGGCATCTGCGCGACCTTGCTAGCCCTGCTCCGCCCCGGCGACACCCTGCTCACCGAGCAGCTGACCTACGCACCCCTCAAAGCGCTCGCCGGCCATCTCGGTGTCCAGATCCACGCCCTCTCCATGGATGACGAGGGCCTTTTGCCGGACTCGCTGGAAACCGCGTGCCGGTCGGCGGCACCCAAGCTGCTCTACTGCACGCCGACCCTGCAAACGCCGACCGCCGCGACGATGAGCGAAGGCCGCCGGGAACACATCGCCCGGATCGCCGCCGCCCATGATCTCGTGATCGTCGAGGACGACGTCTTTGGCTTCCTTCCGGACGGCCGCCCACTGCCGCTGGCGGTCTTCGCGCCCGATCACACGGTCTTCATCACCAGTGTCTCGAAATCCATGGCGCCGGGTCTCCGCGTCGGCTACGTCCACGCTCCGGACCGGCTGTTTCCGGCGATCAGCGCGGCCATCGCGGTCTCGTCATGGATGCCGCCGCCCCTGATGGCCGAGATCGCCAGCCGCTGGATCGAGGACGGCACGGCAACGCGCCTCAATGAGGCGCAGCGCTCACACGCGGCACGGCGGCAGGCCATGGCCCGCGAGCTGCTCTCCGATCATGTCTACCACGCCCATCCGCAAGGCCCGCACGTCTGGCTTGAATTGCCGGAGTACTGGACGTCGAGAGCCTTCGCCGCCGCCGCCGAACGCTCCGGCGTACTCCTCAATCCCGCCGAGTCGTTCGCCACCGGAGCCGCGGCGCCCGCCGCTGTTCGTCTCTCCCTCAGTCACGAGATCTCCGACGAGCGCGTAAGACAGGGGCTGACGATCGTCGCCGCGCTCCTGGACGCACCCGCCGACGGCCAAACCCTCGTCATCTGACGCCAGACATCCACCGTTCCCTTTGCCGTGATGGCGACCTTGGAAGGTTCGCTCATGGTCCCGCGCGTCCACGCGAGTCACATGCTGTCACCATTATCACGCAGAGTTACTTTGCGGGTGGTGGCACGGGCCCGAGTGTCGGGCCGTGATCTCAGTGCTTCGAGAAACGATCTCTACAGGGCAGCGCGATGAGAGCATGATCCACAGCGTCAACTCAAAGGCCGTAGGGGCGTAATTGGTCGATTCCGCCCCCAAGGGCGGATCCGACCGGCGGAAACGACACATCGATCCAATCGGATCCGGTCCACATTTCCGCCTCCCCATTTCGCCCCTAGGATGGGCCTGCGGACACCGCCGGTGTCCCGTCTCGTTCGACCTGGGTCCGATCGGCCGAGAGGGGCCAGATCATGTGAGACACGCAGATTATCCGATCGCGCGAAGGCGTACTGCGAACACTCCTCGCGGACCAGGCGGACTGAGATCTCCGGCTCCTCGGCGTCTCGATCGATCTGGTCGTCGCTACTCGGGGCAGGGTGCTCGGACCAGGTCGCTTGCGATGGAACGGTTGGACCGCGCAGCATAATCCGCAAGCGATGACGGGGTGGCCACCATGCCTCTTGAGGGCGAGTACGGGCCGAGTCCGGCTCGGTGGATACGCGAACAGGTCGAGTTGTACGAGAGTTCGGGCGGCACGCGGGGGACGACGCTTTGGGACACGGGCCTGCCCGTCGTCATTCTCACGACGCGCGGTGCGCGGAGCGGCAGGCTTCGTAAGATCCCGCTGATGCGCGTGGAGCACGAGGGACGGTATGCGGCCGTAGCCTCGAAGGGTGGCTTCCCGCGTCATCCGGACTGGTACTTCAACGTCAGGTCCGACCCGCACGTGGAACTCCGGGACGGCGCCGTATGCCAGGACATGACGGCCCGTGAGGTTACCGGGGACGAGAGGGCCGAGTGGTGGGAGCGCGCGGTCGCCGCGTATCCGACATACGCGGAATACCAGGAGGAGACCGACCGTGTGATCCCCGTCTTCGTGCTGGACCCGTGTGCGTGGTAGGGCCGGACGGTCTCACGAGAGCCTGCCCCCGGCATGCGAACAGAAGAAGGCCCGGTGAGGCAGGGGCAAGGTCTCGTGAGGCGGGACAGCCGGGCACCACCCGGCCCACCCCGAGGGAGGCCGAGAGGCGAATGGTCGACCGGATCTGTCTGCGTCACTCCACCGACAAGCAGACCGACGCCCGCCAGCGCCACGCCCTCGACCGCACCGGCTTCACCAGGCTCCTGGACGAAGCCATCGTCGGCCACACCATCCGCATCGCCGACGCCGCAGGCAAGGTGCTGGGCCGACACGGTGTCGGGAAATCTCCTAATCCCGACACCTCGCGGGTGCGCCAGGCACCGACCTGACGCGGGCGGCTAGGCGGCTTGGAGTTGTGGGTAGTCCGGGAGTCGCCAGTCTCCACCGCGGTCCTCCTTGAAGAAACGTGCCACAAGGTCGGGGATGTGTAGCGCGGTGGCCAGCCCGGTGACGGTGAGGAAGGCGTCGATCGCGCGCTGGGTCATGGGCATGCCCAACCGTAGGAGGCGCGGGTTGACTTGGCCTTGGATCTCCTCGGCGAAGGGTCTCAGCATCGTGTCATAGTTCGCCAGCGCCGCCGGCAGGTCATCGGGGTGCTGGTTGATCTCTCCGGCCAGGACGTAGGCGCCCACCAGGCCGCCGGAGACGCCCATGCCGCTACAGGGGGAGGCGCAGTGGGCGGCGTCACCGACCAGGACCACGCGGCCCTTGGACCAGGTGTCGATGCGGACCTGGACGATCTCCTGGGAGTAGAAGAACGGGCTGGTCTTCATGCCGTCGATGAAGCGCTCGGTCTGCCATCCGGCGCCGGCGAACCTGCCGGCCCAGAACTCCTGCTGGCGCTCGATGGGCTCGCGGTGAATCGCTGAAGCCTCCTCGGAGTCTTCCCTCATCACGAAGTAGACCTGCGTCTCGCTCGGATTGTGGCTGCGGCGCATGATCTGGCGCCCGCCCGGGACTATGTAGCTGTCGCGGATGTTGCTGTCGGAAGCGATGCGCGAGACGAACCAGTAGGCCATGTGGATGCCGACCCGCCAATACGGGTCGAATCCCTCAGAGAGGATCGCCCGCCGCAGTCGCGATCCCTGCCCGTCCGCGCCGACCAGGAGATCGAATTCCTCCGATGATCCGTCGGAAAAGTGCGCGACGACCTGGTGTTCATCCTGATCGAAGCCGTCCACGCTCTTGCCGAAGACGTATTCCACGTTGTCCTTCGTCGCGTCGTTGAGAATGCGCACCAGGTCGCCGCGCATGATCTCGTACTCCGACGTCAGGGTCTGGCGGCCCTGCCCGGAGGTGTTGGCCATGATCGTCGCCCTGGCCTTGCCGCAGGCGTTCACGAACGCGACGCCCGCCTCGTCCACGAGCTTGTTCCGGACGGCGCCCATGAGTCCCATGCGCTCGATCGCCTCGATGCCCTGGCCGCGCAGGTCGACCTGGGCGCCTGTGGCCCGCAGCGCCGGGAAGCGCTCGATGACCTTCACCCGGTGACCGCCGTGGGCAAGCCAGTAGGCCAGCGCCTGCCCGGCGATCCCGCCGCCGCAGATGAGGATCTTCAAGGAGCGGGTTCCCGATGCGAGAGCCATGTCATCGACCTCCTTATCTATCACTGATAGGTTCATCCATCAGGGAACTCTATCGGTGATAGTTTGTCAAAGGTGGTGAAAGTGAATCGAGAGACCGTCATCGCCCAGGCGCTGGACCTCCTCGACGAGGTCGGCCTGGACGCCATCAGCACCAGGCAGTTGGCCAGACGCCTGGGCGTTGAGCAGCCGTCGCTCTACTGGCACTTCCGGAATAAGAAGGAACTCCTCAGCGCCATGGCCGAGGCCGCCATGGCGCCGCACGCCACAGCACCGCTACCGGCCCCCGGCCAGGACTGGCGGGAATGGTTCCTGGACAACACGCGCAGCTTCCGGCGCACCCTGCTGATGCGCCGTGACGGCGCACGCCTGCACTCCGGATCCAGTCCCGGCCCGGCCGACCTCGACCGGATCGCCCACAAGATGGCCTTCCTGACCGCCTCCGGTCTGCCCGAGAAGGACGCCCAGATGGCCATGATGGCCGCCAGCCGCTTCACCGTCGGCAGTGTCCTGGAAGAACAAGCCGACACCGACCCCAGTACAGCCCGCGCGGCCAACGTCCCGACGATCGACCACCAAGCGGCTTTCGAGGCCGGACTGGCACTCATCCTCGATGGCCTGGCCCATCGCGCCGAGCACGCTCAGGAACCGGCCAGGACCCTTCCCGATCCCGACCGGATCAACTGACAGACTCTGGCACACACTTTGGGGCTGGGGACACGTTCGGTTGCGACATGAGGTCGCACGTTTTGAGTGGTCACGAGAAGGGAGGCCCGGCGATGTCGGGACCGTGATCCAGGTCAGTGTCTGAGACCTG